>JBKDWF010000069.1:0-6004 GCA_046338525.1 Holosporales bacterium
AAGCGCACGAATCTGCTCCCTAAGCCCAGCGACCTCTTGCTCCAATTCCGCGATCTTCTTGTCACGTTCATCCATTCAAACTGCTTATAGGCATTATTATCTTTTTCAAATGATTATTTGGGATACCTGGGGAGTTACAAAAAATACGTTACCAAAATCTGGGTATCGCTCCATTGCTTTATCAAGTGCTGCGTCACGCACTTTTTCGTTTCCCTCTTCGTACGCTGTGGCAGCGCGTTTAATAATAGCGGTAATTTTTTCCTTACCACCTTTATTCTCATTTTCAGTTGCCATGTTTAGACCTCGGCGTTGTTGCATAAGTTTTAAGCTGCCCTTGGCTTAGGCGGAAATTGTTGTAAAAATGCCACAAAAATTCATTTTTGTTATCAACTGCTTGCGAATTATGCAACAACGCCTTAGACCTCCAAACCTCCATTATCATATAATAAATTTATTTTATTTGCAATAAATAATTTATTAAAATAGAACTACCGCCCCCACATTTCCCCTACCCATCCCCCCGCGAGTTTAGTATTATTCTCATTCATGACCATGATCCCCCGCCGCGCCGCCAGTGCCCCCGCCGCTTTTGTCCCGTTCATCATGGCCGGGGACCCGGACGCGGCCACGACCCTGCGCCGCCTCGATACTTTGGTGGAGGCCGGGGCCAGCCTCATTGAACTGGGGATGCCGTTTTCCGATCCTATGGCCGACGGTGCGGTGATTCAGGCGGCGGGTCTGCGGGCACTGAACGCCGGGATGACCCTGCGCGGGGTGCTGAAGATTGTGCAGTCCTTTCGTACCAAGCATCCCGGTTTTCCCTTGATTCTCATGGGCTATTACAACCCAATATTTCGTTACGGCGATGAGGCTTTTGCCAAGGACGCCGCCGCCGCCGGGGCATCGGGTCTGCTCATCGTCGATGTTCCCATTGAAGAAGACGCAACGCTGGCCGCAGCATGCAAAAATCACGGCCTAGCCCTCGTGCGCCTCATCGCCCCCACCACCCCGCCGGATCGCGTTCGCCAGATTGCCGGACGCGCCAACGATTTTCTCTACTACGTCGCTGTCGCCGGGATTACGGGCACCCAACAAGCTAATCCTCGAGCCACCCACCAACGTCTCACGCATATCCGCACCATTACCGATCACCCCATTGCCGTCGGCTTTGGCATCAAAACCAGCGACGATGCCCACGCCGTGGCCGCCACGGGGGCCGACGGCGTGGTGGTGGGATCGGCTCTGGTCAACGCCGGGCATCAGGGCGATAGACCTTTCCGGGAATTGGCTTTCTCTCTTGGCAACACTTTAAGAAAATAACATGCACCCGCCGGAGATACACTACGCCGTTGTTCTTCTTGCTGCCGGATCGGGGCAGCGCTTTAATGCGCCCATACCCAAGCAATTTTTAACCCTAGCGGGCAAGCCCGTAGTGCAGCACAGTTTGGAGCTTTTTCTAAGCCAGAAAAACTGCACGACTATTATACTCGTCCTACCGGCCACAAGAAACACCCCTCCCCTCCCCGGCTGGGTTTTAGCGCACCCCAAGGTGCGCATCATCAGCGGCGGCGAAACCCGCCAAGACAGCGTCCGCCTAGGTCTTGAGGCTCTCAGCGGGCATGAATGGGTGCTGATCCACGATGCGGCGCGGCCCTTGCTCAACCAGCAGAGCCTTGATGCCTTGTTGAGTGCCCTGCCCGACAGCGATGGCGCGATTTTAGGGCACCCCGTCACCGACACCCTCAAGCAAACCACCGAAACCGGGGAAATCCTCACCACCTTGGAACGCGGCCGCCTCTGGGCCGCCCAGACCCCGCAGGCGTTTCGCCTCCACGATATTCTGCTGGCCCATCAACGGTTCCGCGACGGAACTTTTAGCGACGATGCCGCCTTGGGGGAGCTGTCCGGGCTAAACCTGCGCCTAGTACACAACCCGCATCCGAACCCCAAGATCACTTGGTCCGGGGATTTAACGCTATGTGAAGCGTTGCTGGCACAACAAACCCCGAAAAAAATCTTGCGTATTGGTTATGGCGTTGATATACATCAATTTTATCCCGGCGATGGCGTAACCTTAGGCGGGATATTCATTCCCCATGATAAAAAACTTCAGGGACATTCCGATGCCGATGCTGTGTTGCATGCCGTCACCGATGCCCTACTGGGCGCATTGGGCGAAGCTGACATTGGCGTGCATTTTCCCCCCAACGATCCACAATGGAAAGGCGTAGCCTCTAACCTCTTCGTCACCGCAGCCATGCAAAAACTTCGCGCTCAAGGCGGCCACGTTGTCAACGCGGACATCACGGTTATTGCCGAAGCCCCGCGCCTAGCCCCACACCGGGAAGCTATTATTTCCTCTATTGCTAAACTTTTAGGCGTTTCCAACAACGCTGTTGCCGTCAAAGCCACCACCGCCGAACGTCTCGGCGCGTTTGGACGCGGCGAAGGGCTTTACGCCTGTGCCACCATTTTAGTCGAGGTCAGCCCATGATAAAACGCAGCACCGCTTTACGCATTGCAACCTTAGGCGGCATTGGGTATTGGCCCAAGGCTCCTGGCACTTGGGCGAGCCTGGTCACCACCATCGTCGCCGGAAGCCTTATTACCCTAACAGAGAGCATCACCATACTAGCGCCTTTGTTTACAATAATTTTTTTTACCAGCTTTATTGCCGCTTGGAGGATATCCCAAGAAATTCCCACCCAAGACCCAGCTTGGTTTGTTGCCGATGAAGCGGTAGGGCAACTTATCCCCATCATGGTGGCACCTTTTAACCCATTATGGTGGATTTTATCTTTTATATTATTTCGTTTTTTTGATATCGTAAAACCTTGGCCCATCTCTTGGGCTAACAACCAGAAACAATATACTTGGATAATCTGGGATGATGTCTTGGCCGGCATTGCAGCAGCCATCGTCATTGTGCTCATGCTTCCGTTTAATTTTAAGTAAGCTTAAGCCCAATGATCCCTACAACAATAGCGATAATTGAAAAAATTTTTCCAGCATTAACAGATTCTTGCAAAAAAATCATCCCCACCAAAGCAACACCAACCGCGCCAATACCAACCCACACGGCATAGCCAACGCTCATCGGAATACTACGCAATGCCAATGCCAACAACCAAAAGCTCGCACTCGCAAAAATCACCGTTATCACTGAAGGCCACAGTTTAGTCCAACCATCAGCATATTTCATCGCTACGGCCCAAACAATTTCGCAAACCCCGGCGAGGCCAAGCACAAGCCATGCCCCCAACGAATTCATGACCGCGCTCATGGTTCTTCTTTCAGCAAAATGATTTTCTCATCCGGCTCCATATAACCCAAGGAGTGCCGCGCCTGTTCCTCCACCATATCGAGGTCAAGATTATCCCGGCGTAAAAGCCGCGCCCGATGCTCTAAACTTTTTTCTTCCGCATTAAGAATTGCCAGTGTTGCCGAGGCTTGGCTTAGGCTGATATCCACCTGCCGCCACGCCATTAAACCACGGTGACCCGTAATAAGATGCCATGTAAAATACAGCAGCAATAAAACCGCTAAAACCAACAAAAACAACCGCCGCCGCTTCGTCGCAGCATCGCGTTTATCTTTAAGCGTCACTGAATAACTCATGGTTCCGAGCTACGGCGAACAAACTTGAACGTCAATAAAAAAACCTTCTATATTCTTTCATTTTTTGCACTTAAAAAAACATACGCTGCTTTGCTGCAACACAACATCGCAGGGTGCCTCTGTGAACCCATTTGTGGGGATGAGTGGCTAGAAAGGGATTTGCGATCAACCGTAAACGTACTCCTTCACGTGCGGATTGCGAGCAACGACCTGACGATGCCCATCGCCCCAGAGATGAGGTTAATAGAAGCGACCCGCAATCGAAGGTTTTATTATGCCCTCTGTTCTTATCATTGGTGGCGGTGTTATCGGCCTAACGGCGGCTTGGCGACTAGCTCAGGCTGGCCATTTTGTTACCGTAGTGGAACGCCAAACGTTTGGTTCTGGCGCATCGAACGCCGCCGCCGGAATGCTGGCTCCGCAAATCGAGGCCGAACCTGGAGAAGAACAACTGCTGCCCTTATTGCTCGCTGCACGCGATGCTTGGCCGGCTTTTGTCGAAGAATTACAAGATTATTCTGGCATATATCTTGGCTATCGTCGTGAAGGCACGTTGATGCTGGCTGCGGACACCGATCAATATCGCGTGATCAGAAGACACTACGACTATTTGAACAACACACTGCACCTTCCAATGGAATGGTTGGAGGAAAGCACCTTAAAAGTCCTTGAGCCTCGCCTCTCCCCCAACATTGTAGGAGGATTCAAAAGCCCCCTCGATCATCAAGTGGATGCCCGACTGGTAATTAAAGCCCTCGTAAAAGCCTGCGAAGCGGCTGGAGTCCATTTACTGTCTAACACTATTGCCAGTGAACTAATGGTAACAAACAACACCGTCACTGGGATTCGCGCCCTACTGGAGCCTATTTTGTCCGATGCCGTTATTCTTTGTGGCGGGGCGTGGACGAGGCTGCTGCGCTATTTACCACCCTCCATCAAATCCCTGATTCGCCCCGTTAAAGGACAAATGTTAACCCTACGCATGGAAGAGGATGATCCTCTGCTCTCCCATGTGGTGTGGGGCGAAAAAATTTATCTGGTTCCCAAGGCCGATGGCCGGTTGCTATTGGGTGCGACTGTCGAAGATGTCGGTTTTAACGAAGGGGTTACGGCGGGGGGAATGTTCCATTTACTAGAACATGCCGAAGAGTTACTTCCGGGTATCAATGAATTGAAATTCATTGATAGCTGGGCCTCTTTTCGACCGGGAAGTCTTGATGATGCACCCATAGTAGGAAAAACATCGCTTGAAAATCTTTACATCCTAGGCGGTCATTACCGCAACGGCGTTCTTTTGGCACCATTAACCGGGTCACTGGCTCCTACGATACTGAATAGTCCCGACTTGCCACCCCTGTGGCGACCCTATACGATGGATCGTTTTTCAGGGATTCTCTAAATGCCTCAATATCGCCTTAACAATCAACTCTTCGAAGCCGCCACACAAAACCTCGGAGAACTTCTTGCTGCACGAGAAATTTTCCCCTCCACTGGGGGGATAGCCGTCGCGGTCAATGGTTTCGTAGTGCCACGAAATCGCTGGGCTAACACCACCTTGAACAACGACGATACAGTAGATATCGTTCACGCTAAGGCTGGCGGTTAATATACCGCTCGCACATGAAGATTTCCCTACGCATCTTGCGAGCGGTACAGCCCGCGCGGCGTTTCAGCGAAGAATCTTGCAATCAATTGATTGCAAAATGGTATTATTTGCGCAGAAAAACGTGGGGAATATGCTGCCGCAATAATGCCAGCGGCACATGTGCCCTAGAGACTAAATCCCCGCAAATATTCAATACATCCTTGACATCATACGGCCTAGAAATCTCTGTCCTACCCAACAAAAACAGGCTTTGGGTTTTACTAATACCAAGGCGTAAATCTTTTTTATTTAAAAAATTATTAGCATATTCAATTACTTGGATAGCTTCTTCGCGACCATTATTGCTTTCTGCCGTAAATGGTAAATAGCCAAATTCAGCCAAGAGCAGCAATTTCACCGCATCACCTTGGGCATTAACCTGCGCTTGGTAAGAAGCCCCATTTACCATGAAAGTAAAATTTAAAACCAAAGGATTATCAGTTCCAAGGTAGGTTTTTAATACCGTTAAATCGGTCAAATGTTCTTTATTTTGAAAATTATAAAGAGACATAATGGACACTTCCCTAAGCGGATCACTATACATGCTTTTTATTACAAGAATATTAAGGAGGCTTATATATTCTTTGCACATGAAGAATATGCAAGGAGTATAGTACACAGAAATGACCACCGTGACATTTTAGCATCATCTGGCAAAAAAATGTAGGCAACAGTGCAACAGATTCATTGCAATTGTCCTGTTTCTGCCAAATAATCCCGCAACACATCCGTTTGTTTCCA
>JBKDWF010000042.1:0-6115 GCA_046338525.1 Holosporales bacterium
ATATATATATATATATACGTCAAGTATTTTATCCATCTCCAAGGCACTTTTTTCTCCGCCCCTATTCAACCCCCTAAACCCCAACCGCCCTTTCCCCCTAGAAAACCCCCGCCAACCCCGCTACAACCACCGCCATGATCCCGCGCTACACACACCCCCGCATGGCCGCCGTATGGGCGGATGAAAACCGCTATCAGCTTTGGCTGGAGATTGAATTGGCTGCCACAACGGCGCAGGAGGCGAGGGGCGGGGTGCCGCACGGCACCGCCGCCGCGATTCGCGCCGGGGCGGTGCGCCTTGATCCCGCCCGGATCAACGCCATTGAGGAGGTGACCAAGCACGACGTTATCGCCTTCCTGACCCATATTTCGGAGCAAGTGGGGGAGCCTGCGCGGTTTTTGCACCAAGGCATGACCTCCAGCGACGTGCTGGACACCTGCCTGGCGTTGCAGCTCAAACAGGCCGGGGAGATTTTGATTGAGGACGTGGACGCGGTGCTGGCGGCTCTGAAAAAACGGGCGATTGAGCACAAGTTCACCCCAACTATAGGCCGCAGCCACGGGATTCATGCCGAACCCACCACCTTCGGCCTCAAGCTCGCCGGGTTTTACGCGGAATTCACGCGGGCAAAAAAACGCCTGCAAACCGCGATTGTTGAGGTTTCCACCTGCGCCATTTCCGGCGCGGTGGGCACCTTCGCCACGATTCACCCGGATGTAGAAGCGTCCGTGGCCAAGGCCTTGGGCCTGGCGGTAGAGCCTGTCTCCACCCAAGTTATCCCACGGGATCGCCACGCGGCGTATTTTGCCGCTCTAGGCGTGGTGGCGGCCAGTGTTGAGCGATTAGCCACGGAAATCCGACACCTGCAGCGCACCGAAGTGCGGGAGGTGGAGGAGTATTTCGCCCCGGGGCAAAAGGGTTCCTCGGCCATGCCGCACAAGCGCAACCCGGTGCTCACCGAAAATCTCACCGGCTTGGCGCGCATTGTCCGCGCCGCCGTGGTGCCGGCCTTAGAGAACGTCGCCTTATGGCACGAACGCGATATCAGCCATTCGGCGGCGGAGCGCGTCTTCGCCCCCGATGCGACGATTGCCTTGGACTTTGCCTTGCGCCGCCTCGCCGGGGTGGTGGATAAAATGCTGATCTACCCCGAAGCGATGCAGGCGAATTTGGAGCGGCTGAAAGGCCTTGTTTTCTCCCAATCTATCCTATTGGCCCTGACCCAGGCCGGATGCTCCCGTGAAGATGCCTACGCCCTCGTCCAAGCCAACGCCATGAAGGTCTGGGCCGGGGAAGGCGCGTTTTTAGATTTACTGCACCAAGACCCCGGTGTGACTAAATGGATTAAAGCGGAGGAGCTGACAGGTATTTTTGACCTGAACAGGTTTTTCGGGCAGGTGGAGACGGTGTTTGGGAGGGTGTTTTAACCCCGGCAGAACCTTTATACACGGCGTTTT
Organism: Holosporales bacterium; assembly: GCA_046338525.1. Classification (GTDB taxonomy): domain Bacteria; phylum Pseudomonadota; class Alphaproteobacteria; order JAJTHO01; family JAJTHO01; genus JBKCUA01. The sequence continues at coordinate 1,458 of JBKDWF010000042.1, forward strand.
TTGCCGCTCCCATACCCCAGTGCTTCCCGCTTCTCCGCATCGGTGAGGAAGGTGGCCTCGTTGATGCGCTGCCACAGCATCTCCCGCCGGGGGAGGAGGGCGCTGATAGCGTCGGTATCGGGGCGCAGGCTCAACACCTCCCCATAATGCCCCGACAGCCACGTTGAAAAACCTCCTAGAATTGTGTCCACTAGGGGCAAAATCGTCTGCTCCCACAGGGCGAGGCGGGCGTCCTTCTGGTTGCTGTAGGTATTATCCCCCGGAATGCCCAGCAGCATGGGCGGATACCCAAACGCCACCGCAATGGCCCGGGCCGCCGCATGGCGCATCTCCAGAAAATCCATGTCCTTGGGCGAAATCATCATGTCCACCCAGCGCAGGCCGCCTTCCAAAAGCATAGGCCGCCCGGCGTTGGTGGCGGCGGTGTAGTTTTGCTCTAACTCACCTTTCAGCCGCGCATACTGTTCTTCACTAAGAGTGCCGGGGTTGTCCTTGCCCGAATCCACCACCAATGCCCCCGACGGGCGGCAGCCGTTTTGCAGCAACGCCTGGTTCCACGTCTCCGCCGCGTTGAACTGATCAATGGCCGCCGCCGCCACTTCCAGCGGCGCGAGGCCGTACCAATCGTCCAGAGGGTTGGGCAGCCGCAGGTGCAAGATACGCCCAAACCCGGTGAGGGGATCGGTGCTCCATTCCTTGTGTGTCTGGCCGAGGGTGTAGGAATACCCCCCCGCGACGCTGTGATCGCCGGGGATGACCTGCATCCGGTCGGAGCGCAGCAGCCACAGCTCCCTAGGCAGCCCGGCATCGTCCACAATCGCCTCCACATAGGCATTGCCGGAGAGCAGCAATTGCGTGGCAATGGCCTCCAAGAGCGCCGTGCCGCTCATCCCGGGGTTGGGCTGACGCAGCAGGAATAGGGCAGGGTGGCCGGCGTATTCCCGCCCGGCGGCATCGTACATCAGGACCGGGGCAGAGGCGACGCTACCAGCAATCTCCCGCACGCAGCGGTGGGCAATGGCGTTGTCGCGGTAGCCGGCTTCCACCGCGCTGCGGTAATCGCCGCTGGTCCAGCGCCGGGTTGCAAAGGTCAAGGGCAGCTCAAACCACGGCGACGCATTGCCGCGTGGGGGCTTTGCCGCCTTACGGCGGGGGAGGAATGAAGAGAAAAAAGGCATGGGAATATCCTTGGGAAATAGTTGGGTTATGAAAATGGAGTGTTAGACTGAGGCATGCGGAAATGGGTGCTTCTATACCGCTCGCACATGAAAACTTCCCCTGCCAATCTTGCAGCGGTATATCTTAGTTTTCTGGTGCGAGAAATCTCCTTGCCGGGAGGAGACCTGACAGGTTGTTGTGATTGCGGCTGCTGATTATTACCACCGCCGCCACACGTTCCACTTAGGCAACAACTGCAGTCTGTAACTGTTCAAGAATTTTGGTGCATTCTTGAACAACATATTCTGGGACACTCTCAAATTTATGAGGATTTAGCTGCATTACATATTCGTTCTCAATGTGATAGGATTCATTTATGAACTTAGTGATGACATTATCGTCATGTTTTTCCTGAATAATACGAAATAGTTGAATCTTCTCATACCCCACCTGAGAGGCAAAAAATTTCTGCATCATCAGAGCTTTATCTTTTACATGCGTTACAAAACTATCATAATCAAAATCTGCTATGTGTTTCTTAATATTTTCTTCTGCTTCTGCTTTTTGCGCAGGAGTCATAGGAGTCATATCTCTGCTTTCATTTGCTGATTTTATATTTGGAATATCTCTTTTCTTAAAAAGGCTTGCCAAAAGATTGTACTCTAAACCTTTTTCATTCAATATCTCATAGTGGCGGCGCAAATATATGGCCTTAACAATAGAGTCAGTAAGTTTAGTGATATTCTCCGTGCATATTTTTGCAAAAGTTTGAATATCATCGCGCTTGATAGCAGTTTCTTTGACTTGCCCACCGTTAGAAGTGAGGAATGCTGCTGATGGGTTTAAAACTTTGAAATTAATAACGTCAATAACTGGCTCTATATCATGCGTTAGCATGATAGTTGTACGTCCTTTCAAGCTTGCCTTTCCTTGAAAAAGCTCGTGTAGAATCGCAAATTTTTTATTCTTATCAAAAGACGATATTGGGTCATCTAGAACAACTATATCTGGATTTTCACTTAGAACTTGATGCATAAACAGAACTAAAGAAAAAGCATTTTTCTCACCGTAACTAAGATGTTTCGAGGCAGACTCAATATGTTGGTTTAGATCGTTATGAATGAGTTTCATCTTGTATGAATCAGGCTCGGTGATAATTTGAACCGAATATTTGTACCCTGCCGATCTCAGAAAATTATTGATGCTTTGCTGATTTTCTTTGATGGTTTTCTCAATTTTTGCCTTGTGCTTGTTTATGCTTCCCTTGAGCGTTCCAAGCTGTTTGATAAGCTCTTCGAGCTGCAGATTGATTGGATCTGTAACTTTCCGTGTTTCTTCAGAATCGAGCTTGTCTATCATCCCAAGGTCAATCTTCAGAAGCTGTACCTTTTCATCAATTTTATCAACATCTCGTAAAGAGAAAAATGATATTGTACGAAGCCCTTCCAACTTGACAATAAGGGCATCAATGTCGGTTTTGAGGCCACTAAGAAAGCTTTTTTCTACCGCAGTTAATTCAAGTTTTGCTTTGGTGATCTTATCAAGATTATCTTGGCATTTGGTGCTGAAATATTTTCCTAAACGCTCAATAACCGCTTTGAGAGTGTTGAGGTGACCGATGGCCGTTGCATCATATTCTTTAGCAACAGCGAGCGCGGTTTCTTTCTGTGGTTCTGAAGATAAAGCGGTTGAACAGTATGGACAAGTATCACCAAGCTTCAGAAAATCATTCCCTTTGATTTGCCATCCGATCCACTTTGACGGGTCTGAACTTTTAATAAAGGTTTCAAATGGTCTCAAGGAATCTGGTATGTTTTCAATCTTATTGCCAGAGCCGTAAGCTTTGAGCATCTTACTTGATTTTGGAATTGATCCATCTTTATTAGATGCGCCGAAAGCATCACGAAGTTCTTTTAAGTCCTTTGTAGTTTGTTCAATCTCCGTGTTATCTGCAAAGGCTTTCTTAATGCCTGAGAAAAGCCCTTCTATTTCTGACATCGTAGTTACGTAATCGGGGGTTTTGATAAAAATATCGAAACTGTTCTTAATAACTTCATCTGGCTGAAAAACAAATTGGTTTACATATTCCTCATCGAATACAAATGCAGATTTAAAATCATCGATGCCTTCAACTTTAGGATTCTCTAACCCTGTGTTCCCTCGATTCTTAAAGGGGATAAGATCGTTGAGTGTTCCATCGCGACGGATATGACTTACGATAGCTTTGGCTATGGTGCTCTTGCCTAGACCATTCGATCCATACTTGATGTTGAGACTGCCTTTTGTAAGGCCAATTTCTGCATAATCAATACTGTTACAGTTTTTGATGATCACATTGAAACTTTTGGCTTCTTGCGTCATTTGCAATCCTTATTTTTTAAAAACTTGTACTAATCCCCATTCGAATTCTTGGCGGTGATGTTTATCAACCACGAGATAATGCAATTATTCACTCATACGCAAACCCAGCGTGACCCGACCCATCACGCTAACGCCTAAAAAGACACCCTCACACCCGGTGCCATCATACCTGTTCTTATACCATTTTTTATTAACCCTGTAAACTCCACCCCTGATTTTTTTAGAGCGAACTCCCCGCCCCACTCAGATCAAACAACCGCTGGTGCTCTTTTTGCGCGAAGCGATCGGTCATGCCGGCGATGTAGTTGGCGATGTGCCGGGCGTTGCCGAAGGTATCGCCGGGGATGAGGCGTTGCTGCCAGTCGGGGGGGAGGCATTGCGGCTCGGCCATGAGCAACCCAAACACATCACGAATAAGCCGCCCGGCCTTGCTGGCCATGCGGTTGACGCGCCAGTGGCGGTACATGCGCTGCATCAAAAAGGCTTTCAGGCGCATGAGGGCTTCCGTCATGCCGACACTGAACACGGCGGCGGCTTCAGGGGCGGCGCGGACGTCCTCGGCGGCGGTGAGGCCTAACCGCTCAATAGTCTCCTTCGTTGTGGCCAGCAAATCCACGATCATCACCCGCATGAGGCGGCGGACGGCCTCAAACCGCTGCTGCTCCGGCGTGGCGTCGGCAAACCGCCGGGCGCAGTCAATAAAGACAACCCCCACCACGGGCAGCTCCATCAACTCTTCCGTCGTAAACATCCCGGCGCGCAGGCCGTCGTCGAGATCGTGGCTAGAATAAGCAATATCATCGGCAAGGCTGGCCACCTGGGCCTCAAGCCCCGGCCAGCGATCCAAGTCCAAGGGAAACGCCGCGTCCACCGCCGCGATGTACGGGCGCGCCGTGCCCATCAGGGGGCCGTTGTGCTTCACCAGTCCCTCCAACATCTCCCAGCTCAAATTCAGGCCGGGAAACTTGGCATACCGATGCTCTAAATCCGTGACGATACGCAGGGTTTGCTCATTGTGGTCAAAGCCGCCGTAGGGCTGCATCACCGCGTTCAGGGCATCCTCCCCCGCGTGGCCAAAGGGGGTATGGCCAAAATCATGGGCCAACGCCAACGCCTCCCCCAAATCCTCATCCAGCCCC
>JBKDWF010000020.1:0-39424 GCA_046338525.1 Holosporales bacterium
TTGCTCACCGCTTGCTGCTTCTGACCAGACTCCAATAAATCTAGTGCGCGACCACGCAAATCTTCAGAATACGCTCGTGCCATTTCCTGACCTCTTTGTTCTCTCTTTTTATAGCCAAACCTTAGTGGGGAAGGCAATACGTTAATTTGATGGATATGTTTCCAAGCGAAGAGGCGTGCTTGAAATATCTTGCCGGGATACGGTGGCCTGAAGGATATCGATGTTTACGGTGTGGGAGTGCTGCTCATTGGGTGAAGGCGCATGGAATTTATGAGTGTCGGGACTGCGGGTATCAGGGTTCGGTAACGCGCGGGACACTCTTTCAAGACACGCATAAGCCCCTTCGGTTATGGTTTCAGGCGATCTGGTATGTGGTGCATCAGCAGAATGGCATGAGTGCCCTTGGTTTACAACGTACTCTAGGGCTTGGCAGCTACCATACCGCTTGGGAATGGCTGCATAAGTTGCGACGCGCCATGGTGCGCCCGAATCGGGATAAACTGGCTGGCATTGTGGAAGTGGATGAAACCTTTATTGGCGGAGAGCGTCCCGGCAAGCGCGGACGCGGCGCCGAAGGGAAAGTCTTTGTTTTTATTGCAGTAGAAGACACAGGAAAAGGGATTGGTCGCATTCGACTTTCTACACTTGAGGATGCGTCTTCCGAGTCATTATCTGCGGCCACTCTGCGTGCAGTCAATGTCGGCAGTACGGTGCATTCTGACGGTTGGGAGGCATATAATGCTTTGTCAATGCACGGTTATACCCATGTACCCATCATGCACAAAAACGCCAAATCCGGAGATGCCACGCCTCTTGCTCACATGGTCGCCTACTTTACACTACCGGGCGTGGCGCATGCCTTGTGCGGGGCGCATTTGTTAAGATAAATCAAAGCCTTAATGGAAGAAAAAGAAGTCTGGGCAGAGCGGATGTACCGCCATTTGCGGCGGCTGTCGCGGCTGGTCAAACAGCCTGTGTCGGCGCACACGCAGGCGCGTTTTGTTCGAATGTACAACGCGATTGTGCGTCTCGGTCTCGCTTTTCACGAGGCCCAGCCTCCCTTCGCCGCCATGCGCATCGGGCATATTCTGGTCGTGCGATTGAGCGATTTTCAAGAGGCGGTAATGCGCTACTTGCTTGATCCGGATTAAAAATGCCTTTGCAGGATTGCCCCCACCCATTGGGGCTTAGCGGGTACCTGGGGAGTTACGATTTTTAGGGAAATCTTCATGGGCGAGCGGTATACAACCAAGAGCGTGAGTGTATCTTTCTTCGCATTGGAATGGTCGGCTCCGGGGGCTTTGTGGGGTCTTGCCGGATTACCACTGCTGTGGTGGTTGAGCCGGCAGCAGCCCCCCGTCGCTAGGCATGTCCGCTTTCCGGGGGCGTTTTTGCTCATCCCGCCCCCGCCCGGCATACCGCCACCCCGACGCAGTGTACTGTGGCGCTTTTTATGCCGGGCTGGCCTAATTACAATGATATTGTTGGCGATTGCCAACCCACATCGCCCGGGAGGCGAATATCCTTTAGCCACATCGGATACCACCACCGTGCTGATCGACAATACTCTTTGGGCATCCCCGGCGCAGGAATTTATCACTCGGCATATCGACAATATCCAGCGTCAAGCCGCCGCAGCGGGAAAAAACCTGCACTTTATCGGCTTGGCTCCCTTGCCCGATGGGCGCATCGCCGAAGCCAACAACGCCTTTCGTACACAGCCGTGGGATATACAAACAACGGCCGTTCCCCAAGCGCATATTCTAATTTCCAGCGGTTTTGTCAGTGATGCAGCTCGATTAGCTCTAAAAAAAAACAAAGACCTAGCAATACTGGCTCCGGAACATGCACACCTTCCTCCCGGCGGGCTATGGGATTTTAAGCCTGTCGCGACGGCGCAGCCTGCTGGGATTGGCCTGATTCTACCCACCCCCCGCCCAGCGTTGCCCAGCGTGCTGGAGACAACCCCCTACCTTGAAGCAGCCATGACCATCCTTGGTGGTATCAGCAACCCCGATCCGGATGTGTTGCGTCAAGCCGGGGTAGGACTGTTTATTTGGCCGGGCACCGTTTCCCTGTCTGCCAGCGGCAAAAAAGCTTTACAAGAAGCCCTTGAGAAGGGCGCGGTGGTGTTGCGCCTCGCCGATGCGGGAATGGCAGAAGCCGGTGGATCGCCGTGGTTGCCGCTTGCCCTGCGCCCAGCAGTGTATGAAGCGGGCGGGGTATATTCCGGTCTGCCGCCGTTGGGGTTTGGTGATTTTACAAAAGCCTCACCCTTAGCCGGAATTACCCCCCCCCATGATCTGCAATGCCTCCGCGCCCTTATGGCCGAAGTAAATGCTGATGCTGCTGTCTGGGCAACCTTTGACAATGCTGCGCCACTGGTGTCCGCCCGCAAAGTAGGTTTAGGGTGGCTAGTACTCCTGCACACCGCGCCCACACCCACTTGGTGTTCGTTGGTGCTCAGTGATACTTGGCTTGAGATTCTGGAACGCCTGCGGGGGCTAAGCCAGCAACACAGCCAGACACCAAGCCCCGCCGGGCAATACACCCTCAGCGAACGGCTGGAAGCCGACGGGCGGCTGACCCCCGTTTCCCAAAGCCCCATAATTGCCGGGAAGGCATTGCTCACCGAGGCGCCATCCCCGGCGGTGCCCTTTGGCCGTTACCGCAGCGGCGACGGCGGCTTGGTCTGGAGAGCCGATGCCGCATTACTTCCCCACACGATGCTTGTCCGCGCTGTTTTTGGCGATGCCGTACTGCCGCCGCCGGAACAGCCGCAAAACTACCGGGGCATGTTGCTGGGGCTGGCGTTGGGTTTTTTAGTACTGGAGGCCGGGTTAGCGGGGTGGTTTAGTCGGCGACTTTTGGTCTTTCTTATTTTTGCAGTATTGTCTCCTCCATTCTCTGAGGCTCACGCCGACTACCGCCTATGCGCCCGGGCGGACAACCCGGGGCGTGTTGCCGTAGTGCGGTCAGGGATGGAACGTCTAAGTCTTACATTGCGTCAGCGAACCAGCCTATCCCCTGCTGAATCTCTCGTGTTTAGCAGCAACGTGCCCGTAGATACCCTCGCGGATTGCCTGCTGGTGTACTGGCCGGCCGAGGGGTTTGGCGCAGCGGATGCCCCATGGCTAGGGGGGATAGCCGCCTTGGACGGTACGGTCGTGCTGGACGGTGCGGTGCCTGCTGAGGAGCTTATCCGAACGGCGGGCTTGCCGCTGCTACGCCCCATGCCGGGGGATTTTATCGCCCTGCGAACATTTTATCGCCTCAGCGGCCTATATGGCACCGGAACGGGGGAGGCATTGATATCTCTTTACGGTACCGGGAAAAATCCCCAAGATACCGCCCCGGTGCTTGTGGTAAATACCGGGCTGGCCGAGGCGTGGGCGGCGGGGGATGAGGCCGCTCTGCGCGCCGGGATTAATCTTGTTATTTATGCGACGACAGGCACCTACAAGGACGACTCTGTGCACCGTCAAGCGTTATTCGATAGCTGGGAACGGCGGCGGCCATGATGGAAAAGCTATCTTTTGATCCCTTATTACCATGGTGGGTGATCCTTGTTTTAGCGATCGGTGCCGGGGTTGGGGTGTGGAAGGCTTTGCCATCCCAGTGGCCACGTGTCTTAGTCGGCATCGCCGTTGCGGGAATAACGGCATTGCTTATCAACCCTTTATGGACACTTCGGGTGAGTGTGCCCCTCCCGGATCGCTTGCTGGTGGTGGAGGATACAACCCTGAGCAACACCCTAGGCAGCCGCCCCGCGTCAACAAAAGCCGCCCTTGCCGCCGCAACGGCATGGGCAAATGAGCACAACCTTGAAGTTTGGCAAGCCCCAGCTATCGCTCAAAATCTCAACGCCCCGGACGTGGCCGGGGTGGTGGCCGTGGGAGACGGCAACGATCTAAAAGCCCTAGAAAATAGTCCCGTACCGGTGTCGGTATGGCTTAGCGACGATCCCCGGCGGCCTGATGCCTTCTTAACCCTTATACAAGCCCCAGGCTTTGGCATGGTAGGACAGGCACAGCAGGTTACCCTGCACGCTAACGCCCCGGCAGGCACAACTTTAACGGTATTTTCTCAAGGGGAACCACAAACCCTTACCGTTTCAGAAAGTGGAGATGTTACGCTAACTCTTCCGCCACTGCTACCGGGGGCAAACCATTTTTACGCCCGGCTCAACGCCATACCCGGCGAAGAGATTTTCAGTAATAACGCCGTCGCTTGGATTATCAACGGCGTGCGGGAACGCTTGCGTGTGTTATTGGTTTCTGGCCAGCCCCATCCCGGTACGCGGGTGTGGCGATCGCTGCTGCTCCGCGATCCGGCGGTGGAATTGGTGCACTTTACCATTCTTCGCCGCCCGGACAGCCTTGATGTAGCACCCAGGGAAGATATGGCTCTTATCCCTTTTCCGGTGGATGAGTTATTTGGCGAAAAGCTCCAACATTTTGATATTGTGATATTGGATCAATACACTCAGAGGGGTCTTTTACCCGATAGTTACTTAGAGAATATCGCCGCGTTTCACCGGCGGGGCGGGGCGTTGCTTCTCCTCACTGGGGCAGAATACGGAGATGCGGAGAGCCTGTACAATTCCCCCCTTGCGCCCTTGTTGCCCATGACGCCTCTTGGGTCTGTCCTGCCGGGGACGTTCTCATTGATCACGATGAAGTCCCACCCGGTGACAACAGGGCTAGAAACTTTTTCCGTTGGCGAGGTAGTACCGACACAGGCGAGCCTCCCCCTCCTCGCCGCTGGGAATAGCCCAGTGCTGGCTTTGGCCGATGCGCCGCTGCCCGCCGGGCGGGTGGCCCAGATCAATGCAGGAACCTTCTGGCAGGCTGCCCGCACCACCAGTGCCGGGGCGGCGTACCGCCAGGTATTGCAACGCCTGACCCAATGGTTGCTGCGGGTGCCGGGGTATGAGGCCGACGCGCCGAATCTGATGATTACAGAGAACGGCGTGGGTATTGAAAGTGGCCATCTGGAAACCCCCGGCGTTGGGGGTGTGCCCGGTTGGTACGCGGCCAGAAACACGGCGGGCAACGTGCACAACATTCTTGCCTGGCAATGGGACAATACAGCAGAGATTGCCCATCTAGAGGTGAATGAAAAAGCCGCCCATGCCGTGGCCCGGCGCACCGGGGGCCGGGTATTATTGCCGGGTGATAATCCTGAATTCCCGGTAATACTCAGAAAAGCGGAAAGGGTATTGGGGGAACAGCATCGGCCGCTGCTGCCGTTTGGGTGGACGTGCGCGGTGGTGATAGGATTGTTGGTGGGAGGGTGGAGGAAGGCGCGATAAAGTATACCGCTGGCACATCAAAACTTCCCCTCTCAATCTTGCGAGCGGTACAGCCCGCGCGGCACTTGAGCGAAGCCCTTGCACATTCTTCATGTGCAAGGAGTATATTCAGGTGCATTCAGTATATTTTTAGCGCAAGGGCGGTGCATACAACAATCCGCCGTTTGTCCATAAAAGATTTATCCCGCCGTTAAACCCGCGATCGAGTTGCAACGGAGAATCAAGGCCAACACTGCGATCGTAAATTTCCCCATAGTTACCCACCCTGCGAATCATGATGGCAAACCAATCATCGGGTAAGTTTAGCGTCTTACCGATCCCGGGCACCACCCCCAACAGACGTTGCTTGTACGGATCGATGGTGATTTTCTTTAGTGCCTCCACCGTACTGCTGGTGATGTTTTGCTCTTCCGCTTCCAGCAAGCCAAACAGCACCCAACGAACAATAGCAAACCATTCATCATCGCCTAAGGGAACCGCCGGAGCCAACGGTTCTTTGGAGATAATTTCCTCTAACAAGACCACTAAATCTTCTTTACCGGTGGTTCTGGCGCGCACAGAAGCCAGTGCCGAGGTGTCCGTGGAATAGGCTTGGCATTTCCCATTCATGAATGCCTGAATAGACTCCTCAAAATTTTCAAAAATAAGAGGTGTATAGGCAAAAGAATGACTACGAAAATAATCAGACAAATTGGTTTCAGACGTGGTACCACCTTGGACGCAAATACTAGCACCATTAAGCTGGTTAATTTCCGTAATACCGGAATCAGCACGGACGATAAAGCCCTGGCCATCATAAAAAAAAGTTCCGACAAACCGCATCCCTAGCCCGGTATCCCTAGAAAGCGTCCAAGTAGTGTTACGCGAGAGAATATCGACTTTATCATTTTGAATCGCCCCAAGACGCTCGCTCGCGTTGAGCGGCACATATGCCACCTTGTCTGCATCACCAAACACCGCCGCCGAAACCGCCCGGCAAAATTCCACGTCTAGACCGCGCCATCGACCTTCTTTGTCTTGCGCCGAAAAACCAGGCATTACAACATTAACCCCACAACGCAGGTTCCCTCGTGCCTTAATGGCATCCAGTACCGTACCAGCATGGGCAGGAAAATTCAGCACAACAAAAAGAAAAAATAAAATCCGCATCATAAACGTCTCACCCTATTGCCTAAACATACAAGACCTAGAGAGAGTCCGCAATGGAGAGTATCCGATTATACCCCTTGCACATGAAGAATGTACAAGGGCTTCGCTCAAAGGCCGCGCGGGCTGTACCGCTCACAAGATTTGTAGGGAAATCTTCATGTGCAATGAGTATATAATACACTCCAGATATTCGCCGCCGCATTACTATGCCCCTGAGCAGCGGCGGCTTTAGCCGCGTTCTGAAGCAACACTGGCTGACTCAAAATCTCCTGAAGTAGACTCTGCAAGCCGCCTTGGCGCACCTGAGGCTCAGTCGCAATCCACCCGGCCCCATTAGCGGTAAACGCCTGCGCATTGGCAAATTGATGATCATCCGCCGCCGCCGCGAACGGAATAAGCACCGCCGGCCTTCCCACCACCGCCAACTCCGCCAAGGTAGAGGCACCGCTACGGGCAATGACCACATGAGCCTTGGCTATCTGCACTGGCATGTCGTCAAAAAAAGCCGCCACTACAGCGTTGATGCCATAGCGCACATAGACACTTCGTACGGCCTCTACATCCTCAGCGCGAGCCTGCTGCACAACGTGCACCCGAGACCTCAGGTCATCAGATAACTGGGACAAAGCCGTCGGCACCGCATCAGCAAGAATTTTTGCCCCCTGACTACCGCCAACCACAAATATACTGATAGCTCCAGAGACATCAGGGTACAGTGTAGGCTGAAACGCTGACCGAACTGGGTTTCCCGTGTGTGTAATCGTCGTTTTTTTAGGCACGCGCCGGGTATTAGCAAAGGACAACGCCACACCTTGAGCCAACCGGGATAACAAGCGATTGCTGCGCCCCATCAGGGCGTTTTGCTCATGCACCACCAGCGGAATCCCCATTAACCTAGCCAAAATTCCAGCCGGCAAAGTAGGATAACCGCCAAAGCATACCACGGCTTTCGGCTGAAACTGCTGCAAAAACTTCCACGTTGGCCAGAGGCTTTGCACTCCGGAGAAAATGAACTTCAGCTTAGATAGAAACCCACCACCAGGGTTACGCACCGGCAGGGTCAAGTGCTCATGGGCTGGCCAACCACCCATATACTGAACACCGCGCACGTCGGTGATGAGACCCAGCGCATGGCCTTTGGCCACAGCATAACTCGCCAGTGCTTGAGCCGGGAATAAATGCCCCCCCGTTCCACCCGCTGCTACAACAATCATCATGTCCCCCCTGCACCCCTACGGGTTAGCGAAAGCACAACCCCCATGCCAAAGGCAACGGCCAGCAAGGATGATCCACCATAACTGACAAACGGTAAAGTCATCCCCTTAGTCGGTATCAAATGCACGGTAGAGGCAATATTAATAAATGCCTGTACCCCAAACTGAATCAAAATCCCGGCTACGGCAAGAAGCATGAACATATTTTTTTGCCCTAATGCCAAACGCATTCCGCGCCAAAAAATTGCCACCACCAGCACAATCAACAAGGAACACGCAATCACCCCAAACTCCTCCGCCGCCACGGCAAAAATAAAATCGGCATGGGCATCGGGCAAAACATTTTTAACCCTCCCCTCCCCAGGGCCCACACCCAGCCACCCCCACTCGCTAATAGCCCGTACTGATTGATCAATCTGGTAGGTATCCCCAGCATCAGGGCTTAGAAAACGATCCACACGGCTTTTGACGTGGGATAGAAAATGATATGCAGCCAGCCCCATTGCCCCAGCCGCCGGAACAAAAATAAGCAACCAAAAAAGCGGCATTCCCGCCAAAAAAAACTGTCCCCACCACACCGCCGAAAGAACAACCGTCATGCCAAAATCAGGCTGAGCAATAATTAACCCTGCCGTAATAATATACATGACAAACGCCGCTAGACGTCCGGGAAAAATAGGGTTACGTGCCCATTCTGCCAGCATCCACGCCGTGGTTACCGCCAACATCGGCTTAGCAAATTCCGATGCCTGTATTGAGAATCCCGCCAGAGAAATCCACCGCCGCGCCCCCTTCACCTCCACCGCAACAAACAATGTCACCACCAATGCTGCTAATGTTGCCAAAAGACCCACGGCCGCCAGCCGCCGCACCTGCTTTGGTGTCAGCATGGACACCCCCACCAGCACAAGCACTGCCACTGGCAACATCATCATTTGGCGAACAATAAAATAATACGGAGATAAACGGTGGCCTTCAGCCACCGCCGGGCTGGCCGCAAACAGGAGAATTATTCCAACGCCCATCAGAAACAGCAACAACCCAAACAACCGCCTATCAACCGACCACCACCAGCGGCCAAGCAGACTGTCGTCACTTCGAGCAACACGAAAAGTCATGATACTCTTCTAAATCTCTCCGCCATTACTTCCCACAAAAAAACGCACCGCCGATCAAACAATCGCCGGTGCGGTATTTTTTGCAGCACGCCTATATTGTCACGCACGCGCAGGGCTAGCCGCGCCGCTCGCAGGCATGTTGCGGAAATCTTGATGTGCGAGCGGTAAGAGGCACACGGACTATTCGGCGCCTCTATTAATGCGGGAGGAATTCCCCATGCAACTCTAGATCAAGCCCCTTATTCTCTACCTGTTCTGAAACCCTTAGGCCAACGATGGCATCCACAACTTTAAGAATGACGTACGTCGCCACTGCGCACCAGGCGATGGTGTAGAAAACCCCTTGAGCCTGAATCCAGACCTGATTGAGATTGCCTTCCAGCGCGCCCTTGGCCGCATCGCCGCCAATGGCCGACACCGCAAAGACCCCCGTCAGCAACGCGCCAATGATCCCGCCAACCCCGTGAATGCCGAAGCAATCCAAAGAGTCATCGTACCCTAACGCTTCCTTGAGTTTAGTCGCGGAGAAGAAACAAATCACCCCGCCGATAGCGCCCATGGCCAACGCGCCCTGGAGGTTCACAAACCCGGCGGCAGGGGTAATCACCACCAACCCGGTCACGGCACCATTCAACGCGCCAATAATCGACGGCTTGCCGCGCACACTCCATTCGGTGAACATCCATGCCAAAGCAGCCGCAGCAGCCCCAATCATGGTCACAGCAACAGCCAGACCCGCACGACCATTGGCCGCGAGAGCAGAACCACCGTTAAAGCCAAACCAACCCACCCACAGTAAGCACGCGCCAATGAAGGTCAGCACTTGGTTGTGCGGAAGAAAGTCTTGCTGGCCATAGCCGCGCCGCTTGCCAATCACAATGGCCGCCACCAACCCGGCGATACCGGCATTGATGTGCACCACGGTGCCGCCAGCAAAATCCAACACGCCGGCTTTAAACAAAAAGCCATTCGGGTGCCAAACCCAGTGGGCCACGACAGGATACACAAGAATCGACCACAGGCCCATAAACAACAAGGTCGCCGAAAACTTAATCCGGTCTGCAAACGCGCCCGCAATCAGCACCGGGGTGATAATCGCAAAGGTCATCTGGACCATCATAAAGACTGGCTCAGGAATCGTCGTCGGCACCGGCGTCGAATCGCCGCCCTGCAACACAAAGGCGTTGGCAAAATCAACACCTGAAATAAAAACACGGCTTAAATCACCAACCCAGGCATTACCGCCCGTAAAGGCAAGGCTGTACCCCACCACAACCCACAATACCGCAACCAGGGCGCAGGTAGCAAAAGCCTGCATCTTCGTGGACAGCACGTTCTGTTTACGCACCATCCCGCCGTAAAACAGCGCCAGACCAGGAATAGTCATCATCAGCACCAACGCCACCGACGTCAGCATCCAAGCGGTATCACCGGAGTTAATGGGAAGTGGATCGGCTGTCTGTGCGTGCGCACCCGCCGCCATCAACGCCAACGGCAATGCCGCCAGCAAACATTGTGTCAATTTCATTGGATTCTCCCTTTGTGTGCCGCAAGCAGGGGATACGCTTGCGCCCTATCGTCGCATGGCTCTATACTTAGTGGGTATTAAAAAAATGTTGCGCTGCACAAAACAGTGGCAAGGTGGTGTATTTTGGATACAGTTGTCGTTATTCCGTCACGGTACGGCTCAACCCGGTTTCCCGGTAAGCCGCTTATTCCCGTTGCAGGCGTGGCGGTGGTGGAGCGTGTCTGGCGCATTGCCCGCACGGCACTGCCTGACGTTCCCGTTGTTATCGCTACCGATGATGATCGTATTGCCGCTTTTTGCCGTGGTATTGGGGCGCAGGTGGTCATGACCCCCGTAGAATGCAAGAACGGCACGGAACGCTGCCTTGCGGCGGCGCAGGCCTTGCCGACGCTGCCCCGGGCCGTGATTAACCTTCAAGGCGACGCCGTCCTCACCCCGCCGTGGGTGTTGCAAGCAGTGCTGCACGGCCTCAAGGATCACCCCAACGCCGCTATTGTCACCCCAGCCGCGCCCCTCACCGGGGAGGCCAAGGCCGCCTTCCTCACCCACAAGAAAACCAGCCCCAGCAGCGGCACCACTGTGGTTTTTGACAACACTGGAAAGGCTCTGTATTTCTCCAAAGCCATTCTGCCGAATGAACGCACGCCGAAGCCTGATACGCCTATCTGGCAGCACATCGGCCTGTACGGCTACCGCACCGCCGCCCTGCAACAGCTCTGCGCCCTAGAGGAAAGCCCCCTTGAAGCCACCGAACAACTCGAACAGCTCCGCGCCCTAGAGAACGGCCTGCCAGTGCAGGTGGTGCCGGTGGATCTGCGCGGCCACCGGCTGGCGTCTATTGATACCCCGGCGGATGTTACGGCGGCGGAGGGGATTTTGGCGTCATTATCCGCGTAAAGCATCCTCCAAATCCCCCCGTAAATCCTCCCCGTTCTCACACCCCACCGCTACGCGGAGCAGGGTCTGGGGCACGGCGGATTTCTCGCCTTCAATAGTGGCGCGGTGCTCAATAAGGCTGGTCATGCCGCCTAGGGAGGTGGCCACCTTAAACACCTTCACCTTGCGGACAACATCGAGGGCCTCGGCGCGGCCCCCTTTGACGCAAAAGGATAGCAAGGCCCCAAAGCCGCCGGTCATCTGCCGCTGAGCCGTGGCATAATCGGGATGGGAGGGTAGGCCGGGGTAGAGAACCCGCTCCACCTTGGGGTGGGTTTCAAGGTATTCCGCCAGCATCTGGGTGTTGCGGTTGGCGGCGGGCACGCGGAGGAACAGCGTCTGCATCCCCCGGAGCAATAGCCAAACATCAAACGCCCCCGGCACGCCGCCGACGTATTTGCGCGTGAGCTTGATTTTATCCCACATCGGCCCGCTGGCCACCTTGCCAATCAACGCCCCGGACACCACGTCGTGGTGTCCGTTAAGACCCTTGGTGCTGGAATGCGTCACCCAATCGGCCCCAAAGGCAATGGGCTTAGTCACCAGCGGCGTCGGCACGGTGTTATCCACGGCCATATGGCTCCCATATTGATCGCAAAGCTGCCGGGCAAAAGTAAGATCGGTAATCTCCATGGTCGGGTTGGCCGGGGTTTCGATCCATAATACTTGCGGCTTGTGCTCGGCCATGACCCGCTCTAGATCGTCGCGGCTCTCATTCTGGTACACCGCTACCTTATACCCCAGGCCCGGCAGCAAGTCCCGCCACAGGGTCACCAGCCCAACAAACGCCACCCTCGGCACCGCAAAAGTGCTCCCCGTCGGGTAGGCCAGCAGCAGCGTCGCGCAAGCCGCCATGCCGGAGGAAAATACGAACGCCCCTGCCCCGCCCTCCAGCTTGGTCAGGGCTTCCTCCACCGTTTCAAACATCGGGCTTTCATCCCGGGCATAAAGACGTCCGGGCAAATAGCCGTTTTCATCCAGCGTCCGGACATACGTCGTTGCCGGAATAATCGAGGGAACAATGGCCCCCGTCGCCGGATCGGTTTTGCCCATAGCCTGGGCCAGCAGTGTTTCAAGGGAGACGATCATGGCCCACCGTCCCAAACTTTTCAGCCGCGTTCAATACCTTTTATTGCGGCTTTTCGGTCTGAAGAACGCCATCTTCCATATACACCACCCGCGTTGCCATATCGAGAATCCGGTAATCGTGGGTGACGAGGAGAATGGTGGTATTTTGTTCCTGTGCAAGGTTTTTCAGAAGCTCCACACACTCCTGCCCCGATTTTTTATCTAAGGAGGCAGTAGGCTCATCCGCAAGAATCAGACGCGGCCTGCCCACCAGCGCCCGGGCGATGGACACCCGCTGGCGTTGCCCCCCGGAAAGCTGGTGCGGGTATTTGTCGTAGTGCGCGGACAATCCAACGCCGTCGAGCATTTTTCTGGCCATGGCCTGGCGGGTTTCCTCACCTAGGGAACCGTCCAGCTCCAGCGTCAGGCAGATATTCTGCACCGTAGTGAGGGATTCGAGCAGGTTATGATACTGGAAAATATAACCGCTCTGGCGGCGGACTTTCAGCAAGGTGGTAGCCGGACTACCCACTAAGTCTTCCCCCAGCACGCGCACCCGCCCTACTCTAGCATGGCGCAGCCCCCCGACAATGGTCAGGAGGGTTGATTTTCCTGAACCCGAAGGCCCTGTCATCAGGACAATTTCCCCATGCTGCAAAGACAGAGTTATCCCCCGCAACACGGGCCTTTCCTGCCCGGAATGGGAGAAATAAAGATTCTCAACCTCAACAATACTCTGGTTTTCTGTCATAAGAACCTAAAACATCTCCGCCGGATCAATGCGGCGCAGCTTTTGCATGGCAAGGAATCCGGAGGCAATACACATCCCCAACGTCAAGAGAAAAATGCCAATGATTTTTGACAACGGCATAGGCATGGGCAGATAAATATTCGATTCCGCAACATTGTATAGCAGAGATGAAACAAGAACACCGGGCACAAATCCTAAAACGGCTAAGATCAAAGAAGACGAAAACACCACCAGCATAAAATAGCGAAAAGGATAGCCCATGGCGCTCAGTGTCGCGTACTGGGGAATATTGTTCATCACATCGGTAAATAAAATCTGGTACACAATCACCATGCCAACGATCAGTCCCATCAGGGTACCGAAATCAAAGATAAACCCGATGGGAACCGACTCCTTCCAATAGCCTAGCTCATGATCCTGCATCTCTTTTGCGGTGAACAGATAGACGTCCTGATCCAAAATAGTGCGCAAGGATGCCTGCGCGGCCTTGATATCCGCGCCCTTCTTGAGGCGAACAATACCAAGATCGATGTATTCAGGAGTACGCCCGGGAAAGAGACGAAAAAAATTTGTCTCACCGACAATAACATTTCCATCGGCAGAAAAGGAGCCTCCTAGGGTGAAAATACCCTGAACGGACACACGCCGATCGTTCAGTTCGGTATCCACAGCTACCTTTTGGGCAACAAGATCAGCAATGGGCCCAAACTCAGGCCGTGAAGCCCGATCAAAAAGCACGGTATCGGCATTCTTGAGTGTATCTTTCTGGCGCAGAACATCTGGAATCGCCAAAAGATCAGTCGCCAGATCGTAGCCATACACAAAAATCGTCCGTTTTTGCTGCGTCACCGGATTCTTGAACGGCGCAAACCCCATGTACAAGGAGATAACCTTCTGCGCATCGGGATGGGACATCATCCGGTGCAGGGTTGATTCAGCAAAGGGAATACTGCGCCAAAACGCCTCAGTCTGCCGGTGCACCAAAAACAGATCGCCGGACATTTTTGAAGGCGATACAAGCACGCTGGCCCAAAGGGCGTCCTTAAAGCCGGTCTGAAAAAAAACCAAGACGCAGGCAAACATCACCCCTGATACAGCCGCAAAAAGCTTGGCACGATGAAACAGCATTTGCCGCCACGCCAACCGAAACGCAAATAAGCACTGCCGCGAAAAGGGAACAGCATCTTTCATGGAAAGACACGCACGGAAACGCGTCGGTAAATCTGGTGTCTCAGGCGCTGCGTGTCGTCAGCATCCACAGCAATACGCACGGCCACAACCCGGTTGTCCTTATCCGCCAGAGGGTCGGTATCATTCAAATCGTTCCCGCGCACCACAAACCCCACCTGATAGACGGCACCCTTCAGGGGCTTTTTCTCATTAGGGAGCAGAATTTCAGCCCGCTGGCCTTCCTTGACCCGCTGGATATCGCTTTCAAAAACCTCTGCCCGCACATCCATCCGGGAAAGGTCGGCAAACTCGGCAAACCCTTGATCCGCAAGACGCTCCCCCACCCGGGTAAAAATCCTCAACACGGTTCCTTCAAACGGCGCCGAAATCATACTATCTTTGAGTTCTTGCGCGGCCCGTTCCTGTACGGCTACGGCTTGTTTGCGCTGCGCCATAAGGGACTCGATATCCGCCTTTGCGGCAAGCCAATCTGCTTCGGCGGCATCCCGCCTAGAAGGACTGGACGCCGCGCGATCGCGCAAGTCCCGCTGGCGTTCAAACTCCTTCTTGCGAAAACTTTCCATAGCCTGTGCTTTTTTTTGTTCCGCATCGAGCGTTTCCAGACGCGCCTCGATTGCCGCCAGATCGGCTTTGCGCTGTGCATGCTGTGCGAGAACCGCCAGCGGGGTTCCCGCAGGCACCGTCTGTCCTTCCTGCACCAGAAGTTCCGCAACAGTCTGGCGATCCCCTGCCCCGTTATCCGTTAATTTTAACACCCTAGATCGCGGTTCAACAAAACCCAAGGCCCCCACCCCAAGGGGCGCGGCATTTTGGGCAAATGCCGTGCCAGAAAGCAACCAGATCGATAATAAAGTGATAAAAAATATTTTTTTCATAAAATTGCCCACCTAAGATCGCACAATAGAACCTTTCTCAGTCGGCATCCCTCCTATTCATGGCCCGCCACCGGGCCACGTTGCGGTTATGCTCCTCAAGGGTTTCGGCAAAGGCGTGCCCGCCCTTACCGTCGGCGACAAAATACAGGTATTTTGTGCGCTTCGGGTGCACGGCGGCCCGCAGCGCGGCCAAAGGCGGGTGACAGATAGGCCCCGGCGGCAACCCCCCGGTAACGTAGGTGTTATAAGGATTCTCATAGCGCAGATCGGCTCGGCTGAGAGGCCGTGGCAGCTCCCCCAATCCTTTTGAAACAGCATAAATCACTGTCGGATCAGACTGCAACGGCATGCCAAGGCGCAAACGGTTATGAAACACACTGGCCACCACCGGGTATTCTTCCGGGATATTGCTTTCCCTCGCAATAATGGAGGCTAAAATAATAGCCTCTTCGGGGGTTTGCAGCGGAATATCCGCAGCGCGGGCGTGCCAGATAGTGCTTAGGGCTTGCACCTGCTCATGCTGCAACCGCTCCATAAACGCTGCCCTATCAATCCCCAAGCTAATAAAATAGGTATCGGGCAGGATGCTGCCCTCCTTCAGTTTTTTGAGCGGCACTCCCTCAAACACAGGATTGGCATTAATAGCCGCGATGATTTTCTGGCTTGTCCAGCCGTCGATAAGCGTAATGCGGTGCTGTACCGATGCACCGCCCAACAACAATTGTATAATATCCCGTGGCGAAGAACGTTGCGTCAACGCATATTCCCCAGCCTTAGCCGTACCGCCATACAATCGGCGTTCACTCTCCAAAAATACCAGCCAAAGTCTTGCCGAGATACCAAGATTTTCCTCCAACGCATTAGCAATGCGCCGATGGGTATCCCCGGGCTTAATCACCACCGTGGTAATGGCGATGTTGTCTGTATTAATAGGCGTACTATACCATAACCACCCTGCTCCCAGCACCGCCGCCCCAAGGAACGCGGTGAACACTCCGGCAACAAGAACAGCAGCGCGACGCATCAACCCCCTTGTGCCGTGTCTTGCTGTGCTTGTGCAAGCTTTTCCCGTAAAACGGCTCTCGGTTCAGAAACACCAAGATTGGCTAAATCGCAAAGCACACGATCCAGCACATCAGCAGGCCGAGACCGCTCCGCGTACAAGCCTGCAAGGGTATCGGCATACTTTTCAGCAGCCTCATCATTATAGCCCATGGATCGACCCAAACAATGTGCGAAGCGTCGAATAGACGCAACTTGATGCCTGATATCTTGGATTTGACGATTGAAGAATTCATTTTCCAATGCTTTTTCGCGATCGGGAAATATTGACATAATGCACCCCCATCACTGATGCTGCGGGAAAAATTTTAAAGAGAAGTTAAAACTGCGCCTGAATGCTTGCGCAGCGTGCGTCTGTATGCCATGTTTGCGGCACACATTCTGCATCAGGAGACGCCATCTATGGCCATAACCCTAAGCGTTCCCAAAGACTTCGCCGATTTAAAACCAAAAATTACCGTCATCGGTGCGGGCGGCGCGGGCGGCAACGCGGTGAACAACATGATCCGATCCTCCGTTGAGGGGGTTGATTTTATTGTTGCAAACACCGATGCTCAGGCATTGGCACAATCGTTGTGCCCACTGCGGGTTCAACTTGGACAAAACGTCACTAGGGGTCTTGGTGCAGGATCGCGCCCGGAAATTGGCCGGGCTGCTGCTGAAGAAGCTCTTGAAGACATGATGGAACACCTAACGGGTAGCAACATGGTTTTTGTCACCGCCGGAATGGGCGGCGGCACAGGCACCGGTGCTGCGCCAGTGTTGGCGAGAGCGGCCCGCGATGCCGGTGTGCTTACCGTTGGCGTGGTAACCAAGCCGTTTCATTTTGAGGGAGCACACCGGATGCGCCTTGCTGAACAAGGTATTATTGATCTACAGCAAGTTGTTGACACCCTCATTGTCATACCGAACCAAAATCTTTTTCGGGTTGCCAACGAGAAGACTACTTTTGCCGATGCTTTCAAAATGGCCGACGATGTTCTGTGTGCCGGCGTTCGTGGCATCACTGATTTAATGGTCATGCCTGGCCTCGTAAACCTTGACTTTGCCGACATCCGCACAGTGATGATGGAAATGGGCAAGGCCATGATGGGCACGGGCGAGTCCGAGGGTGAGAACCGCGCCTTGCGTGCCGCCGAAGCTGCTATCTCAAACCCACTTTTGGACGACGTGTCCATGAAAGGTGCAAGGGGTGTGCTCATCAACATCACCGGCGGCTACGATATTACGATGTTTGAAATTGACGAGGCGGTCAACCGCATCCGTGAAGAAGTTGACCCAAACGCTAATATCATTTTCGGCACCACCTTTGATCAAAACATGAACGGTAAAGTGCGCCTATCCATTGTTGCCACCGGCATTGACAGCGAGCAAGTTCGCCGCCATCTCCCCGAAGATAATCACGCCGAGGATCGCAGTGGTTATGGCTACATGCAAGCCACCCGTCGTTTGACCCCCAGCGCGGCGGCTCCCGCTGTTGCCCCTGCTGTTCGACCCACGCCTGCTGCGGCAACACTGAATACGGCAGTACGCGAACCAGAAGCCGCAACGACTGTTGAAGAAACAGAGGCAAAGCCATCTTTCTTTGAACGGATGACTGGGGGTAAAAGCCGCTTTATCCCCAAACCCGATGAGGATACAAGCAAACAGGCACCTGCTGCCAAGGCCGACTTGGACATCCCAGCCTTTCTGCGGCGTCAAGCGAATTAAGTTATACCGCCATGAACCTAAAGAAACACATCACGGAAGTACCGGATTTCCCCAAGCCTGGTATCCTTTTCTATGATATTTCCACCATCCTCTCCCACGCCCCGGCATGGAAATATACTATTGATGCACTGACAGAAGTTATTGCCCCTAACAAGCCTAATGCCTTGGCGGCCATTGAATCCCGGGGGTTTTTACTGGCCGCCCCGCTGGCCTATCATCTTGGCTTAGGATTCATCATGATTCGCAAAAAGAACAAGCTGCCCGGTCGCACTGTCTCTTATACTTATGATCTAGAATACGGCACCGATACGCTGGAAGTACAAAAAGATGCCGTTGCCCCCGGACAAAAAATCGTGCTTGTCGATGACTTGCTGGCCACAGGCGGCACCTTATCGGCAGCCATTAAATTGCTTCGCCAATGTGGTGCTGAGGTTCCCCTAGCTGCAGGGCTTATTGAATTAACCTTCCTCAAAGGGCGTGAGCGTATCGGTGTCCCGTTTCACAGCCTGTTGCAATACGATCAGTAATGGCCGGGATTCTTGTCACCTTTGTGTGCATTTGGTGGTTGCTGTGGTTTATGCTGCTGCCTTGGGGGGTGAAAGTTCCCTCCGTTACTCCCGAAGGCCACGCCACCAGTGCCCCTAAGAACCCGCATTTGCGGATTAAATTTCTTATCTGTACCGGGGTGAGTGCCGTTGCCACGGCAGTTTTTCATTACGCTCTCAATGCCGGATGGCTGGGGACGTGGGAGACGTTATGAGCGTCCGCGTCCGCTTTGCCCCCTCCCCCACCGGGATGCTCCACATTGGCGTTGCGCGAACGGCTTTATTCAACTGGCTTTTTGCCCGGCATCATGGGGGCACCTTTTTGCTCCGCATTGAAGACACCGACCGGGCACGCTCCACCCCCGAAGCAACGACGGCGATTCTGACCGGCATGCGCTGGCTTGGCCTCACTTGGGACGAAGCAGAAGTCTATCAATCCCATCACCTTAATCGCCACGCCGCCGTAGCCCGGCAATTGCTGGCCGAGGGCAAGGCGTATCGTTGCTACGCCACCGCTGAAGAGCTGGAAGCCATGCGGGCACAAGCCGCCGCTGAAGGCCGCCACACGGTGTACGATCGCCGCTGGCGCGATGCGCCTCCCCCCGCCGATGCGGACACCCGGCCTTATACCATTCGTCTTAAAGTACCCCTAACGGGCAGTGTCACCCTTCACGACGCGGTACAAGGCGATGTCACCGTAGCCAATGAGAACATAGACGACTTTGTCCTATTGCGCAGCGACGGCACGCCCACCTATATGCTATCGGTGGTCGTGGACGACCACGAC
This sequence comes from Holosporales bacterium, assembly GCA_046338525.1. GTDB lineage: Bacteria > Pseudomonadota > Alphaproteobacteria > JAJTHO01 > JAJTHO01 > JBKCUA01. The sequence continues at coordinate 19,249 of JBKDWF010000020.1, forward strand.
ATGGGCATCACCCACGTTATTCGCGGCGACGATCATCTTAATAATGCTTTTCGCCAGTACCATTTATTTCAGGCCTGCGGCTGGATCCTGCCCATCTTTGCCCACATCCCCCTAATCCACGCCGCCGACGGCAGCAAGCTGTCCAAACGCCACGGCGCGGTAGGCATTGACGAATACCGCCGCCAGGGTTTTTTGCCCGAGGCCGTGTGCAACTACCTGCTCCTCCTCGGCTGGTCCCACGGCGATCAGGAATTTTTCAGCCGTAGCGAGACCATCGAATTGTTTAGCGATCTAGGCCGCATCAACCGCGCCGCTGCCCGCTTTGACCGGGATAAATTTCTGCACATCAACGCCCACCACCTGCGCGCCCTAGATGCCACTACGGTAGAACAGGAACTCACCGCTTTTGTCGGTAAGCCGCCACAGCATCCGGCGGCGTTTCGGGCACTCCTGCCGCATTTTCTTGAGCGATCCCATACCCTTGTCGATCTAGCCAGTATTAGTAGCTTTCTATTCGGCCCGGTGGTGCTCTCCCCTGAAGCCCAGGCCCTGCTCACCCCAGAAGTACGCGAGCGCACCCAAAAAGTCCTCATCGCCCTGCGCGACGTGACCCCGTGGGATGCCGCCACGTTGCAGACTGCCCTCAAACACCAAGCTGCCGCCTTGGGGGTCAAGCTCCCCGGCGTGCTCCAGCCCTTGCGGGCCTTGCTTACCGGCACACCCATGGGGTTGCCCGTGCCGGAGGTGCTGGCGGCGTTGGGGCAAGAAAAAATAAAATTTATTTTAGATAAATAAGCATTGATTATTTTTATTTGCGCTGGCAAAATCGGGGGATGATGCCGCCGACAGACCCTATTAAACTCGCTGAATATGGTGGAATAGCTCTCTCTTGTTTGGCTCTTGGAGTAAATGGTTCCTACTACAAGAATCTTTCAGTAGATCGCGGTAAAAAAACAGCAGGCTATTTTTTTATGGGAGCGTGCGCTGTTTCCGGAACTACCATTCTCTCAAACACATCCGGTATCGATCCCAACATCACGACCGGTATCTGGCTTTGCAGTCAGGTTGTTCGCACCGCAATGGGAATGATTATTGAACAACATCCGGACATTACGACTATAAAAAAACTGCAAGGATTAATAAATGCACTGTCTTTGGATTCTAAACAAGAAGATAAACAACAATTACAAAAGTTTTATGAAACCGCCAATACCTTCTTGGGACAATACTGGTCAGAATGTTTAGAATTTTCATTAATAGCAGCGGCATCTTGCGCAGTACTCACCAACAACCAAGGCGTGGCAACAGGGGTCTTGGCGACGTCTACAGCATTGTCTCTGCGCCGCTTACATCTACATGAAGTACCAGGATTTCCCATTCATGCTGCCCAAAAAACCCTCCGTACCCTAGCCCCTATCTTTCCCCCCTGCGCAAGCCTCGCTGAAATTGCCACGCTTGGCTTTCTGGTTAAGGGCAGAAATAATTCATAAAATCAACCCCATTGCCTCCTGCACCGCCGGGATACCCCCCAGCAGACCCTCATAAAAATCCGCCGATGGCCGATGGTGGCGGCTGGCCTGTTCCAGTGCCCTTATTACCGCATCATCATTTGTCAACATATCAGGGTGCAACACCTGCGCCAGACCCAGCTTCTCCGCCGCCTTTGCCCGAATCCACTGCTCTTGCCGTGGGGCGATGCGCGGCACAAACAACACCCGCTTTTGCCCCGACAGCACGTCGCAAAACGTGTTGTACCCGGCCATGGCCACCACCAGCGATGCCTGCGCCACCCTCGCCCCCATATCGGGCACAAACCGCCGCAGCGTGACGTTGGGCGCGGCGGCACTGGCCGCCTCCAGCCCGGCAAAGGCCGCCTCAGGAATAAACGGCCCAGTGACAATATCCCATTGCCATTGAGGGAAATGCCGTGCTGCCCTCACCATAGCCAGCAGCAATGCCTCGCCATCGCCGCCGCCGCCCGCCGTGACCAGTACTTGACCGGGCTGCTCCGGCACTGCCGGCAACGATGAGCGCAGGTACCCCAAAAATTTCACCCGCGCCGCCACCTCAGCGGGGATATCCAACCCCTGCAGCGGATCGTACATATCCCGATGCCCATACACCCATAGGGCATGGTAGCGGGCCAAGGCTGTCAGTGCCCCGCTATTCCCCCATTCGGTACGCAGCTGTTGCGCTTCATCCAGTACGTCCCGCACGCCAAGGACAAGGCGCGTTCCGCGCAAGGCCTCGGCCTCCAAGGTTGCCGTTAACTCCCCGCACAAACCCAGCGGCTCCTTATCCACCAACAACACGTCCGGGCGGAAATCCGCCGCCAGTTCCATCAATAGCTGGCTGCGCAGGGCAATAGCCTCCCCCAGCGACAGGCCAGCCTGAGCCGGGGCATAGCCGCCTTCGGGCTTTTTGAGCACCGCTGGCAACCGCACGATATCCACACCGGGCAAAACAGAAAACTCATCCGCCAAAGGCGACCCCGTGGCAATCAACGCCGACACGTCAGAACACGCCGCCACCACCGCCGCCGCAATAGTGCGCGAACGCTTGAGATGCCCCAAACCAAAGGTGTCATGGCTGTAGATGAAAAGACGGCGCGTCATAAGCTCAGGACTGGATAGGGGCAGATGCCAGTCTTTTCCAGTAAAAAAGGGGATTTGCTTTTTATGAACTCATCCCTATGCTGCCTTGGCAAGGTCGGGCAGGCCGCTGCGGTGCGGGAAATCGTACCGAGGAAAGTCCGGACTCTTGCCAGCAATGCCGCCGGCTAACCACCGGGCGTGGTAACGCGACGGAAAGTGCCACAGAAAATAAACCGCCGGCAGGCTTCGGCCTAACGGTAAGGGTGAAACGGTGCGGTAAGAGCGCACCGCGTTGCTGGTAACAGCAACGGCAGGGCAAACCCCGGCAGGAGCAATCGCAAATAGGGGTCGGAGCCTTCGGGCGGTGTCGCTGGCGCGCCTTTCCGATCCGGGTAGTGAGCTTGAGCGCGGCGGTAACGCCCCGCCCAGAGGAATAGCGGTCACGCGGGGCAACCCGTGACAGAATCCGGCTTATCGCCTGACCTTGTGTTCAAGAATTTTCGGTACCTTATCGGTGCTGCGATAAAAACTTTAGTGGCAGGGGCCTTGACCAACTTGCATCAAAGCCAGAATTTCCCCTAGTGAAGGAAATGTCTTTTTAGTGTCACGGATAACGTATTTCCATATAAACAATTAATATATAACAGTTCTGACGATTCAGCTCTCTGGATATGATCTTCCCATATCGGCTCCCATATCAGGCTCCCATATCGGCCTTGACTAGGTAAGGACGCCTCATTATAGTGAACAAGTTATGATTGTTGTTTCTCTTCTTTTGGCGATCGTTGTTACACTCGTTGTTTGGCGCATTAAAAATCTTGGATGGCTTTACACTGTTGGAATTTTTATTTTTTCAGCGATTGGTTCATTCTTATTGCTTGCACGTATACTGTCGGATGCCTAGTCAGACACCCCCGGCGGAGTCGGTGGCTTGATGAATAGGGCTGCCCCGAGGGCAGTCGCACCGCCGGGAAATGCCGCTTTATTGACTAGAATTGGCCGTTTTGATCAGCCGCATCTTATTCCTTGATGTACTTGCGAACAGCCTCAAGCTCAAAGCCCACTGTTGATACAGCATAGCCCCTCGCCCAAAAACTTTCCCCATTGAAATTGCGCTGCTTGCCTGAAAATTGACGCGCAATCGCTATCGCACTCTTGCCTTTGATGAAACCAATAACCGATGCAACGGCATGCTTCGGCGGTATTGATATGCACATGTGCACATGATCGGGCATCAAATGCCCCTCCACAATCTGGCACTCCTTCTGCCGTGCCAGTTCATGGAATATCGCACCAAGATTCTTGCGAATCCCCCCAAACATCGCTTTGCGACGATACTTGGGCACAAATACCACATGGTATTTGCAATCCCACTTGGAGTGCGACGCACTTTGGTATACTTCACTCATAATAGTAGTCCTTACGGTTTGTGTTCCAAGCCACCGTAAGGGCTACTTTACTCCCGGATCGCCCAAGGCTTTTCAAGTCTCACTGGTAAAACCAGTGGTTTACCCAGCAATGTTCAATTAGAGTTTTGTAGGAGGATTGTCAAAAAATTTTCCCGTAGTGAGCGCCCTAATATTCTTCTCATAATCCCCCGCTCCCCCAGCAAACACCGCGTTCCCCGCCACTAAGGTATCCGCCCCGGCGGCGACGGCATCGGCGGCGGTGTCGGGGTTAATCCCGCCGTCCACCTCCAGCAAAATAGGCCGGCCACGCTGGGTAATCTGCATCCGCAACTTAGCAATCTTGGGCAACATCGCCGGCAAAAACGACTGACCGCCAAAGCCGGGGTTTACCGTCATCACTAAAACTAAATCAATCTCATCCCAGAGATAATCAATGAGTTCTATAGGGCTGCCGGGATTGAGGGACACCCCCACTTTTTTGCCCAGTGAGCGAATCCGCCGCGCCGTCCGGTGCGGGTGGGGGGTAGCCTCCGGGTGAAAGGTAATAATATCGGCCCCCGCCTCGGCAAACGCTGGCACTAAGGTATCCACCGGGGCAATCATCAGGTGCACATCAAAGGGCAGGGTCGTGTGCGCCCGCAGGGCCTTGACCACCCCCGGCCCGATAGTCAGGTTCGGCACATAATGGCCGTCCATAACGTCAATATGGATCATATCGGCCCCGGCGTTGGTGAGCGCGGCAACCTCTTCACCCAAGCGGGCAAAATCAGCGGAAAGAATAGACGGGGCAATCAACATCCGACCTATATAGCCGCGTTTTACCCCCACGTCAAAACCGCTTCTGGACGTTCGCAGCGTTCAACGCTATCCCTGCACCCATGACCAGCGATCTGACATCCTTAACCCTCACCGCCGCCGCCGATGGCATCCGGCGCAAAAAATTCTCCAGCGTCGATCTGACCCAGGCCCACCTGACGGCCATTGAACGCCGCAACCCGGAACTAAACGCCTATATTACGGTGTCCGCCGATAGTGCTCTGGAGACAGCAAAGGCTTTTGATGCGGGCACCAACGCTACCCATGAGGCCCTGCTGCTGCCCGGCTTGCCCATCGGCATTAAAGATTTGTTTTGCACGCAAGGCATCAAAACCACCGCCGCCTCGAAGATTCTTGGCACTTTCATTCCGCCCTATGAATCCACGGTCACGGCCAACCTGCGCCGCCAAGGGGCTGTCTTTTTAGGCAAGCTCAACCTCGATGAGTTCGCCATGGGATCGGCTAATATTACAAGCGCTTTTGGCCCGGTCAAAAGCCCCCTGAGGGCCACTGAGGATACCGAACTTTGCCGGGTTCCCGGCGGCAGCAGCGGGGGTTCCGCCGCCGCTCTAGCCGCGCACCTGTGCCTTGCTGCCACCGGCACCGACACCGGGGGGTCCATCCGCCAGCCGGCGGCCTTCTGCGGGCTGGTGGGCTTAAAACCAACATACGGGCGGTGCTCCCGCTGGGGCATTATTGCGTTTGCCTCCTCCCTCGATCAGGCTGGCCCCATGGCGCGCACCGTTGCCGACACGGCCCTGATGCTCGAAGCCATGGCCGGGTTTGATCCCCTTGATTCCACCTCGGTGGATAGGCCCGTGCCCCGCTACCGTGATGCCGTTGGTGCCTCCATCAAAGGCAAGCGCATCGGCATTCCCAAAGAATATAGGGTTGAGGGCATGGCTCCAGCCATCCTTGCCATGTGGGACAGGGCGGCCCAGGCCCTGCGGGATGCCGGGGCCATCGTCTCGGAAGTCTCCCTCCCCCACACCCGCTACGCGTTGCCGACGTACTATATTATCGCCCCGGCCGAAGCGTCCAGCAACTTGGCCCGCTACGACGGCGTGCGGTTCGGCGCACGAGTAGAGGCCCCAACACTGGACGGGCTGTACGCCCAGACCCGCGCCGCCGGGTTCGGGGCCGAGGTGCAGCGCCGCATTCTTATCGGCACTTATGTGCTCTCCGCCGGGTATTACGATGCCTATTACCTCAAGGCTCAGAAAGTCCGCGCCCTGATTGCCAAAGATTTTCAGGATGCTTTTGAAAAAGTTGATTTGCTCCTCACCCCAACCGCACCGACGGAAGCCTTCAAGCTGGGCGAAAAACAAACCGATCCCGTGGCGATGTACCTCAACGACGTGCTCACCGTTCCAGCAAGCCTTGCCGGGCTGCCGGCTTTATCACTGCCTGGAGGCATCGCCGCCAACGGCCTGCCGCTAGGGGTACAACTTATTGGCAATTACTGGGATGAAGAAGGGGTACTGGCCGCGGCAGGGGTCTTAGAAAGACAGCTTGCACCATAACCGAACACATGGCGCCCCACTTAGACGACTTAAACTCCTTGCACATGAAGAATGTGCAAGGGCTTCGCTCAAGTACCGCGCGGGCTGTACCGCTCGCAAGATGGAGAGGGGAAGTTTTGATGTGCGAGCGGTATATACTCATCCACTGCCCCTATGTCTTCGTTCAGGTGTTAAGCTGCGCCGGAGCCAGCTTGAAAAACCATCAATGGCAATGACCATAAATCCCATAAGAAAGATAATAATTGCCACCACATGCCAATTTGACCATTCTACGGATTCTTTGAGCAAGACACCGATACCTCCAGCACCTACAATGCCAAGAATACTTGCTGCACGCACATTATATTCAAACATAAACAAACTCGAAGAGAGCACCGAGCGGATTGTCATCGGCCACAGTGCCAGGGCTACAATCTGGCTTCGCCCTGCACCTAGCTGAGCAAGCGATTGCGCTGGTTTGCGGTCTACCTGCTCAAAACATTCGTAGAAAAATTTGGTGAGGTAACCCATGCTGTAGAGCATCAGTGCCAAAAGCCCAGAGAGTGTACCAAGCCCCACAGCGGAAACACAAACCAACGCCCAGATGATCGAAGGAATAGCCCGCCACCAGTTCAGTGCATAGCGGACAGGTAACACCACGATATCAGGCATAAATCCCCGCGAGGCAATCATCGCTATTGGCAATGAAAAAAAGATTGCGACCAAGGTTGCAAGACTTGCCATAGCAAGAGTATCGGCAATCCCGACAAAGATGAGTTGCCATGGCATATTCGCTAATTCTTCCGGGCTGGGAATCCAGCGTAAAAAGAAATTACCGAGCATATTCCACGAAAAATTGCCCATACTAAGCTCAGGCAAAAGCCATAAAGCACTCAAAAGAAACAGAACAAAAACCCCTGCTGCTGCACCTCTGCGCGAAGAGATATTGGGCATTGATAAAGGCAACGCTTGTTCTTTTACCTCAACGGCTTGGTTACTTGGATCAACCTTTGGATTAAATGGCAATAGATGCACTGGAGTGATCCCATTAAGATGCGGCACTTTATGGGTGACAATAAGTGCTGTCATACCCCGTTCCCGACATTCTTTTTCAAACAACGACATTACCATTTGGGCATTGTTATCATCGAGCGAAGAAAATGGCTCATCTGCGAGCAAAATCAAAGGTTCGGCCATCATAGCGCGCGCAATGGCCACGCGCTGGGCTTCTCCCGCTGAAAGGCTAAAAACGGGCTGAAGTGCTTTATGTTGAAGACCCACGCGCTTAAGCCAAAATAGTGCTTTGGCGCGGTCTTTTTCATGGGGCCATAAGGCTGATAAAAGTTTGCGCTTTCCGACCAAGCCATCCAACACATTGCGCAATGCGCTATGTTCACGGACAAGTCGCAAATCCTGATAAATTCGCACAGTGGCGGCTTCATGGTTTATGATTCCGCCAAAAAGCGGAATTTGACCCTGTAACGCATCCAGAAAGCAGGTTTTACCGCTACCGCTTACGCCAGTGAAGATGGTAATCTCACCCCCCTTGAGACTGATATCCATAGGCAATATGCGCTGTTTCTGATGAGGAAGCGTATAAGCCAAATTCTTAGTGTCAAGCAGCAATGAGGGATTCATTTTACAAGCCCATGGATGGGAAGCTTGGTGGCATCAATGGCTTTTCGCGTGGCTTCCAGATGCGTATTTTCATCGGCATGTACTAACCGCGCAGCGCCATAAATCTGTGTAAGCAAGTCTGGATTATCTTTGGAAATGCGCAAGAGTGCCTTCGTGATATCGGCGCGTTCTTTGCTGCTCAGACCCGCCTTTGTGGCAATAATATGTGTTGGCACCCTTGGTATGCGCGCAACAACTTTTAACTTAAGACGATCTTCGGGAGAAATATAGATTGCGGTTTTATCACCCTCAACCGTATAGCTGCTTACAGCCGCAATGTCTGCTTTACCCGTTATTACTTGTTCAAGTGCTTGCGAATAACCCCCCGCATAATACACTTGCGCAAAGCCCTCTTCTGGTTTTTGATCCTGCTTTAGAATGCCTTGTTCACGAAAAAAGGCAAACGGAAACACATAGCCTGAAGTGCTCGTATGACTGGTAAACACTAGGCGCAAAGATTTTGCATTGGCCTTAATATCTTCAAAATCATGAATCTTTCCGTCAGTGCGGGCAACCAACACGGCATCATAATACGTTTGCCAAGAACCATCACGATTCTGCCGCTCTTCAACCAATAGAAGCTCCGCTCCGCCATCACGTTTGGCAAGTAAAAACGGTAAACTAGAAATATAACCTACATCCGCGTGACCGCTAACAAGTGCTTGAACGGTTGCTGAATATTCCCCTGGAATCAGTACCTTAACTTCTCGGCCTAGAGCTTGCGTTAATTCCTTCATCATCGCATCCGCACTATCTTTAATTTTTGATGCATCTTTTTGTTTTTGCAACGCAAAGACCAAGGGCTTTTGCTCCCCCGCCTGAACATAAAAAGGGGTTATCCCCACAACGGCAATAAAAATACCCAAAAAAATGAATCGTCTTGCCATATAAAACCTTAATTCTTAAAAGAGATTAGGGATGGTGCCGCTTAGGTGACTCGAACACCTGACCCCATCATTACGAATGATGTGCTCTACCGACTGAGCTAAAGCGGCAAAAAGAACTTTGTCTTTTAGCGAAAAAGAAACGGCGATGCAATTGCCTTTCATTGCCTTTCATCCTTGACCAACAGACAAGGCCGGGTGTACGAATAATGCCCTGGGGCCGGGTGGCAGAGTGGTCATGCAGAGGCCTGCAAAGCCTTGTACGTCGGTTCGATTCCGGTCTCGGCCTCCAGTATTTTGAAAGGAGTTTTATGCCATCTCCTCCGAGCATTGCTCTAGTTTACGATAGCGGTTTCGGCCATACTGCTGTAGTGGCAGAAGAGGTCGCAAAAGGCCTTCGCAGCGTTAATGGCACCGAAGTTACCCTCTTCAAAGTATTCATGCATGCCACGGGCAAACTATGGTACCCGCAACACTGGAAAGGCAAGCTTGCTACTGGGTTTACCAATTCCAGATTCTTGTTTGGCGCTAGGGTCGCAGCGGTAGTAAAGCGGTTTGCCTGATGCGTCATTTACTCCGCGTTCGTGATATTCCCGATGCGGAACTTTTGTGGCTTCTGGATAGGGCAGATACATTGGCAAAAGCCCATTTTATCACGGACAGAGCCTCTTCCCCCCTAGCCGGGAAGACCATTATCAACCTTTTTTTTGAGCCGTCCACCCGCACTCTAGCGGCGTTTGAGCTGGCCGGTAAAAAACTCGGCGCGGATGTATTGAGCCTACCCATTGCCACCAGTTCCCTGCAAAAAGGCGAGAGCATCCTTGATACAGCCCGCACCTTGGCGGCGATGCGCCCGGCGGTGCTGGTGATACGGCAACGCGAGGAAGGCGTGCTGGAGAAGATTGCCGCGGCGGTCTCCTGCAGCGTGGTGAACGCCGGCGAGGGGCGGCTGGAACACCCAACTCAGGCCTTGGCCGATGCCCTGACCATTCGTCGCCGCAAGGGCACCCTTGCCGGGGTGCGGGTAGCGATTATTGGTGATATTGCCCACAGCCGGGTGGCGCGCAGCAACGTGGCCTTGCTCACCCGCCTAGGGGCAATGGTGCACCTGATTGCACCAGAAGCCCTGCTACCAAAAGATGTGCAGGCAACCACTGCTACAAGGCTATTTACAAACCTAAAAGATGGGCTGACCGGGGCAGACGTGGTTATGGCCTTGCGGGTGCAGCGGGAACGCATGGATGAGCATGCCTTGGGGCAGGACATTTCAAACTACCACCTTGATAGGCAAAGCCTCGCGTTTGCCAAGCCCGACGCCATCGTTATGCACCCCGGCCCCATGAACCGAGGCGTGGAAATTGACGGCGCGTTGGCCGACGATCCGGTGCGCAGCGCAATACTGGAACAGGTAGAACTGGGCGTTGCCGTCCGCATGGCATGTCTGGAAGCCGTGTCGAAAACGGGGCAAAAAACGGGCATAGACACCGCCCCGACTTATTGCTAGGCCTTCCCCATGACTTCTGCTGTCCCACCCTGGCTCGCTGAATACCTGCCCATTCTATTGTTTTTAATAGTGGCTGGGGGTATTTCCGTTGTGGCTGTTGCCTTGTCTTTCCTAACGGGGACACAGCGCCCTGATGCCGAGAAGCTTTCCCCTTATGAATGCGGCTTTGATCCGTTTTCCTCCTCCCGGATGAAGTTTGACGTGCGGTTTTATTTGGTGGCTATTTTATTTATCATTTTTGACTTGGAAGTCGCTTTCTTGTTCCCTTGGGCTATTACCCTTGGTGAATTGGGGGCAGCCGGTTTCTGGTCCATGTTTATTTTTCTGAGCATTCTAACCGTTGGTTTTATTTATGAATGGCGCAAGGGCGCCCTAGAATGGGAATAGCACCATGAACACGCTGAGCACGCCCACCCCCCTGCCCCCTGGTCACGACCAAGATGCCTTGCTGAATGCCGTCACCGACACCGTCCGCAACCAAGGCTTTGTTGTTGCATCGTATGATAAACTCATCCGCTGGGCCCGTTCTGGATCGTTATGGCCGATGACTTTTGGTTTAGCCTGCTGCGCCGTGGAAATGATGCACACCGCCGCAAGCCGGTATGATCTCGATAGGTTTGGTGTTGTTTTTCGCCCTTCGCCCCGTCAATCCGATGTCATGATTGTCGCCGGAACCCTCACCAACAAAATGGCTCCGGCCTTACGCAAAGTGTACGACCAAATGGCTGAGCCGCGCTATGTCATCTCCATGGGTAGCTGCGCCAACGGCGGCGGCTATTACCACTATTCCTATTCCGTCGTGCGCGGCTGCGACCGCGTTGTTCCCGTGGACGTGTACGTTCCCGGATGCCCCCCAACGGCGGAGGCATTGCTTTATGGCGTGTTGCAACTGCAGAAAAAAATCAACCGCACCTCTGTTTTTGATCGGGTGGGTATATGAGCGCTGCATACCCCAACAGCAACCGCTTAGAAAACCTACAAACGGCATTAGCTGAAGCTTTTACGGGCAATATTCTTGAAAGCACGATCATTCACGGCGAACTGGCTGTACGGGTGGCGGCGACAGACGTGCCTGCAGTACTCACTTGGCTACGGGATACCCCCGTAGCAGCCTTTAGCCAGCTTGTTGACCTGTGCGGGGTGGATTACCCGACTAGACCGGATAGGTTTGAGGTCGTGTATAATCTTCTCTCCTTACGGCACAACCTCCGCATCCGGGTCAAAGCCGCCGTTGCCGAAAATATTGCCGTACCCTCCGCCACAAGCATTTACCCAGCCGCCGGGTGGTGGGAACGGGAAACATGGGACCTTATGGGTATCCCGTTTAGCGGCAACCCAGACCTGCGGCGTATTCTCACCGATTATGACTTTGAGGGACACCCCCTGCGTAAAGATTTTCCCCTCACCGGTCACGTTGAAGTTCGGTATGATGCTGAAAAACGCAAGGTTGTGTATGAGCCTGTTAAACTAGTGCAGGATTTCCGCAGCTTTGACACCTTGAGTCCTTGGGAAGGCGCGCACTATATCCTCCCCGGCGATGAGAAGGCGGCCAGTTGATCCGTGTCGCTGCTTTTAGCCATTGATGCAGGGAATACTAATATTTCCTTTGCTCTGTTCAGGGATAAAAAACTCGTTCTCAGCCTTCGCGCTGGAGACACGCACCGTAAAACTGCTGACGATCACGCGGTATGGCTTTTGGAATTGCTGCGCTACCATGCTATTGATGCCAAAAAAGTGACAGCGGCGATTATTGCTTCCGTCGTCCCAGAAGCCGATTATGCCTTGAACGAGCTGTGCAACCGCTATTTCAACATAAAACCCCTTTTTGTCACCGCGACCCTCACTGGCCTTCCTATCGCCTTGCCCCATCCAGAGGAAGTCGGCGCGGACAGACTGGTCAACGCTGTTGCCGTCCGGGAAGAATATGGCCTGCCTGCCATTGTCATTGATCTTGGCACCGCAACCACGTTTGATGTTGTTGATGACACAGGAACGTACCGGGGGGGAGTTATTGCACCAGGTCTGAATCTTTCCGTGGAAGCTCTCTACCAACATGCCGCAAAGCTTCCCCGCATTTCCGTGACCCAGCCAGAATACACCCTTGGCAACACCACCGTTTCCGCGATGCAGTCGGGGGTATATTGGGGCTATACTGGACTGATAAAGGAATTGCTGACCCGCCTGCGCCAGGAAGTTCTCCCCCATCACTCCAACGTCCACATCATTGCCACCGGGGGACTTAGCTATCTTTTTGCCACCAGTGTCCCAGCGATCACCGCGGTGGATATCGATCTAACCTTAAAAGGATTACAGTTTTTACATGCCAAGTCGGTTTCTATATAATTGTGAGTAGTGTTGTAAGCGGTTGCTTCTTAAAAGCCACTCCGCTACCGTGATACTATGAGCGCTAAGAAACCCCGAAAGATTGTCATTAAAAAGTATGCTAACCGGCGTCTTTATAATACCGATACAAGTACTTATGTAACCCTAGCGGAACTTATAAACATTGTAAAAGCCGGCGATGATTTCGAGGTATCCGATGCCAAAACCGGGGAGGATATTACCCGCTCCATATTGACTCAGATTATCTTAGAAGAAGAGTCTAAGGGAGAAACTCTTTTACCTATTGATTTTTTAAGACAGATTATCGGCTTTTATGGTGACAGTTTGCAGGCCGTTCTGCCACGCTATCTTGAAACCACCATGCGGACGTTTTCCGGCAACCAAGATAAGTTCCGCCAGTACTTACAAGGCATGACCAATCTTTTCCCTTTTGGAAATTTTGAGGAATTCAGTCGTCAACAACTGAATATTTTTGAGCAAACCATGAAAATGCTGACGGGATTTGCTGGCCCAAGCTCTGAACGCCCGGCCAACGCCCCAATCACAGCTTACGATCTTCAAAAACAGATTAGCTCTCTGCAAAAAAAGTTGGATGAAATTCATAAAACAGATCCAAAAAATCCGGAAAAATAAGCCGTGATGTAAGGATAACGCTGTCATGGCTCATTTATCTCTGTCGTCGTTATTCTCGCCTTCGGTTCTAGGTCTGCTGGAAGCATTGAATACCGAGGGAGCACAAACCCGCCTAGTAGGGGGCTGTGTCCGAGATGCATTATTAGGCATTGCGCCCACGGATATCGACTTTGCTACTACTCTATCGCCAGATACCACTTTGGCACGCCTAGAAAAATTGAGTGTCAAAGGCATCCCTACAGGGTTGGCTCACGGTACAATCACAGCAGTTTTATCTAATGAATCTGTTGAGATAACAACCTTGCGAACGGATATTACCACTAATGGACGTCACGCCAAAGTCTCTTTTGGGACAGATTGGCAGGCCGACGCGGCACGACGGGATTTTACCATTAATGCTTTATACGCCGATGCCGATGGGACTGTATTCGATTTCTTCCATGGTCTTGAAGATTTGCGCCGTCCCGGTGGGACTTTGGTGCGGTTTGTCGGGAATGCTAAAGCCAGGGTCGAAGAAGACTACCTGCGCATTCTAAGATTTTTTCGGTTTGCGGCTCGGTTCCAGCCTGAAAACCTGCCGCTTGACCAAGGTGCCGTGGCGGCCTGTCAGCATGGCGTACTCGGCCTAGGGCGTTTGTCCGGAGAGCGCATTCAACATGAAATGAAAAAATTTCTGGCATTACCCCATATTACCCGATGCCTAGAAGTAATGACGGCTATTGGTCTGCTCGCTGGGCTTGGCCTACGGCAGAACAATTGTTCCTCGTTAAAAAGCACGGAACCTATGCTGCGCCTGGCCTGCTTAAGCTGGGACAGCGACAGTGCTCAACTTACCGCCCGCTGGAAGCTCTCCCGGGCGGATACAAAAATGTTGCAGCGCTACCACCAAGCCATCGCCACCCTTGGTTCTAACCCTACGGTACAACAGAGTGCCGCAGCGGTGCTTGCTGATCCGCACCTACCGTGGGCTAATGTCGAGGCTTTGCATCATGCTATTTATAATACAAAGAGCCTACCTCGTGTGCCGTATAAGCCCTTGCCCATATCGGCGAGTATTTTGTTGAGAAACGGTGTTCCCGAAGGAGAGGCCATTGGTGTAGGTCTACAAAGAGCTACTAAACATTGGATTGATAGCGTGTTTACAGCGACTCCGGAAATCTTGCTCCGCCTCGCCAAGGGAGATGATTAATGCCCAGTGCTTCCCTCTCTCTTGCCGCCCACCTGATGGCTTTACCCTTGCCGCGCTTAGCCCTGCCTAGGGCCAGTGTCCATGCTCCAGAAGCCCTGCGCCAGCGAGCGGGCAGTGGCGCTGAACCTTGGCAACTTCGCCCCTATCACCCCGGCGATCCGGTGCGGCGCATTGCCTGGCGCGCCAGCGCGCGAACGGACACGCCCTTACTGCTGGAACGCCGGGATGAAGCAGCCCCACAGCTTGACATTCTCATCGACACAACAGCCCCCGATGCCGATTTTGCAGAAAAAAGCACTACCCTGCTGGCTCTAGGTGCGGCCTTGGCATGGCGCCTGAGCCATGCCGGTTTCAAGATACGCTTTGCCGGACTTAACCAAGCCCCGGGACGTACTATCTCCCATTGCTTGGCTCAAGCTGAAGCCACCGTCCCCTTGGAACAGGGCGCGTGCGGAGCAAACCCCATGCGGCCATTGGTGTTATTAACACCTCTACTACAGCCATTGCCGCGCCTAGCGGCGATGGCCTCGCCGTGGATATTACTTGCTGCGAGCTTGGCACAAACAGAAAAAAACCTTCCCGGCCAAGGCAGTGTCCGACTTCATGGCGGCGGCGCAAAAGTTACAGTGCCCGATGTTGTTAGTGCACAGCACACCTATAAGCAGCGTCTTGAAGCGCATGAAAACGCACTGAGACAAGTCTTTCCCCGATTGTTGATTATCGAGACGGACAAGCCTGAAGTGGGCCTATCAGCGTTATGGCAACAATGCCATGTGGTTCGTTAGTCAACTTCAACATAAGTATTTGCAATAAAACCATTAAACACCGTCACCGTGGCATTGGTGTAAGCACCGGCAAGAGATAGCGCAATCCAGTCCCCCTCCCGCACGTCCTCAGGCAGGCGGAAGGGTACAGGAAGCACATCCACCGAATCGCACGTTGGCCCAAACACAACAAAATCCATCATTTTTTCCGATGGCGGTGGTTCATTCAACCGAATAAGCGTCGAAGGCAGGCGCAGTTTGCCGTACACGACCTCATTAAAACTGCCGTAAAAGCCATCGTTCAGGTAAATCGCCTCCGTCTTGCGAAGCAAGACTTGCACCACCAAAGTACAGCCTTCAGCAGTTAAAGCTCGCCCCGGCTCACAGAAAACGCGGCAATCTTGGGGCAATTGCAAGCTTTCTATTGCTGTACGAATACGATCAAAAAAATCATTTAAGGGCGGCATCACATGATCGAGGTAAGCCGCCGGGAACCCGCCACCGACATCGAGAATTTTTATCTCTGCCCCTGTTTCTTCTAAAACATCCGCCACCACGGCAAAAGCTTGGGTAAAGGTTTCTGGGGTCAAGCATTGAGAGCCAATATGAAAGGCAATACCGACCTGAGCACCCACCGCTTGCACGGCTTCAATAACAGCAACAGCCTCATGGGTATTAGCCCCGAACTTTCGTGAGAAATCAAAAACAGCCGTGGTAGATGGCGGCGCAATACGCACGAGCAAAATAACATCGTGTAAATCGGTTAAGACTCGTCGCATTTTTGCAACTTCATCGATATGATCGACAACAAAGACCCGCACGCCGTGGTCATAGTATGCCTTGGCAATAGCTGCTGGAGTTTTAACCGGATGCATGAAATAACAGCAAGCATCGGGAAAAAGACCCTTAATCAAGGCAATCTCACCTAAAGAGGCCGTATCAAAATGGCGAATACCGGCATCATAAAGCTGCTGCAGGACAAACGGATGCGGATTGCATTTAACAGCATACAACGTGGTGCCGGGGAATCCCTCTAAAAACGCCCGTGCCGACTTACGAAATTTATCCTTGTGCAAACAATACACCGGGACATCAGGGCGCAAAGCTTCCACCATCGCGCGAACGCTAGGATAGTTGCCCTGAGGCGGCGGATAGAGATCAATAGCCATCAGTCGGCATCGTTTACAGGACTGTAAGCACCATTGGCCCAGCGATATACAATAAATTGCGCCCCAATATTATCGCCTTTGGCATCAAAAGTCGCACTACCTAAAATAGTATCAAAGCTTTCTTTTTTAAGGGCAACCTGAACCTTGTCAGCACTGACGCTTCCTGCACTCCTCACCGCCGCTGCCCATGTTTCGATAACGGCATAGTTAACCAAAGTGTACCCTTCAGGTTCATAGCCAATGGCACGAAAGTCCTTCACCGTATCAGATGCAGCCGAGATATTTCGGGGATCAGGGGCAAAAGTCATAAAGGTGTTCGCTCCGGCATCTTTGGTAATACCCCAATATTCCGATGTCACAAGAGAATCTCCCGCCACCAAAACTAAATCAAGACCTTGATCGGCGGCTTGACGCTTGATAAGAGCGGCTTCTACATAGTATCCGCCGATAAACAACACACCGACCTTATCCCGCTTTAAACGCGTAATAAGAGGGGTAAAATCCCGTTCTCCGGCAGTGATAGCTTCATAAAAAACCTCCTGCAGACCGGCCTTGCGTAGTGCCCCTTGCACCGCATCAGCAAGCCCCTTGCCGTAGGCGGACTTATCGTGCACCAGAGCAATCTTTTTGTCTTTATAATGTTTGGCAATATACCCTGCAGCTACAGGACCTTGCTTGTCATCTCGACCACAATAGCGAAAAACATAAGGTAAACCCCTATCCGTAAACAAAGGATTAGTCGATGCCGGGGTCATCATAATGATGCCTTGTTCGCTGTACACACTGGCCGCAGGAATAGAAGCACTGGAACAAAAATGTCCGGCAACAAACGCTACGCCCTTGTTGGCCAATTGATTCGCCACGGTGGTAGCTTGCCGAGGGTCACAACCGTCATCAAGAATGAGTAACTCCACCTTTTGCCCCAACAAACCGCCTTGTTCATTAATCTTTTTTACGGCCAGCTCCGCACCTTTGGCCATTTGCGCACCAATGCTCGCCGAGGAACCCGTCATCGGCCCAACAGTGGCAATCTTAATGGTTCCGGCCACGGCGGGGACGGTTAAAAATATCAACAACACAGCAAGCAAGCAGCGAATCATAAACGACCTATTCCTTTTTCCAGAAATGTGCGGCATCGGGCAACAACATCAGCAAACATCGCCGCCGTCAACCGCCCCGTGTTTGTGTTGTACCGAGAGCAATGGTAGCTGTCGATAACCATTCGCTTCTCTATCGTATGAACAGCAGCATGGGCAAACGAATATTCCGCAAGACGACACCCTAGAGCACGAAGAACATTGTCATGGGCTATACGCCCCAAAGCAAGAATTACCTCAAGGTGCGGCATGGCGGCAATTTCACGCTCTAAAAAAGGACGGCAGTTTTGTATTTCTTCTGCTATGGGTTTGTTTTCCGGCGGAACACAACGCACAGCGTTGCTAATACGGCAATCGATTAAAAGTAAACCATCCCCAGCGTTGCGGCCATAGCTGCCCGTAGCAAAGCCATGCGCCGCTAACGTTGGATATAATAAATCCCCGGCATAATCGCCGGTAAATGGCCGACCTGTCTGGTTCGCCCCGTGCAGACCTGGAGCCAGCCCCACCACCAACAACCGGGCATCAAGACTACCAAACGCTGCCACCGGATTATTGTGGTATGCTGGGTATCTCTTGCGATTCAAATGCCTAAACGCGACCAACCGAGGGCAGAAGGCGCAATCTGCACTTGGTGTCCTATCTACCCCCATTGCGCGATAACCGGAACGTGATCCGATGGGCGTTCGTTTGCCCGAGGAGCCGAATCAATGCGGGCATGGATCAGGCCACTGAGTGCCTGGGGTGAGGCCAGAACATAATCAATGCGCGCCCCCTTATTCTGAGGAAAGCTACCAGCCCGGTAATCCCACCAAGAATACTCACGCCGAGTAGGGTGCAGGGTGCGAAAGGTATCGATCAGCCCAGCAGCGAACAACCGGCGCAAGGCCGCCCGTTCGGGTTCAGAAAACAAGATTCTATCCTTCCAACCTTCGGGATCATGGGTGTCCAAGGGTGAAGCGGCGACATTGAAATCACCACCAATAATATAGGCCTCATCGCTAGCGATAATGCCGCGTACGAGCGTCTCAAGATTTTTATAAAACCCCATCTTATAATCATATTTTGACGTGCCAACATCTTCGCCGTTGGGCACATAAACAGAGGCTATTCGCACCCGGCCATCCACCAATGCCTCAATATACCGTGCTTGACCCGGATCGGTATCTGTAGAACCAAGGCCTTGCTGAACATCTTCTAACCGCAACCGGCTGACAATTGCCACGCCGTTATAGGTTTTCTGGCCGTGGACAGCGGCGTCATAGCCAAGCTCGGCAAAGGCATCATGGGGGAAAGCCTCCCTCACCATTTTGAGTTCCTGCAGCAGCAGGACATCGGGACGGTTTGCCCGAAGCCAGTCAATAACCTGAGGCAGGCGCGCCGCCAAAGAATTCACGTTCCAACTAACAACCGATAACGGCATACCTTAATCCTTTTCATGAAAATGCAGATGTTGCAGGCTGCCAAAGCCCCGGCGAAAGGCCGCGACGCTTTGTACCGTGCGTCCGGGTCGCTGAAGGGTGAGAAGCTGCACCGCCCCTTGGCCACACTGAATGATGAGATGTTCATCGTCCAACACCGAGCCGGGGATGGCTCCGTCATCACCCTCCACCACAAGGGCATCAAAGACCTTGAGGCGTTCGTTTCCCGCAAGGAACCACGCCCCGGGGCGCGGCGCGAAGGCAAGGATTTTGGCTACAACTTCGGCGGCTGGTAAACTCCAGTTCAGGCGCAATTCTTCCTTGGCAATCTTGGCCGCGTAGGTAACGCCATTACTAGACTGAGGAAGGGCAGGAAACGAGGTAAGATCGGCCAGAACCCGCACAAGGAGATCGCCGCCAGCTTTGGCCAACGCGTTTTCAACATCACCAGCGGTGCGTCGCGTTAAGGACAGCTTGGCCACGGCGCGCACTGCGCCAGTGTCCAGACCCGCGTCCATCTGCATGATGGCCACGCCGGTTTCTCTGTCATTGGCTAAAATAGCCCGTTGAATCGGTGCTGCGCCTCGCCAGCGCGGTAATAAAGACGCATGCAGGTTCAAACACCCCAGCGGCGGGGTTTGCAAAATCGCTGGGGGCAAGATCAGGCCGTAAGCCGCCACCACGGCTACGTCGGGGTTTAAATCAGCAAAGGCTTGCTGTTCTTCGGGATTCTTGAGGCTGATGGGCGTGCGCACCTGTATGCCTTGGGTTTCAGCCCATAGCTGTACTGGTGTGGGGCGGGGAGCTTGGCCACGCCCCGCAGGGCGTGGCGGCTGGGTGTACACTGCAATGATCTCATGCCCGGCGACGCCCAAATCCGTACAAGCAGGCAGACCAAAAGGAGTAGAACCCATAAAGACAACACGCATAGTTGTTTCTTAGCAGGTTCTAGGATAGAAAGAAGCCATGTTTGAATTGGCGTGGAGTGAAATTGCCGTTGTCGGTTTAGTGGCTCTGCTGTTGTTCGGACCAGAGGAAATGGCGCGGGGGCTATGGCACCTTGGCCGCTGGGTCGGGCGCGTCAATAAAACCATCGCCGAATTCCGCAGCCAAGTTGAGGCTCTAGGCTTTGCCGCCGAGGCACGCGCCATGCGGGATGAGATGGAAAAGGCGG
>JBKDWF010000036.1:0-11801 GCA_046338525.1 Holosporales bacterium
AAAATTCAACTGACTAGCACCGTTCGCTCTGTTCTTCGCTCCATCCAAAAACAACCAGAAAAAGTAATACGCTACTTCCGCCATCCCACGGTGGCTTATGCCGCAGCTTGATTTGTCACCTATTTTTATTCGTGATTAGTATCTACAGAAAAAATGCCTGCCAACAGGCCAAGGAAAGGCAATATATGCTAGGCAAGCTTTACAGCTTACAAGAGGTTCAAACAAAAATGTTCTCGTTATTGGCGGCTCAGAAAAACTTTCCCTTGAAGTTTTTCAAGTTTTTTTTGATTTTGCCAAAGAAATTTATATTACCCACGAAGATGACATAATGAACCAGTCTATTAAAAGTGAGATAGATTCAATCAAAAAAACAAGAACTAGGGGTCACACTGATATCAGCCGAATCACTATTTACGAATCGATGGAACGATTTGAAAAAATCCACAATATTGTTATTGCAAGACCAATTTGTAATGATGACTATGACGAATTACTTATAGAAGTTGCCAAGGAAGCAAATGCCAACATCATACATCTGGTTGGCGATCCCAAGCAGCGGGGTACCTTAACAGGATTCTGGGCGGCATTAAAAAATCAGCAAAATTTTTGGGGTCCAGATGAACTACGGGCGATCAGAGATGATAATTTTCAACAAAATGAAATACTTTTTTCTAATACAGCAGCTATAATTGCCACGATAGCAAGCTGTCGAGCAAACGAAGAAACATTTGATTTCAAATCATTAGAAGCTCTATATGAGGCACAACTAACAAATAGGTTATTAATAAACAAACAAAAACGCGAATAAAATCTATTCAAAAACGCCCACGTTCCTCACCCCCACCACCCCTTATTCATACTACACGCCCGCACCACCCTCTTCGGCAGCCGCTGCGCCCGCTGGCCGAGTGTGTAGCCCAGCAGCTTGGCCGCCGTGTGCAGCGCGGCGGGGATGAGCCATAAGGGATGACGGCGCAGGAGCCACGCCGCCTCGGATCGAACAAAACGCAGGCCCTCGCCCTCTGCCCGGCCCAGGGTGTCCCGGAGCCACGGGGTAGCGGCGTGCATGGCTCCAATATCGACGCTGCGGCGGAAGTCCTCAATCACGTTGTAATTATGGCTGTGGCGCACAGCGGCGGCGGCACAGTAGCCCACAGCCCAACCGTTGATCAGCATCCTTGCCGCCACCTGCATATCCTCGCCAAACAATACCGGGGACGGAAAGCCCCCCACTGCTTCCAGCGCTTCCCGGCGATAAACCGCAAAAGCATCAGATAAAAATGCCGCCCGTATTCCCAAGTGGGGAATATCCTGTACGGTACGTACCGCACTATTATCCGGGTAATTAAACGCCCGATGGTGAATGGCTAAAGGATTGGCATCGTGATGCGGAAGCTGTCGCCCCCCCACCGCACCAAGGCGCGTGTCTTCACGCAAAAATGCCACTAACGTCGCCAAGGAATCGGGGTTATCAAGAATAGCATCTTGGGTCAGGTACACCAATAAAGGTATGGGCACGGCCAATTCGGCCAACTTTTGCCGGGTTCTACCATGATCAAAGTCGTTTTTTGCAATACTATGCACTGTACACCCGGCCGCCTGCGCCCGTTGCGATGTGCCGTCGCTGGAGTGGGTATCCACCACGATAATCTTAGCCGGGCGCAAGGTTTGAGCATTGAGGGCTTCCAGTGCCTGAACAAAAACCTTCCCGCCATTGCGGGTAGGAATGAGAACCGCAACATCTTCACCGTTCGCCATAACGCACCCATACATATTGAAGTAAATAATAAAGCAAGCATGGCAGCAACCAAGGATGCTTGAAGGCCAGCCGAATATTATTTCGAGCACTAAGACGACGCGCCCAGCGCGGCACCTGTTGGCGATCCTTATTCCAACCCCGGCAATGGTAGGCCACCAACCGGCGGTTCACCATGAGGCGATACCCCGCCCGGCGCAGGCGCAATGAGGTATCTATATCTTCTTTGTACATTCCAAACCGCTCATCAAAAAATCCGTCCGGCTGGCGCAGCAAGGTATGAACCGCCCCCGCCGGCACCAACATCAACGCGCCGCATAAAGCCTTCACTTCCATCGAGGTTATGGGCAATACCCGACACACCTCGCCTTGGCCAATATCATACCAACGGCCATACCAAGTGCGCTCAATACCCAATGAATCATACCGCCCGGTGGGCTTATCCGCGCTGGGATTAAAACCGTACAATGGCGATGAAAGCACTGTTTTATCATTTAAATCATGCAATGCCTCTTCAAGCCAACCCGGCGTCAAAAAACAATCAGGATTCACGAACAAAAAGTGGGTTGTATCAGGGGGCGCCGCTTCCAAACCACGGTTGTTGGCAGCAGCAAAGCCTATATTTTCATGGTAATGAACCCTAACAGTTTCCGGGTAGCGATCCTGCAGTGCTTGGACATAGGCTGTGTTGCTTGAACCGCTATCCACGACTTGAATGCTAGCAATCTTGAAGGTCTGAGCCTCCAACAACGCCACCGCCAGCGGCACAACAGCCTCACTGTTATGCGTCACAACAATGGCAGTAACTTTCGGAACGGGGGTCATGGGTCGATTGCTCAAAAGATTAATCTTTGGGGTACCTCTATTAACCCCATTTCTGGGGCGATTGGCGTCGTCGTATTTTTGCCTGCACTACGCATATGAATGCACCCATTTGAAGGAAAAAAGCAAGGGGGCACCTCTATTAACCCCATTTCTGGGGCGATTGGCGTCGTCAGGTCTTTGCTCGCAAATCCTTTTCTAGCCACTCATCCCCATAAATGAGGTTAATAGAGGTGCCCCCTTATACACACCCCTTCCCTCCCCGCGTTTCTCCCCTTACTATCCCCCCTATGAACCCCTATTGCACGAAGCTCTGATGCCTCGAATTCTTCACATTTTGGCCACCCCTGTTCACGGCGGGGTAGAGAGTTACTTTACCAATCTTTGTATTGCCTTACAGGAGGTCGGGATTGAGCAGGAGGTCGTTCTTCTCCACCACGATACCCAGCGCGAACGTCTCAAAAAAGCCGGGGTTATCACCACAGAAGTGCCCGAAGGTGATTACACGCATCGCGCCGTGCGGCGGGTTATCGCCAAGGCGGTGGCGGATTTTCGCCCCAATATAGTCCAGACGTGGATGGCCGAGGCGACGGAGCATCTGCCGAAGGGCAAATACCTGCACGTTGGCTGGCTGCGCGGTTATCAGAACCTGCGCTACTACCGCCCGTGCGATCACTTGATTGGGATAACAAAAGGGGTAGTGCAATCGGTTATTGAACAGGGCTGGTCCGCCAATCGCATTCACCTGCTGCGCGGTTTTACCCGAACGGACACGGCACCATCACTGCCACGGGAAAGCTTAGATACACCGGAGGATACACCCCTTATTTTCTGCGCTGGGATGCTTCATAATGATAATGCGTTTGATGTGATGTTGGAGGCGTTAACCCTCCTGCCGCGCCATTATTTGTGGGTGTCGGGGGAAGGTGAAGCCAAACCCCTCCTACCTGCTCTTGCCGTCAAGCGCGGCGTAGCGGACCGGGTGCGGTGGCTACCGTGGGTCGATGAAAAGGCAGCGTTGTTAGCGGCCTGCGATGTCGTTGTAGTACCGTCACGCCACGAACCCTTTGCCCTTATGCCGTTAGTGGCCTGGGCACAACAGCGGCCTCTCGTTCTATCCAACGCTGTCGCCCCCCGGGTGGGGGCGATACATGAGGAAAACGCCCTTGTCTTTCCCGTGGATGATGCCGCCAGCTTGGCCCGATGCCTGCGCCGGCTGGATGAAGATAAAGCCCTCAATGAAACTCTTGTCGCCGGGGGCACGGCTCGGTACGAGGCCGCTTATACCCAAAAAATTGCGGTGGCAAATTACATTGAATTTTATCAGAGTATTCTACACAGCGGTAAAGCTCGGCGGTCGGGTTTGCCGTGGCTTTGGGAAATGAAAGAGCGTGTGTTGGGGTTGTTCTCCTAGAGGTGGGTGTGATAATAGGCGGTGATGACAGATACTACATTGCCCCGCTGGGTATACCGCTTTGACAATTACCGCCGAGCGTTTGGGTTGATGGATGAAGCTGTGCAGGCTTTTGCCGCACGGCCCTTTACGGTCCTTGAAAAAGAAGGGATTATTCAACGGTTTGAGTACACGTGGGAATTGGCTTGGAAAGTGCTCAAAGATTATCTGGAACACGGCGGCGTGGTGCTGGAGACAGTAACGCCCGCCTCGGTCATCAGGGCCGCCTTTGCAGCGGATATTATCAAGGATGGCCAGGGGTGGATGGATGCCCTAAAGGCCCGCAATGAGATGGCGCATACGTATGATGAAAAAGGATCGGAAAAAATTGTTTATGCCATAACAGCGAAATTTTTTCCGCTATTAAAAGCAATGCACACGACGCTATTGCCGCTATGGTCTGAGGCAACTGGCCATGCCTGATCATGGACTCAGCCTCCGGCAACTTGAAACCATCAGGGCAATCCTTGAGCCGCATCGCGGCACCATTGACAAAACAGGTCTCTTTGGATCTAGGGCATTGGGAACATACCGACCCAATTCCGACATTGATTTGGTTTTATACGGCCCGGTACCTGAAACTGTAGTAACGGATTTAAAGAATGCTTTTGAGGAGAGCATCTTGCCCATGCGGGTGGATGTTGTTGCTTATGATCTGATTACATACCCGCCCCTAAAAGCCCATATTGATGCTGTTATGCAGCCCCTGTACGGAGTCTAAGCCCTTTTGACTCAAGCCCTTCTCCCCTCTGCAGCCCTCACCCCCCAGCGGGCCGCAACCGCCCCGGATGCATCGGTATGGCTGACCGCCTCGGCGGGGAGCGGCAAGACCCACGTGCTGGTGGAACGCTTGCTGGCCTTACTGCTGGCCGGGGCAGCGCCGGAGAATATCCTCTGCCTGACCTTTACCAAGGCGGCGGCGGCGGAGATGCGCGAACGCTTGCTCCGCCGGGCGCGGTACTGGCTCACGGCACCGGATGCAACCGTACTAAAAGAAGTGGCAACGATTCTTGGCACCGCCCCGGCCAGTCTTGATGCCGCACGGGGTGTATTCTTTCGCCTCCTTGATCCCGATAAAAATATCAAGATGCAAACATTGCATGCTTTTTGCGAAGATGTCCTGCGGGCTTTTCCCCTGGAAGCTGGAGTATCGCCGGGGTTTCAGGCGTTGGAGGACGCCGAAGCTCTTGCCCTGAAGCGGGAGGCGATTCACTGTACCCTCGCCGACGGCGGCGCGGCGGCGGCGTACCTGACGGCCCATGCCGCCGCTGAGACGCTGGAAAAAAACATGCTCCAATGGCTGGCTAACCCCGCGCCACACGGGGATATAACAGGCCTTATTGATGCGTCCCTGCCTGCTGATCTATCACTGATCGAGGTCTTAGAGCGCGCCGATGCGTCCGCCGCCCCGCCGCCACCTCATTGGGAAGCGTTGCGCGCCGCCGCCGCTGGCCTGACCAAGATAAACACCACGACCGAAAAAGCCCTTGCAGAACTGCACGGATTTCTGGCCCAGCCGGAACGCCTTGAGAGTGACGCGGCGGCCTATGCGTTGGCGTTCCTTACCAAAGATAACGAGATACGCAAAATCGGCCTGCCTAAGGCGCACCCGGTGTTTCTGGCCGAGGCCGAACGTCTTTTAAAGCATAAGCAAGAGGCCGCCGCATGGCAGATTTATGGTCATAGCCTCGCGCTTAGTCATCTTAGCCAACAAGCTCTTGGGTACTATACCGCCGCCAAGGCGCGGGTGCACAAAGTGGATTTTGATGATTTGATCCGCTGCACCCTCATGCTGTTGGAACAGGGGGAAGCCAGCGCGTTTGTCCGTTACCGTCTTGATTGCCGGTTTCAACATGTTTTGGTGGACGAGGCTCAGGACACCAGCCCCCTGCAATGGAGGATTATTCACGCCCTAAGCGATGAATTTTTCGCCGGGCTTGGCCAGCATGAACAAGCCGCCCTACCCCCAAGCCTGTTTGTTGTCGGCGATCAAAAGCAGTCTATCTACCGTTTTCAAGGAGCCGATGTAGCCGAGTTTTCCGCCCAGCGGCAACAGTTAGGCCAAGCGGCCATTGCCGCAGGAACACGGCTGAAAACCCTTTCCTTAACGCATTCGTTCCGCAGCACCCCGGCGGTGTTAGAGGCGGTGGATACCGTCTTTAACGCCCGCGCCGCCGCCGGGGTAGTAACCCCGGGCAGCGTGCTGGAGCATCACCCCCTGCGCGATGATACACCCGGCAGCGTGGAGGTTTGGCCCCTCACCCCCAAGGTGGATAAGGCCGAAGCGTGGCATCTCCCCCTGCAACCCCCGGAACTTGAAAACACCGTTTCCGTCCATGCGGCGATGATTGCCCAGCGGGTGCGGGGAATGCTGGATGAGGGCGTACGGCCAAAGGATATTCTGATTCTCCTGCAACGCCGCAAGCCGTTGCAGCAACCCTTGCTCACCGCCCTGCGCCGGGCGGGTGTGCCGGTTGCGGGGATCGATCGCCTGGCGGTGGCGGAACATCTGGCGATGCGGGATGTGTTGGCATTGCTTAAATTCTGCGCTCTGCCCGAAGACGATTTAAATCTGGCGGCGTTGCTGAAAAGCCCCTTGGTAGGGATGGATGAGGAAGCCCTGTTTCAGGCCTGCGCCGGCCGGGTGAATGCATCGGTGTGGGCGTCGCTAACGGATCGGGAGGGACTCGAATCCTTGCGGGCTTTGGCCCAGAGCGTGCCGCCACTGGCGTTGCTACAAGAAGTGCTCTACCGCCGGGGTGGCTATGATCAACTGGTGGCCGCCACAGGCCATGAAGCGGTAGATGTGTTGACGGTGATTGAGGAAACCCTGATGCGCCTTGAAAACGAGGGCGACGCGACGCTGGACGGGGCCATTGCCGCGTTGGGGGTTCTGCACGGCAGCGTCAAGCGCGAACCACCCCCGGGATTGGACGCTTTGCGGCTGCTCACCGTTCACGGAGCCAAGGGGTTAGAAGCCCCCATCGTCATTCTCGCCGATGCCAGCCAGCCGCCCGCCAAAGCCAAAAACGTGGTGCAAGATAAAGACAGCGGCCATTGGCTGTGGTGCCCTAGCGAGGCCAAGCCCCGCCCTATGGCCGTGGCGGCATTACTAGAAAAAGAGAAAACCGCAGGCTTTGAGGAAAACACCCGCCTGCTCTATGTCGCCATGACACGGGCGCGGGATCGGCTAATCCTGACGGGATGGGAAAAGGCGGCGGGGTGGCTGGGGTATTTTGAGGGAGAGGAGATTCTCGACAACACCTAGCAAAAAGGCTATAAGAAACTGTGAGTATTACACGCGCCCGACTGCCTAAAAAATCAACCGCTCATCGCGCTGCCGTCTTACAGATGCGCTTTGATATTGCTGATCCAAAAGAGGTAAATCGCTTTCTGCGCCGGCATCCTGATGTCCTCAATGCCCTGAACGATGTCCCCGATATCGCACGACAAGCCTACCCCGATTATAAAACCATCACCGTGCGGGTGGTGCGCGATGAGGTGGAGGAGGCGTTTTTATCGGCAGTGATACGGCTTGAGGGAACCGATCTGGAACCGCACTGGCCCGCTTATGAGAATATCATCGTGCCCCGGACAGCGGCATGGGATGAGAAGGTGAATTACCACTTCAATGTTGGTGTAGGGTTGTGTTGATTCATGATGATGCTTGGGCGTTTGCCCATGCGCTTTCCGAAGACACTGAAAGCAGCAGACGGTGTAAAACGAATCGCTTGTACTATGCGGCGTTTCACCATGCGCGGGTTGTTGTCAAAATAAAATACCCTGATCGGCATCATAAAGCCTTTTGGGGCGCATTAAACACCAGCACGGACGGCTGGCATCGCCGCCTTGCGGGGGTTGGGCGGCTGTTGCTGGATTTACGGGAAAAGGCTGATTACCATGTGAGCGACGATTTTACCCATAAAGACGCGATGCAGGCGAACAGCTACGCTAGACAGATAGAGAAATATTTGCTGGTACTACACTCAACTAAATGAGGAAGGACGGAACATGAAAGCAATACTAGAAATCAATCATGCCGATATACAACCCTACTGATTCAAACGGCGATCTTCGGTTGGTTGCACCTTATATGCTAACTGCAATGAAACCATATCTTGCTGTTAATACTAAACAGCTAGTTAAAGTGGAAATAAATTCTAATAATCCAGAGCTTCAAGTTCTTCTCGGCAATTCCCAATCCTACCCTTAAAAACATTATAATTTTGAATTATAATCGTAAAATAGACCCATGCACTCTCGTTTTCTCCTCCTCTTTGCCGCCGCCGCAGGTGCCCTCGCCGTCGCCTTTGCCCTGCAATACCTGGGCGGTTTTGCCCCGTGCACGTTGTGCGTGTGGCAGCGCTGGCCGTATGTTCTGGTGATTCTTGTGGCGTTGTGGGCTAACCGTTCCTTGAAGCCGTGGGCATTTTTTGTGTGCAGTAGCCTGTTTGCCGACGCGGCATTGCTCGCAGGCTACCACGCGGGGGTGGAACAGGGCTGGTGGACATTTGCCAGCTCTTGCACCGGCACGATTCAGGCGGTTACGGTTGAAGCCCTAGAGGCCGCCCTCGCCGCCGCGCCGCTGACGCGCTGCGATCAGCCGTCGGTGGTGGTATTGGGGTTATCCCTCAGCGTCTGGAACGGGCTTTACGCCGGGGTATGGGCAGTGGTAAGCGTGGGGTGGGGGATTTTGTATGCTAAACCCGCAGCACGCCGTTAAACAAGCCATCCGTGTCAACCAAGCCGGTGAATACGGGGCAAAGCGTATTTATGACGGGCAACTGGCCATACTGGGGCGCACCCTTGCGGGGGCAAAAATCCGCCATATGGCAGCACAAGAACAGGGGCATTTGGACGCTTTCAACACTCTATTGCACCAACGTGGGGTACGCCCCACCATCTTGCAACCACTGTGGCACGTTGCCGGGTTTGCCTTGGGCGCGGGCACGGCATTGCTAGGGGAACGGTGGGCTATGGCCTGTACCGCCGTGATTGAAGAGGTTATTGAGCAGCATTATAAAGACCAGGCTGCCACCCTAGGCGATGATGCACCGCTTCAGGCCGCTATTGCCTCCGCCTGCGCCGATGAGGTCGAACACCGCAGCGAGGCCTTGGCCTCCGGCGCGGCGAGTGTGCCTCTATACGGCCTGTTCCGGGCGGTGTTAGGAACAGCCTGCCGTGGGGCGATTGCGGCGGCTAAACGATGGTAAAGAATTTCTCCCACGAAGAGCGTACGGGTCGAATAGTCGGCATATGCACCAGGAACGGTAAACACCTTTATGCCACCTCTGCCGAACGCCGCTTTCGCAAAGATATCCGCCTAACCAACACTGGCGCGTTTCCCGATCTCATCCCGGGGCAGGTGTTACTCCTCGATATTACCGAAAATAAGGCGTACAGCTATCACGCTGTGGCGAGTATCCTCGCTATTTTAGGCCAACAGGACGATCCCTCCACCTACAGTCTTATTGCCGTACATAATAGCGCAATACCGGAGGAGTTTTCCCGCGAAGCCCTGCACGAGGCCGCCGCCGCCACTGCTGCCCCTATGACAGGCCGGGAAGACCTGCGGCAGATTCCGCTGATTACCATTGATGGCGAAGACGCGCGGGATTTTGACGATGCCGTGTACGCCGCACCCTACCATTCAGAGAAGTATGGCGACGGCTGGCACCTTATCGTCGCCATCGCCGATGTAGCGCATTATGTCACGCCGGGCAGCGCGCTGGACAATGAGGCTGCCATGCGAGGCAATTCCGTGTATTTTCCGGATCGGGTGGTGCCGATGCTGCCCGAAGTGTTATCCAACGATTGGTGCTCCCTGCGCCCTGGCGTGGATAGGGCGGCTTTAGTTGTACACTTGTGGATCGATCGCTATGGCACCAAACACCGCCACCGGTTCTGTCGCGCCATGATCCGCTCCGCAGCACGGTGCACCTATCATGAAGTTCAAAATTCCTTAGATACCAGTGCGGTGCATCCCCTGTTTACACCACTCTACAATGCTTATGCTGCCCTGCGTAAAGCACGGGAGGAACGCGGCGCGCTGGAACTCAACAGCTATGAACATATGATCCACTTTGGTATCGGCCATGAAGTCACGGGGATTGCACTGCGACCAAGCTTTACCGCCCACAAAATTATTGAGGAGTTCATGGTTTTGGCCAATGTTGCCGCCGCAGAAACCCTGACTCACCAGAATATCCCCACCTTGTATCGGGTGCACCCGGCACCACCGCCGGAACGGCTTACCACGCTTCGCAGCACTTTGAAGCCTGCAGGTCTGACCCCAAAGTTCACCGGCGGCGCAACGCCTAAAGCGTTCAATACCCTGCTTGATAAGAATGTTGGTACGCCGCTGGAACGCCTAGTGCAGCAGGCCACCCTTCAGGCCCAGGCTCAAGCCAGCTATACCCCTGTTAATCAAGGTCACTTTGGCCTAGGGTTAGCGCAGTATTGTCACTTCACCTCTCCCATTCGTCGTTATGCCGATCTGGTGGTGCACCGGGCATTGCTGGCGCATTTGAAAGAGCCTGAAGCCGATGTTCGCCCTCATGAGACCCTCGCCCAACTAGGCCAGCACCTGTGCACCACCGAACGCCGCGCCGCCACCGCCGAACGTGACGCCAAGGCTCGCTTCATTGCCCGCTATTATGCTCGGCATCTGGGCACATCGGTACAAGCGGTGGTATGGCGGGTGATGCCCGCGGGGTTGCTGGTACTCATACTGGATACCAGTGCCGAGGCTTTCCTACCCAAAGATTTTCTTGGCCGGGATACATATCGCTTTGATGAAAAAACCCAAACCCTCAAGGCCATGCGCCGGGGTCAGGTGTTTCGCTTGGGCGAGGTGCTCACTTGCACCGTTGGCCGAGTGGATGTCATGACCGGATCGGTACAGGTTAGTTTAGTTCAGGCGCACGGTAGCGATGCAGCAGTGCGGAGAAAGAAAAAGGGGAAGGCCACTACAAAAAAGCAGCAGATGAGAAAAAGAAACGGATGAGGGCGTTTCAGAATAGAAGATGATACTAATTTACAGTCTATTGAGTAATATATAGTGATTATCTCTTTTCTAAAATGTTTGGGTTCCAGTTTCTGCGCCCTCACCCGCCAAAGCTGCCGCTTTGGCGACCTCTCCTTTCGGCCTACCCTATGCACACAAGTCCTGAAATTGGCTCTTTCCCAGCATTGTCGGGGTATATAGCTGGTTGCATAATTAAAAGTATACTTTATAATATGCAACATGGCACATGGCATATCATTACGCGAGCGTGTTGTAGCGTTCGTAAGGGGCGGCGGAAGCAAAGCAGAAGCCGCTCGGCGTTTTCAAATTGGCACAACAACGGTTTACGTTTGGTTGGGACGGGGAGAAAATCTTGCCTGCACAGCTAAACCTGGGCCAAAACAACGGCGCAAGATTGACGTTACGGCTCTGGCAGATGCTGTGTCGGCACAGCCAGATAAAATGCAAAAAGAACACGCAATTGATTTTAAAGTGCATAAATCAACGATACATCGGGCAATGAAAGAGTTGCGCATCCGTCGAAAAAAAAACGCTGGAGTATTCGGAAAGAAGATTGAAAGATAGAAAAAAGTATCTTAAATTATTTTTCAGGTACCGGCGTCGGCGTTGTTGCATAACTCCCGCAGTTAACGGGGAAATGCAGGCTGTGCGTTAAAAAGAGCTGGCTTTTTAGTGGGTTGTCTGGTCAGTTTTTGGGATGAAAAAGCAAAAAGAGAAAACAACGAAGCAACGCATTGCCAACG
>JBKDWF010000023.1:0-8446 GCA_046338525.1 Holosporales bacterium
GTCCAGAAGAATCCCCTATATTCCTGAAAGCCTTGGTAAAACCGCAGAAGCATTTGCGTATCAGAACTGGCACTCAGAAAAACCAAGGCAAAAAGCCGTCTCTGGCTGTTGACTATTGCCCCGCCAAGTCAACAGGCCGCAGAGAATACGCCCCCGGAGAGAGGGCAGTTTCAGGCATTTGCGGGAAAGAGGGTTTAAAGCGTGGTCAACAAAAAACCCGCCAATCCATGAGGAACGGCGGGGTTCAGCGGGGTGATAATTAACGTGGAGAGAGCTTCTTGAAACGTAAAATGGCGGTGAGAGAGGGATTCGAACCCTCGGTACGGAATTACCCGTACGGCGGTTTAGCAAACCGCTGGTTTCAGCCACTCACCCATCTCACCACAACGAAGGATACCTTAATTAACGCGAATAGAATTCCAAGACAAGATTGGGTTCCATTTTTACGGCATAGGGAACTTCGGCCAACTTTGGCTGGCGAACAAAGCGCACGGCAAAGCCGTTTTCTTGGACATCGAGATAATCAGGAACGCTACGTTCTTGACTTTCCACGGCACCGATGACTACTGACAACGTGCGTGTCTTATCGCGCACAGCAACAACCTGACCCTCGCGCACATACGCCGAAGGAACATTAACTCTCTTTCCATCCACTGTTATGTGTCCATGACTCACTAATTGCCGAGCCGCGAAGACCGTGGCTCCGAACTTGGCGCGATACACAACGGTATCCAAGCGACATTCTAAAAGGCCAATTAAATTTTCGGAAGAGTCACCCTTGCGACGAATAGCCTCTTGGTAAATACGGCGAAACTGGCGCTCCCCAACACGGCCATAATGCCCTTTAAGTTTTTGTTTGGCTTTTAGTTGAACCCCATAATCCGTGGGTTTGCCTTTCTGCTTGCCGTGTTGTCCAGGGCCAAAATTGCGGGTATTAAAGGGACTCCCCGGTCTTCCCCACAAGTTAACACCTAGGCGACGGTCGATCTTATGCTTAGAGGCAGGTATTTTAGACATTACAAAAAGTATCCTGATTAGTTGGGTGAATATAGTTGGAGAACAAAATCTGTCAACTGTTGATTTAAACATGATTTAGAGCGATCTTTCCCTTGTGTAGTAAGGAGAGCACCCGATGATACCATTTTGCAATCACTTGATTGCAAAATGCTTCGCTCAAGCGCCGCGCGGGCTTGCCGCTTTGCGTAAATTTTTTCTACATATTGAACGCAAAGCGGTATGAGAATACATCGAGCACCAATGGAGCAGGTACGGATGGAGCGTTTTAAAACAAGATCGTAGCACCGTGGCGTACGTTCGAGTACGCTTACGGTTGCTCGCAAATTTCATCAGAGCCACTCATCTCCATAAATGAGTTAATATATGTGCCCAAAGAATATATGACCCACTAAGGCCTAACAAACCATTGTTAACGACAAACTAACGCTTTAGAATCTAGCGATGCACACTGTTTCTGTCGGTACCGTTCGTTTTGCCAACACGGCTCCTTTCGCCTTAATTGCTGGCCCCTGCGCGCTGGAATCTCCGCAACACGCCGCCGATATGTGCGGCGCCTTGAAAAGCCTCACCAGCAACCTCGGCATTCCTTTTATCTACAAAACATCTTTTGACAAAGCCAACCGCAGCAGCAGCGCAACCCCCCGCGGCGCGGGATTGGAAGCCGCCCTGCCCGTTTTCGATCGCCTTCGGCATGAATTTAGCGTCCCTATCTTAACCGATGTCCATGAAAGAGAACACTGCGCTCTCGTTGCGCCTCATGTCGATATTCTTCAAATTCCCGCTTTTTTATGCCGGCAAACAGATTTATTGCTAGCCGCCGCCGCAACCGGAAAAACAATTAATGTCAAAAAAGGCCAATTCCTCGCCCCCTGGGATATGGCTAATATCGTCAGAAAACTTGAGGAGGGCGGAAACCGAAATATTCTGCTCACCGAACGGGGGGTGAGTTTTGGTTACAATACTCTAATATCCGATATGCGGGCACTCCCCATTATGGCTAAAACCGGCTATCCAGTGATTTTTGATGCCACCCATTCGGTGCAACAACCTGGCGGGATGGGCGAACGCAGCGGCGGCCAGCGGGAATTTGTACCTTTTCTAGCTAGGGCAGCTCTGGCCGTTGGTGTTTCAGGTCTATTTATCGAAACCCATCAAGACCCCGACAATGCACCAAGCGATGGGCCGAATATGGTTAAGTTGAAAGAACTTCCCGCGATGCTGGAGACATTCCTAGAACTCGATGCCGTGGCTAAGAAAAAGCCAATCTCTCTTTAATATTCAACGACGAACGGCATTTTGTAACCCAAACAGATACGCAGAGCCAGCAGCGTCCCGCCCACCTGCTTGGTTGGGCACACCGATTAATACTGTCCCTTCTGCCACAGCAACAGCCCGACTGTATAACCGGTCGCTCATCGGCATTGCGCCAACAAAAATATTATGCGGACGCCATCCTTTGGCTGCCTCAAAACCAAAGATAAACGCAAACCCAAAAGGGGCACCGACAACAACAGTACCGTCATCCACGGCCACGCTCGCACCAAAACGTTCTTGCGCTATAGTGCCAGTAGCGGTCAGACGGCCTTGAATAGTCCACTGGTCTTTTTTCGGGTCAAACGAAAAAACATATGCCGTACCCGTGACAGGGTTACCGCTGTCTTCATAAGGGGAGCCAATAACAAGCCTCTCGCCTGATAATGCCACCGACCAACCGAATTCGGCAAAGGCTTTACGGGCAGGTGGTTCCAGCAGACTATGAAACACAAAGTTATCACCCTTGCGACGATAAAGATAAACGCCGCCGCCGCCAGGGGCACTGCCATCATAACCGTATGCACCTACTGCAAGAAAATCTCTTCCCAAGGAGATAGCAGAGCCGAAAAGTGTTCCCGCCTTAAGTCCATCAGGTTGCAAAGACCCGCTTTGCACCCAAACAGCATCCTTGTCCTTGCGGCTGAAAAAATATACCGCCCCACTATCGGCAGCCGCACCATCCGCAAGATGCGAACCAATAACAACGGTGCCTTTGTTCAACGCTACGCTGGCACCAAAAAAATCGCCCGCACGAGCATCGATACGTTGTAAAGTAGTTTCAGGCACAACACTGCCGTCATCTTGAATGCGAAAAACATACGCCGCACCGGTACTGATGTTAGCATCTTTAGAGACACCCGGTGCACCTACGACAATAGCATTGTCATCAATGGCAACCGCGGAGCCAAAAAACGCCCGCGATTGAGGATTCGGGGCAAAAATCTTGGCAACTACGTTCCATGCGCCATCTTTGGCCCGGCGGTAAACATACACCGATCCGGCTCGATAAGCACGCTCAGAATCCCAAGGCGCACCGACAACAGCGATATCACGGCCAAGTGCCGTCGCACCGCCATACACATCGTCCATCTGGGTATCGGTAGGAAAAATACGAGCCAAAAACCGCCCCGCTTCAGCACGATCAACACACGCCGTTTTCTTAGCAGTACACGTAACTTCAGGGGATTGTTCCGCAACGGCACGCTGTCCCGGAACAATAACGAGGCAAGCAACAAGAACACACACCAGACGATGCATTTAACCCCCCCTAATTACCACCCTTCCAAGGCAGCAGAATCGGATACGAACGTACGCTGTGCCCCTAAAAAACGCAATGCCATTGCACCGTGGCGATAAAAATACCCAGACCCAGCAGTAAACAACCTCCCGCATCCGACTGGCGGCGGCACTGGGGACAGCAGCACATCAACCTTACCACACAGGCTAGGAATCGCCGCAACGGCATTAACCAACGCGACGCTGTACACCCCCACATCGGGGATGTTGACATAGACTAGGCACGCCGTGCCGTCACACCCCGCCCCAACAGAACGATACCGGGCAGCACGCACATCAAGCCGTTCCAGATTGTACAGTTTACGCCAATCCTCAACCCGCCGGCGGTTTTCCTCAAGAGCTAAAACGGTCAGAGTACTCGTGGTGCGGCCAACTATTCCAATACTGCGGCCATCCTCAGCTAATACGAGATGTGGCAAAGGCACTCTAGCAATCTGCCAACACACCAACCCTATACCCACTACCGCTGCGCCTCGCACCCACCAGCGCGGCACAATCCAAAGAATCATGAGCAGACCCAACAACGCCGCCGCCCACTTCCCGGCAAACGGCGGCACATGCATGCTGGCATGGGGCCACGCCGCAATACCCTCAGCAGCCCGCAACATCCACCCAAGCCCCAACAACGCCGGCTTAGCCAATACATCCCACTGGGTCAGGCTGGCTAAAGCTAAAAACGGCATCACCAGCACCTCAGACAGCGGCGCGGCTAGGGCGTTTGATACTGGGCTATAGAGGGAAATCTGCTGAAAGTAATATGCCGTCAGCGGCGCGGTGCTAATACTGATGGCCAGCGTCGTAGCTACAAACCCAACCACTACCACCCGAACATAACGCAACCAACCCTTGCCCTGATGCAACCACGACCACCGCCCCAATGCCCGTATCACCAGCAACAAGGTGGTGACGGCTAGAAAAGAGAGTTGAAAACCCGGACTATCCACGGCTTGGGGAGAGACGGTGAGAATTGCTAGGGCGGCTAAGGCCAGCGTCCACAACGACAACACCCGGCGATCGAGCATCACCGCCAGCAATAGGACACTGCCCATCAAAAATGCCCGCACCGCCGGAATTTCAAAACCTGATAGAGCCACATACAATCCGCCGATAATAAACGCTGCCCCCGCTGCCCAGCGGTGGCCCGGCAACCACAGGCTTAGGCCGCTGGCGGCAAAAAAAATCCACACCGCCACAAACGTGCCGCCCATGACGAGGGTCAGGTGGCTCCCGGAAATGGAAAGGTAATGATAAAGACCTGAGGCGCGAAACGCCTCATTGGTGGCATCGTCCAGAAAACCCCGCTGGCCGGTCACAAACGCCGCCGCCAACGCGCCGCGCTGTCCGCCGTTGTCGGCCTCCAGAAAAAACCGGGTCAGGCGCAGGCGCAGGCGAAACAGCCACCGCTCAATACCGTGCACGAACGTCACCTCTTCTACGGGAATAATGACGGGCTGGCCGAAACTGAACCCTAGGCCGGCAATCCCCTGCCCCTCCAGATAATGGCGGTAATCAAACGCCCCGGGGGCCGAAGCCCGGGCGGGGGGGGACACCTGGGCTAGCACCTCCACCCGGTCAAAAGGCCTAGGCAACGGCGCATCGGCAGGAGAGCGCACTACAAGGCGGATTTTACCTGTAAACGGCACCTCCGCCGGGGCGCGCAGAATCAGGCGATACCCGTCCCGCCGCAGATCGACTTGTAATACCTCGGCATTAAACCGCAACGGCGCGGCAAAAACCGGTAGTGCCGCCAGACAAAACAGCAAAACAAGAAGGAGTCGCACTACTCCGCCAACGCAGTCTCAACAGCCTTGCGCAACAATTCCGCATCCGGTGCGGTAGTGGAATGAAAATAATCAGTTAGTTCGCCTTTTCTATTGATGAGATACTTGTGAAAGTTCCACTTGGGTGCCCCGGTCATACCGACCACGCCCCGCGCCCATTTGTAAAAAGGATGAGCCGCCTCCCCCGACACACTCTCTTTCGCCGCCATGGGGAAGGTCACGCCGTAATTGAGTTCGCAGAATTTCGCAATGTCTTCGCCGCTGCCGGGTTCTTGCTTGCCAAAATCGTTGCTGGGGACGCCGATGACGACAAGACCCTTGTCTTTGTAGTCGTTGTAGAGCTTCTCCAGCCCCTCGTACTGCCCCGTAAACCCGCATTTTGAGGCCGTGTTGACGATGAGCAGCACCTTACCCCGGTACGCTTCCAGCGGCAACGGTGCCCCGCCGCGCAGGGCGGTAAAGCTGAAGTCGTAGGCGCTGCCCGCCGGTGGGGCGGCGACACTGGCAGCAGGGATCAGCGCGGCGGCGCATACTGCTATCCAGCGGAAAAAGCGGGAGAAGAGGGATGGTTTAAGCATGGCTTGGTTCCTTTGTTTGATAGAAGTGCGCGGTGCAGCCCCGCGTGCGGGGGAGGCGCAAGGCCGATGGCCTTACTGGGAGGGGGTTAAAAATCATTGGTTTTTCTCATTGTAACACCCCCTTCCTCACCTTCCCCCGCAAGCGGGAGAAGGTGGCAATAGGCAGCGGTTACTTACCATCAGGCATAAGAAAATAACCAGCCCCCTCTTAATACCACCAACCCCTACCACACCACCTCAAAAAACGCAGGGAATTTTTTAGTGATTTAAATCACATTTATCTGGAATTTTCCTCCAATAATGCTATGGTGAACCAGAGAGGGGCGACCGTGCGGCTTCTGGTGATGCTTTTTGTGGGCGGGTGGTGCCTTGCGGCGGGGATAACCCCGGCGTGGGGGGCGGTGGATTTAACGCCAAAAGTTTGCCCAAGCAATACTCTCAGTACATTACCCCCGACACCAACAGTAAACCAAGATGTCATGGGGATTTTTGGTGCAATTGCAAAGCAGGAAAGCGGCGGCAAATACAGAAAGGATGATGGGAGCAATCTTTACAATGAATCAGTTGGCTCCGGAGCCATAGGAATTGCCCAGGTTATGCCAGCCAACGTGCCAAACTGGACACGCCAATGCCTTGGTCGATCTTATACTGCAGCTGAATTCGCCGCCTGTGATCACCTTCAATTTGCCACGGTTTCCTGCATGTTGGGTAAACTGGTGGATAAATACACGCAGAATGGTCAAATTCCTTTTGATGTCGAGACTGTACGATCCGTAGCGGCGGAATGGTACAGTGGGGACGGTTCCCTAAAAAATAGCACTAAACCACAATCCGGCGGCCCCTCCATCATGAATTATACGTTGGAAGTTGCCCAAAAATGGAAAGAGAATGGCAGCGGTACTTTTGCAGGTCTTTCCGCCATCGCCCAGGCCGCATTGGCTATCGAGTTCCTCAAATGCTGGTCGTGTGACGTGATTGAATCCGTCGTCACCGCCGGGGTGAGTCTAGGCAAGCAAGGGTTTGACAGCCTGCGCTTTGGGCTTATCAGCCTGATGCTGGCGGTGGAGGGGCTGTTCATCCTTTGGTATGTATTTAAGATTGTTACCCCCTTTGGTTCCGACGATCGGGTATCGGGAACAATGAACAGCGTGGTGAGCGGGATGTTTGTCACCATGATGCTGGCTTCGCTGCTGGCCTCTGGGGGAATGTTCTGGCGGTATATCTACACCCCGGCAATGCTGACAACCATTGATCTCAGCAGCGCCATCATCACCGCCAGCGGCGATACCAGAACCGCCGCCTGCCCCTCCATCACGGCAGACAGAAAAGATGCCGATGCGATAGCTAAACAAATCAGCGAGCGTGTCTCTTGCCAAGTGCGAAAAATGAGCGAAAGCCTAGGCAGTGGCATGACTATCGGCTGGGCCATGTGGAACCGAATGAATCAATACCCGGTGAACTTGCTCAATCCCTTGACCGCACCCCAAGCAGTGGGAAATTTCCTCAACCGGGTAAATCTTTTTTTCAGCGGGCTTGCACTCATCGGGTTTTTCTTCTTCGTATCATTAATTTTAGCATTTGGAATTATTGATGTCTTTTTACGAATAACTATTATAATAACTGCCTCTCCCCTCATGCTTGCCGGGTATAGGTTCCAGCAAACACGGGGATTTGCCAGTTGGGGGCTAAAGGGATTCCTACAATCGGCATTATCCCTCGCCCTGATGTCCGCGGTGACCTTCCTTGGCGTGGCTCTCATAGAAACCTTCGGCATCGGCGATCAAAAAGTCACCATCACTAATTTAGGCCAGGCCATAGAGGGCGATAAAAACTTTCCCGCCCCAACCATGAACACAGCAGCCTTCTGGTATCTTATTACCATTGCCATGTTCTTATCCTCTTTCCTGCCAAAAATGCCGACACTTGCCCAACAGTTAACGGGGAGTTTAATGCATATGTCCGACATGATGAGTTGGGGACCAAGCATTGCCCGGGCCACGGGCAGCTTTCTGGCCAACAACACTGTCGGCAAGCTCTGGCACGGAGCCAACAACGCCTTGTTAGCAGGCGGTGTCCAAGCCCAGCGTGCCAAATGGCAGGCGGTTCAGGCGGCGTATAAAGCGAAAATGGGCGGGCCATGATGGTATTCAACACGCGCGGAGTTTTTTCTACAGGCACCCTCACCCCTGCCCTTCTCCCAAGGGGCTACCCTATGCACTCAATTCATAAAATTTGGCTCTTTTCCAGCATTAGCGGGGTACAACGCCGCTGCCTATTGCCCCCGTCTCCCGCGCAGCGGGGGAAGGTGAGGAAGGGGGCGTTTAAATCTATAAAAAACAATGATTTGTTCTCGTGCTTTTCACCCCCTCCCCGGCCCTCCCCCGCAAGCGGGAGAGGGGGCTACCCCGAGCACTTGAACAGTTGTGTGCATAGGGTAGCCCCTTGGGAGAGGGGCAGGGG
>JBKDWF010000044.1:0-6327 GCA_046338525.1 Holosporales bacterium
GTCTTCACCCCGCCAAGCACCTCGCTCACAACCTTGAGTTTAAATTCCTTCCCGTACGCCTTCCGGATCTTCGTCATCATCGGTCTTCCCTACCATAATTTGGACCTTATTTACTGGCCCGAATTTTGGGGGGTAGTTCAGGCTGTAGTATTGAGGTATGCAGTGCGCCGCAGTGAAAATGTGTGACCCATTAGGGCCAACAACGCTACCGCTGCAAGCACCTTCTCCTTTTCCTATATTTATTTTTACCACACTCTTTGCCGTTGTATCAACCACCTCTCTTAATTCCTGAGGCATGGATTCGGGAATTACGGTCTTGTTAACCAGTGATGTTGGTGGCGATGGAGGTTTAAGAAAGGTGTGAATTTTATTCTCAATCAACAGGGGACCTATTGCCGAGCCAGTTGCTGCCATTGCTGTCAGACTTATTGCCAGCCAGTACTCTACAGACTTGGGTGAAAGCTTGTTGTCGATAATATAGTCGGTGCATTTTCGTGCTAGTATTAGTGTGGCTAGGGTTATTCCAGAGCCAAGTACTGCTATACTTGCTATACTTGCTCCGGCCACTAAATATTCTTTACTAATTTTCATTTCAATAACATAGATAAATATATTTTATTTGTCTAGTATTTTTTTAAATTAAAGAATTTAAGCAGAAATATTCTAAAACAACAAGGTTGCCGCCCCCACCGGGTCCGCCGCCCCGGTAATGGGCCGCCCGACCACGAGGTAATCCGCGCCTTGGGCTAGGGCTTGTTCCGGCGTGGCGGTGCGCTGTTGATCCCCCGCCGGGCTGCCCGCCGGGCGAATGCCGGGGGTGATGCACACAAAGGCCGGGCCGCAGGCGGCCTTGATAGCGGCCACTTCCCACGGCGAACAAATAACCCCGGCGCAGCCGGACGCTTGCGCCAGCTTGCCCAGGCGCAGAACCTCCTCCGGGTTGGCCTCTAGGCTGGTGAGCACCGTGACCGCGAGGATACCGAGGTTGCCCCCTGCTGCCTCTACCGCCGCCTTCAGCATCGCCCCGCCGCCACTGGCATGAACGGTGAGAAACCGCGCCCCGCTACCCGCGACGTTACGCACGGCGGCGGCCACGGTGTTGGGAATATCGTGAAATTTCAGGTCAAGAAAGAGGGGGACGCCCAGCGTCGTAAAAGGCTCTAGCCCCGCCAGGCCATGGCGGCTAAAAAACTCCAGCCCCAGTTTCAGGCCGCCAACATGGGGGGCCAGACGCTGGGCTAGCGCAAAGGTTGCGGCGGCGTCGCTGTTGTCCAGGGCGACGAAGATTTTTTTTGCAGCGTGGGTCATACAATAGCTATTACTGAAAAACAAAGAAATATATCATCTTGAAACGCCCTCACCCCTGCCCTTCTCCCAGTGGGAGAGGGGTTTCGGAGGGCGGCACGGTTTAATCCCTCTCCCCCCGGGAGAGGGAAGGAAGGCCAACGGCCTTCCAGGGTGAGGGCGTCTGAATTCATAGTAATAAAGTCCGAACCTTTATCCTTTTAAATAACATCTCTATCCTCACGCAGCGCATCAACATCAATACGAAGATCAATTTTCCCCCGATACCGGCGCAACTTACGCGCCGCAGAGGCGGCGATGAGGCGTTTCAACACAGTACGCAGGGTTTTCATGCTGAAACAGTGTACCGCATTTCCATGAGAAAAACACCTAATTCTCCCCAAGCCTCTTATCCCCCTCCCACCCCGGAGCTACTTTAACATGCAAAAACAGGTGCACCGGGCGGCCGGTGAGTTCAGCAATGGCGGTGCGGGCGGCCATAGAAATGGCTTTGAGCATCTGGCCGCCCTTGCCAATGACCATGGCCTTATGGGAATCGCGCTGAACAAGGATTTGCTGGCGGATGGTGGCGGCGTGGCGGCCTTCTTCCCACGCTTCGGGAACCACCGTGAGGCTGTAGGGAATCTCTTGGTGTAGGCGGCGGAAGACTTCTTCTCTTGTCATTTCAGCGGCAAGCAGTTGCAGGGGCAGGGTGCTGGTCTGTTCGGGGTCATACGCCCACGGCCCTTCGGGCATCAGCCCCGCCAGAGTCTTGCCCAGATCGGCAACCCCGTGGCCGCGCACGGCGGCGGTGGCATAATAACTGTGCGCCTCGGGACAGGCTGTCGCCGCCCACTGCAATACCTCCATGGCGTCTTTTTTGGGAATGGTATCCACCTTGCTAAGCACCAACAGCAACGGCAGCTTTTTACTCCCCCCCCCGGCCTCGGTCAGGACGTTTTCCAATCGGCGCAGGCTCGTCGCCCGCTTGTTCGGCGGCGAGGCGGCATCCAGCACTAACACCACAGCGTCAATCGCCCCCAAGGATTCCAGAATACTCAAATGCATAGCCTTGCCCAGCGCGCCCACGGGCTTATCGAAAATGCCGGGGGTGTCCAGCAACACCATCTGGGTGCCATCAACATGGGCTATCCCGGTGATGCGGCTGCGGGTGGTTTGGGGCTTGGCCGAGACGATACTGACCTTGACCCCCACCAAGGCGTTGACCAAGGTTGATTTTCCGGCATTTGGCAGGCCGACGATGGCCACTTGGCCGAAACGCTGTGGGGTAGAAGTCATGCTGTCCAGATTCCTAGCTGCTGTAAGGCGACGGTGGCGGCGGCTTGTTGGGCGGCTTTGTGGGTGGTGCCGCTTCCGGTGCAGGCGGGGTGTTTGCCCACCTTGACTGTAACGGTAAAATTCGGTGCGTGGGCCGGGCCTT
This sequence comes from Holosporales bacterium, assembly GCA_046338525.1. GTDB lineage: Bacteria > Pseudomonadota > Alphaproteobacteria > JAJTHO01 > JAJTHO01 > JBKCUA01. The sequence goes on from JBKDWF010000044.1 coordinate 2,726, forward strand.
GGTTGTCTACAAGGGTGTAGTCGGGCAGGGGAAGCCCATGTCCTTGCGCCCATTCTTGGAGAGCCGACTTCGCGTCAATGGGCGGGGCGTTGACGGCGGTTAGAGCCTCATCCCAAAAGCGCAGCACAATATCTTTGGCCGGGGCAAAGCCGCCGTCCCAGTACACCGCGCCTAAAATCGCCTCCATCACGTCGGCTTGAACCGATGCTTTTGCCGCTGCGTTGATCGTGCGATCGGTGGAAGGGGTAGAGATGTAGTCCATCAGGTGCAGGCGTTCGGCCACTGCTACCAGTGCTTCTTGGCGCACCAGCGCGGCGTGGCGTTTGGCAATGGCTCCTTCTTTTTCTGCGGGATATTGGCGCAGTAATGCCTCGGCAAGGACAAGGCCCAGCACCCGGTCGCCCAGAAACTCTAAACGTTCATAGCTAAAGGGTGCCCCGATGCGGCTGGCACTGCGGTGGGTGAGTGCTTGGTGCAATAGCCCCTTATCGTTAAAGGCATAGCCGATGATGGCCTGAAGCTTGGCCGGGTCAGCGGACATGTTGCAATAACCGCTCATAGCGTATCTGCGCCGGCCATTCCCATGGCGCAAAGATAGAGGCTTCTGGCTTTAGGGAGAAAAATAATGTTTCTGCTCGGCCAATAAGATTGGCTTTAGGCACCATGCCGACGCTGGCTCGGCTATCGTCGGAGCGATCGCGGTTGTCCCCCATGAAAAAGTAATGCCCTTCGGGAACGGTGAATTCCCTAGTGTTATCAAGATCACCTTGGGTGCTGTCCAGTTCTACAATGGTGTAGTTCACCCCGTTCGGCAACGTCTCAATAAAGGTAGGCAAGGATTCCGGTTCCCCTCCAGGACGGCGGGGGTGGATGTAGGGCGTCACGGCGGTGCGGGGCACCAGCTCGCCGTTGAGGTACAGCGCGCCGCCCAGAACCTGCACCTTATCCCCCGGCAGGCCGATGAGCCGCTTGATAAACGCCACATCCGGCATATGCGGGGGGCGGAACACCACCACATCGCCGCGTTGGGGCGGGGTGAACCATAGGCGATCCTTGAGAGCCGGGATGGGCAGCGGCGCGGAATACGTCCCGTACCCATAAGACGGTTTCGAGACAAACAGGTAATCGCCGATGACCAAACCGGGGAGCATGGACTCCGAAGGAATATTAAACGGCTCAAAAGCGATGGTGCGGAACGTCAGGGCTAACAAACCAGCATAAACAATGGTTTTAATCGTCTCAACGATCGTTCCCCGCACGCGGCGGCGCGATGGATGCCCGATGAGAAGATACACCCCTAAGGCAATCCCGACGTACAATAAAATATCAGCGGTGGTCATGGGCGGCGCGTCCTTTTCCCTTTAGTCCGCAAGGTTGTAGAGTGAGTAGGGGGGAAAGGCTAGTGGAAAGCAGGGATGGTTAGATAGGCTTTATAGTTGGCTTGATTGTTCAAGATAAAGTATTTTATTATTTTACAGTGTTTTATAAGAAAACTTAAGATGTGTATCTAAAAGAGCACAAAAAGTGAAAAATAATGGAGCCGACCCTCAAATATCCGCATAGCACCGCAATTCCCCCGCGCCGCCGGGGTGGGTGACGGCACCGAACCGAGCACCACCCACGGTCTTGGAATACTTCCATAATGTACCGCTACCAAAATGCGGAGACTTCGGTTTCCAAGTGGCACGGCGTTCGGCAAGTTCGGCCTCGGAAAGCACGACATCAATGGTGCCCTTGTCGCCATCGAGGATGATTGTGTCGCCGTCGCGGATCAGGGCAATGACCCCGCCTTCGGCGGCTTCCGGGCTGACATGGCCGACACAAAAGCCCCGAGTAGCACCGCTGAAGCGCCCATCGGTGATGAGGGCAACATCTGCGCCCATGCCTTGGCCATAAATCGCCGCCGTAGTGGCCAGCATCTCTCTCATTCCCGGGCCGCCCTTGGGTCCTTCATAGCGAATAACCAGCACGTCGCCTTTTTTATAGTCCCGGCGTTCCACGGCTTTAAACGCGTCTTCTTCGCAATCAAAGCACCGGGCCACACCCTCAAACCGTAGGTTTTTCATCCCCGCAACCTTAACAATAGCGCCGTCCGGCGCAATGTTGCCGCGCAGCACCACCACGCCCCCGGTGGGGGAGAGGGGGGTGCTGGTGGGGCGAATGACCTCTTGATCAACGGGAAATTTTATATCTTTCAGGTTCTCCGCCAAGGTTTTGCCCGTGACGGTGAGGCAATCCCCGTGAAGATACCCGCCGTCCAGCAAGGCTTTCAGCAGCACCGGCACACCGCCGACCTCAAACAGGTCTTTCATGACAAATCGGCCAGCAGGTTTCAAATCGGCAATATACGGCGTGCGGCGGAACACCTCGGCAACATCAAAAATATCAAAGGCAATGCCCGCTTCATGGGCTATCGCCGGAAGGTGGAGTGCCGCGTTGGTGGAGCCACCACTGGCCGCCACTACGGCGGCAGCATTTTCCAAAGCTTTACGGGTGACAATCTGGCGCGGGCGAATGTTGTGGGAGAGGAGATACATGACCGCCCGGCCACTGGCCTCGGCATACTCATCCCGGGTTTCATAAGGGGCTGGCGCGCCAGCTGATCCAGGCAGGGCAAGTCCCATGGCTTCCGATACACAGGCCATAGTGTTGGCGGTAAACTGACCGCCGCAAGAACCAGCAGAGGGGCAGGCAACGCATTCCAGTTCATGCAAATCCTTATCGGACATATTTCCGGCGGCATGTTTGCCCACAGCTTCGAAAACGTCCTGCACTGTCACGTCTTTGCCGCGAAACTGACCCGGTAGAATCGATCCGCCGTACATGAACACCGACGGTATGTTAAGGCGCAGCATAGCCATCATCAACCCAGGCAATGATTTATCACAGCCGGCTAAACCCACTAAAGCGTCATAGCTGTGACCCCGGACAGTTAACTCCACCGAGTCGGCAATAACCTCACGGCTCACCAGTGAAGACTTCATCCCCTCATGCCCCATGGCAATACCATCGGTTACGGTGATGGTACAAAATTCTCGTGGCGTACCATGATTGCCGATAACGCCTTTTTTAGCCGCTTGGGCTTGGCGCATGAGGGCAATGTTGCACGGTGCCGCCTCGTTCCAGGTGGTCACTACGCCGACAAACGGTTTGGCAATGTCTTCTTCGGTCATGCCCATGGCGTGGTAGTAACTACGGTGTGGGGCGCGCTCTGGTCCAACGCTCACATGGCGGCTAGGGAGGCGGGATTTGTCAATGATGCTCATAAACGAGATATTTGAAGGGGAGTGAGGTGTTTGGCAAGGGGGGTGTTTGGGGGAGTAAAAAATACTTGACATACCCCCATAAAAAAGTGCAGCCACAATCTTGACTTCTGCCAAGGGCTTTGATAACGTGAGGATAGGTACTCAAAGACTTGGCCAAGCACCGAGAACCCTACCGCTCTTTTGTTTCTCTTCCTGCCAACCAAGACAACAGGGAAGAAAAAACCAGAGAGCGGCGGACAGCTTCCAAAAAGACCTTCCAGGAAGGCGTTTTTTGAAAGTACGACACAAGATTCGGGAGAGAAAGAAGAAAATTCTCTCCCCCTTGTGATTGCAGGC
>JBKDWF010000057.1:0-53586 GCA_046338525.1 Holosporales bacterium
TAGGACTTACGCGTTAAGCGAAGCGGATAGTGGGTGATTTCAACTGTTTTCGCATATATTCACCGAGCAATTCTCTTTTTAGGCGATAAGCAGTGGTTTTGCACTGCACGGCGAGGCGTTTAAGACATACGAGGACAATCATCGCGCAGGCGATATGGTTACGCTGGGCGCGTTGTCGTCGGCATTGGCATTTTTCAATGCCGGTGAGCTGTTTAAGCTCTCTATGTAACTGCTCAATTTTCCAACGGAGGCCAACAAGCGATTTGACAGCCTCCGCGGAGCCTTGAGAAACATCGTTCGTCACGATGGTATCGAACCGGTCGGTCAAGACCGCGATGCGAAACAGTTTTGTGTTTACCATTCTCCCCATATCTTTCAAGCGTGCATAACGTCCATGCTGCAAATCTTCGGGCGACCATTGCAAAAAATCCACACGTTCATGGCGAAAACCGGTTTTGACCCGGCGGTTGCTTTTCAGCGGGCAGTAAAAAATCTTGCCCAGGTTATGGATGCTGGTCATGAGATCGGTGGTGGCATACCAACTGTCCATCAACACGTATTGAAAGGCCAGTTTCTTGGCGAAAATCGCGTTTTTCAACATTGCTTCCGCGTGTTGCAGCTTGTTTAGTCCGTCGCCGTCCGGGTCATAAACCCGAAAGTCAATCGGCCACCACTGGCCAGTTTGCCGGTTCACATAAACGCAGGTAACAACGCCGATCCCTTTGATTACTGATTTGGAATTGACGCTGTATTGCCGATAGGCCAGCTCTATCGCCTTGCTGTAGTTCTTGTCCACAATCGTGTCGTCAAAAACAATGCAAGCATCGTCGCATTGCACAATATCGTCCCGCACATGCTCCCATAAAACCCTCGGCGGTAAAGACTCCTCCCGCATGTACCGATTCAGCGCGTCATGGCCCACATGCTCGCTATGCTCTGCGTAATACGTCTGGGTAAAATTGATCTGACTGAGCAGCAAAAACTGGCTGTAGTCCTTGTAATTTACGCTGCGTGCTCGGGACATCGACAAGACCTCTTCTTGCAATGCCCTGTAGCAGCTTCCTTTTCTTTTGTTAACGCGTAAGTCCTAACCATAAAATTCTCCAAGATTGATTAATGTTTTACCTTTATTTTTAAACATTGTCAATTTTTATTTAATGATAATAACAAACGCCCTTTATGTCAGCTTTATTGAAGTTTTTACCCTAGTGTGCTATGAAAAGCCGGCATGACAAAAACCGCTGTGAAACCAATGCTAAAGAATATCTCTTCTGTTAATAACCACCAAGCCGTGGGCCAGCGCGTGCTGCGCATTGAGGCCGAGGGTATCCTGAAGCTGTGCTATGCCTTGGACGGGGCGTTTGCCGAGGCGGTAGAGCTGTTTGCCGGGGTGCAGGGCCGGGTGGTTCTCACCGGGATGGGCAAAAGCGGCCATATTGCCCATAAGATTGCCGCAACCTTGGCCTCTTTGGGGACGCCGTCGTTTTTTTTGCACCCGGCGGAGGCTGCCCACGGGGATTTAGGGATGCTCACCGACGGGGATGCCGTGCTTGCGTTGTCGGATTCGGGGGAGAGTCCGGAGTTGGCTAGCGTGCTGAATTATGCTGCCCGGCGGCAGATTCCCGTGGTGGGCATTACCCGCGCCGCGAAAAGCACCTTGGGGCAGGCGAGCCAGGTGGTGTTGCTGCTTCCGGTGGCGGAGCCTGCGTGTCCTTTACGTCTAGCCCCCACCACCACGACCACGATGATGCTGGCCTTGGGGGATGCCCTCGCGGTGGCACTGTTGGAGCACCGCGGCTTTACCGCCGATGATTACCGCGAATTTCACCCCGGTGGTCAGCTTGGACAACGCCTGCGCCGGGTGGTGGAGGTCATGCACAAGGATGCCGACATGCCCGTGGTGATGCCGCAAACGTCGGTGCAAGACGCGCTGCTGGAGATGACCGCCAAACGCCTTGGCTGCACCGGGGTGGTGGATGCAAATGGTGTCCTGCTGGGGATTATTACCGATGGCGATTTGCGGCGGCATCTGGATCGCGATCTGCGTACTCTGAGCGCCGCCGATATAATGAGCCTTAGCCCTAAGACTATTGTTCCTAGCGCGTTTTTGCAACATGCTTTGGCGACCATGGAGGATGCTAGTATTACCGTTCTTTTCGTGGTGGATGAGGCGGATAAGCCCCTGGGCGTGGTGCACATCCATGATCTGCTGCGGGCGGGGGTGGCGTAATGGCTGGATTTCCTCCCTCATTGCGGTGTTATTCCGGGGTTGTCCGGGTAGCGCGGTACGGGTTGCCGGCACTCGGAGCATTGTTGGTGGGCGTGATTGTGGCCTTTAGTATTATCGCCGATGCGGGGCGCGTTAGCGTGGTTTCCGAAAACAATGCCAGCGTGGTGGGCCGGGTGTTGATGCCCCGGCTTTACGGCGTGGACAAGCAAAATCGCCCCTTTGTAGTGACGGCGGCCAGCGCGGAAACCGAACCAGGCAGCAACGCGGCAACGCCGGATCTCTTGCTTCATGATATTAACGCTGGTTTTAAGCTGGGCAGCCAAGACCCATTGGCTTTAGTAGCCACCCACGGCACCTACAATGGTGATGCGGGGGAGATTGATCTCGGCGGCAAAGTCGCGGTGCGCAACGGTCAGGGGACTACCCTAGAGGGGGTGAGCGCGGTGGTGGATGTGGATGGCCGCACGGCGGTTAGCACCGATCCGGTGACAGCAACCACCAAAACCCGGCGGCTGGATGCGGCGGGGGTAGAGATTCTCGATGGCGGAAATCGTGTTGTTTTTAAAGGAAAAACATCCGTTTCGCCGTTGTCTGTACAAGTGCCTCATTAATGCGCATAAGTCTGTTTTTTATCATGATGATATCGGCGTCCGCAGCACTAGCCGAGACAAGTATCGGCCTCAAAAACGCCGCTGGAGATACTCCGTTTGAGATTGAATCGGCCAGCGGGATTGAATGGCAACCCGAGACCAATGTGGTGCGCGCCAGTGGTTCGGTACGGGTGCGCTTAGGTGAACATGTATTACAGGCAGATAATATCGTGGCGACTTGGAAAAAAGATACACCAACAGAACAACAGGGCACCGTTTCAGCGTTGGAGAAACTTACCGCGGAAGGCCATGTGGCGGGTCAAAGTCCCAATGGGAAGGCGGGCGGGGACAACGCTGTTTATGAAGTGGCAGAGGGACTATTGACGTTAAAGGGAAATCCAGCTTTTGTAGAGGATGCGAAACAACAACGGTTACAGGCGAGGACACTTGTTTATAATCAAAGCACGAATCGTTTTTTGGCTCAGCCAAACGCCACCATTGCGACACCCACGGTAAATCTTGACGCTAAGACAATTGAGGCTTTTTTTAAAACAGATGCCAGCAACAAAACAAATTTGGAACGGGCTATTGCTAAGGATTCTGTTGTAATACGAACAGCCACGGAGCGGCTTCTGGGCGATGCGGCCACCTATGATGCGGCAACGGGCATTGCTGTCCTTACCGGGGCGACCGTGCGCCTTGAGCGAGGAAAGAGCTACCTCATCGGCAACCGCGCCGATATTAACATGAACACCGGCATCAGCACCCTGCACCAAACCGGGGGCGATGGCCGGGTGCGGGGGCAAATTATCCCGGCGGCGAAGAACCCGTGAGGTGCCTTACGCCGCCCAGCGGGCCGGCGCGGCATTAACAACATACCGCTCAATATGCTCCAAAACGCCGTTGGCGTATACCGGAAAACGCTTGCTGATGTCATAGCTAAGCAACGCCCTAGCCGCGTTTATCCGTGCTTGGTCGCCATGAGTTAAGGCGCGTTGTAATTCTTCAATGTTCATTTTAATTAAAGAATCACTGAGAGCGGCTTCGACAGAGCCAGTAGTGGGCGGTTTACGAAAAAACATAGATGCCTCCTGTTAAGAGACTTTTACATAAAATAGAGTATTTTGCTGTGATGTGCACCACGGTGTTGGTTTTATTGAAGTGCTCGGTCTGCCCCCCCTTCCCCGCTTGCGAGAGAAGAGGCGTTGTTGCACAAGTTTTAAGCCGCCTCTAGCCTAGGCGGAAATTGTTGTAAAAATGCCGCAAAAATTCATTTTTGTTATCAAATGCTTGCGAATTATGCAACAACGCCGTATTAATAGAGGTAGCCCCTTAATAGAGGGGTGCCCTGCTAACACCGCACCTTTACATAGCGCCCGGGGGCATCCTCAAGCTTCTTTCCCTTGGGCTCAGCAATACCCCTAGCCGGAACGTTTCCTTCCAAGAAAGGCGTTAGCCATGCCCGCCATTCTGGCCACCAAGAACCTTCAACCCGATTTGCTTTTGCAAGCCACGCATCGGCATCTGCTGGCAGTGTCTTATGCTCGGTAATCCAGTGGTGGTATTTCTGGTTGGCAGGCGGATTAACAACCCCGGCTATATGCCCCGATGCAGCCAAACAAAATGTTACATCCCCATCCAAAAGCCGCGCCCCAACATAAGTGGACTTCCAGGGAGCAATATGATCCTCCGCAGTAGAGAGAAAAAAGCTTGGTGTTTTAATACTATGAATATCAATACCTACGCCGTTCAATATCACACCATCTTTTTGCACAAGTTTGTTATGTTGATACATATTGCGCAGATAAAAGCTGTGCATCGCCGCCGGCATACGGGTAGAATCAGCATTCCAGTACAACAAATCAAAGGGAAAAGGTTCCTTCCCCAGTAAATAATTGTTTACTACAAACGACCAAATCAAATCGTTAGATCGCAACATGTTAAACGTCGTAGCCATCTCAGCACCGTCCAAGTAACCCTTCTTACTCATCCGATCTTCCAATGCCTTAATCTGCGATTCATCAATAAAAACAGATAACTCGCCAGCTTCAGTAAAATCCAGCATGGTGGTAAAAAACGTTGCCGAAGCCACTTGGTTGGCTTTTTTCTTGGCCGTTAACCACGCCAACACGCACGCCAGCAAGGTTCCACCCAAACAATATCCAACGATATTAACCTTCTCAACGCCGGAAAATTCTTTAACTTTTTCCAATGCTGTCAATGCTCCAAGATTCATATAATCTTCAAATGTTTTGCCGGCATCGTCAGCATCAGGGTTAACCCAAGAGACCATATAGACAGTCAACCCTTGGTCCACTGCCCATTTGACAAAAGAATTCTTTTCGCGCAAATCGAGGATATAATATTTATTAATCCACGGTGGCAAGATAAGCAGTGGAATTTTCCCCACCTCTTTTGTCGTTGGTTCATATTGAATAAGCTGAATTAAGTCATTTTCAAAAACGATTTTCCCCGGCGTAACGGCCAAGTTTTCCCCGACTTCAAACTGATTCACATCGGTCATGGAGATTTTCAAACTACCCTTGCCGCGCTCTAGATCACTAATAAAGTTTTCTAGTCCTGCCACAAGATTCTCCCCGCCACTTTCAAAAGTGGCTCTCAGGACTTCAGGGTTAGTATATAAAAAATTCGTCGGGGCTAAAGCATCCACCAACTGGCGAGTATAAAAATCAACTTTTTGCGCTGTCTTGGCATCCAGTCCTTCAGTATTGCGCACAAGATCAAGAAGCCATTGCGCGGACAATAAATACGACTGCTTAATAAAATCAAATAACGGACTGTCGTTCCAAGCCGCATCCTTAAAACGTTTGTCGCCTTTGGCGGCTTCCACCACTGGGGTTAGATCAGCCTCGCCCAAAAAACGCTGCGTTGTGTGGCCAAGCAAGGTAATATATTGTTGCCACCAATTTAACTGAGCCTGCACCAACCGCGTGGGATCACTCCACATATGCGTTGTTAAATCAACAAAAGCACCCCCAACATTAAGCGGATCGGCCATCCCAAGGCCGCCTTGTTGTTCTGTTTGCTGGCGTTCCAGCACTTGTTGCATAATCTTTTGACCACGCAGGGCAATATCCGCCATTTTGCGAGATAACACTACCGGATCGGGGGTTCTCGAACTAGAGACATCATCACTCATAAAAGGCAATCCTTTACGTTTAAGGCGTTATGAAGCACAAGCATGAAAAAATCTTAAAGACGGCACAGCTTTAATGATTTGTTAATCTTCCTACTGTCTCATCGTTCATAATACAACCTTAAAAAGTATCTTGCGACATTAACCATGCCGACCACTGATACCCTTATCAAAACAAAAGTCTTGCTGGCTTTATTTTTGGCTTTCAGCGGTTGCGCCAATGCCAAAAATGATTCTTTGGCTTGGTTCGGTGGCGAGCAGAAAACAGCACAAACAGAACAAAAAAAACTTTCCCAAGACCCCCCGATTGCCCGCATTCAAACCGTCGCCGATCCGCTCCAGCACCAGCGGCCTGATAATAATCTCCAATCCTTAGCCATGGCCGTGGAAGCGCAAACCGTCGGCTGGTATGATCGCAGCCGGGGTCAGCGCACCCTTTTTGGCGAAAACACCACCGCCCAGATTCCGCAAACCTTCCTCACCCCAGCCCCCACCGTTATACAACCACCCATCAGCCCGGCTACCGCTGCCCTGCGCTTGCCGGACAGCTCGGTTTCTCCTGAACAACAACAGCTCATGGAGAGCTTCCACAACGCAGGCCGCCGTTTTTCCCAAGCCGCCCAGCAACAACCTCAACAACAAGTCCAGCAACAAGCATGGCAGAATCAAAGGCAAACCTACACCCAGCAACCTTTACAAGGAATGCAGATACAACAACCACAACAAGCCTTTCCACAACGTGGCGCGCTACCCGCCGACACCGCCAACATCCGCCGCAGCGATGACCAAAACCAATATGTAGGCAACGCTTCTGTTAATGGCCTCGACCCGATTACTGCTTTGCGTCAGGCAACACAGTCTGCCGCTGCCGAACCCATGCGTCTTGCCGGGCAAACCGGGATGGAAAACGTGGTGAGCTATCTAGAGCGCAGCAGCCGACAGCAAGCCATCGCCGAACGCCCTGTTCTACAAGCTTCCGCTCCTGTAGCGGCTCAGCCCATTTTAAGCCCGGCTCCGACACCGTCCTTGAAAAAAGCCATCACCGTTAAGGCCACTAAACCTACCGTTGCCGCTACTGCACAGGCCGATGTCCGCAACGTTACCCCAAGAGCCGCCGTCTTGGCTAAAGCCCTGCCCCCCGCCGAGGACAGCGCTATACCAGAACAGCCCCAACCCACGATTGCCAATGCTACGGTTGCCAATACCACGATTGCCAATGCTACGGTTGCCAATACCACGATTGCCGATGCTACGATTGCCAATCCCACAATTGCTAGAGCCATGCCTACCGATACCCAAGCGGCTAGCCATGCCACACGCACCGCGCCGTTATCGGCGAAAACTACACAAGAACCTATGGCCAACAAAATTGTGGATATTGCCACTTTGTATTTTGAGGGTGCCGCCAGTAATTTCAACACAGAAGATCGCAACGTTCTTGACCAAGTTGCCGAACTGCACCGCCAGCACGGCGGCGTGGTGCAAATCGCCGGCTTTGCCACCCCCTATGCACGGGACGGCAACCGCCGCAAGGCCGATGACACCAACGCCATTGCCCGCAACCACGCCACCGCCACCGCCAACGCCCTCATGGATAGAGGAATCCCCCTCGCGGCCCTCAGCGTGCGCGGCCAGCCCGAAACCCTCAACAACCCCGCCACGGCCGGGCGGGATGCGACGAGGATAGAGATTCAGTTTAAGTATTAACCCCCCCGTAAGAGAGCGGGTTACACCCCCAACAACAACCTTCCCGGATCCTCCATCGCTTCCTTAACCCGCACAAGGAACGTCACGGCTTCCTTGCCGTCAATGATGCGGTGATCATAGGACAGGGCGATGTACATCATGGGGCGGGCGACGACCTGACCCTTGATGACCACGGGGCGATCCTGGATTTTGTGCAGGCCCAAAATGCCCGATTGTGGCGGGTTGATGATGGGCGTGGACATGAGGGAGCCGTACACCCCGCCGTTGGTAATGGTGAACGTGCCGCCTTGGAGATCGGCAATGGCCAGCTTACCAGTACGCGCCTTAACAGCGAGATCGCCGATGCCCTTTTCCACCCCGGCAAGGGAAAGGCTGTCAGCCCCGCGCAGGACAGGAACCACCAACCCGGCGTCGGTGCCGACGGCAACGCCAATATCGTAGTAGTTCTTGTAGATAATCTCATCCTTGGCGATTTCGGCGTTGACCGCTGGAATCTCCTGCAACGCCTGCACCACAGCCTTGACGAAAAAGCCCATGAAGCCGAGCTTGACGTTGTGGCGTTTTTCAAAGTCATCTTTATAACGACTGCGCAACTCCATCACTGCGCTCATATCGATCTCATTGAACGTAGTGAGCATAGCAGCGGTATTCTGAGCCTCTTTCAGGCGTTCGGCAATACGCTGGCGCAGGCGGGACATCTTTACTCGCTCTTCCCGCGGAGCATTAGCAACACTGGTGTAAGCAGGAACTGGCGCAGCAGCCGGTGCAACAACGGCGTTTAAAACATCTTCCTTGAGCACGCGGCCATCTTTGCCCGTGCCGGTGATGCTCGCCACGGGAAGGGCTTTTTCTGCCGCCAGTTTTTGTGCAGCAGGCATCAGAACAGGAGACTGAGCCGCAGCAGGAGTAGAAGCAGCGGCTTGTTTTACAAGAGCTGCACTAGGCACTGCGGCAGGGGCAGAAACATGAGGCACCGCTGGGGCGACTCCCTCCGTAATAGAACCAATGACCGCACCAATAGGCACGGCTTTTCCCTCGGCAATTAAGTCAGTACCCAGCACCCCACTGGCAGGAGCATAGACTTCCTGCGTCACTTTGTCGGTTTCAAGTTCCACCACTGGCTCATCGACTTTAACAGCCTCACCCGGTTTTTTCAGCCAACGCGCAATAGTTGCCTCGGTAACCGATTCACCCAAGGCGGGAACTTTAATAGCAACGGAAGACATGCAATCACCTGTATATTATAAAACGTGGCAAATTGTACTACGCGAATGAATCAATACTAGAAAAAAATCGACTCTCGCGCAAAGAGAGAATTTTTTCGCTAAACCACAATTCCCCGAATAAACTCCGGCAAGGCAAACGCGCCTTGGTGAACATCGAGGTTGTAGTATTGTGTGGTCAGCCCCAGTGCCTGCCAAGCATTCCGCCGGGTCTGAGTTATGGTACCGGTGGTGCCATCTTTAGCCGCCCAGCCCATAGCCATGAAGCCGCCATAGTACGTGGGAATAGTAGCCACATAACAACTACCATACTGAAATAGCTTGCGAAACTTAGCAATAGAGCCTTTCAATTCATCGGCCTGAAAAAACGGCACGCCGTTCTGGGTTACCATAATACCTCCGGGATTTAAAGCAGCGGCACAATCGCGATAAAATTCTTCGGTAAACAATACTTCCCCTGGCCCTTGAGGATCGGTAGAATCAACAATTATCACATCAAACTTATCTTTATTTTCCTTAACATAGCGACAGCCATCGGCAAAGATGACCTCGCCTTTTTTATTGTCAAAAGCCCCGGCACTAATGCTGGGCATGTACTTCGCGCACATATCCACCACAGTAGGGTCAATCTCCACCATAACCGCCCGGCGCACGGGGTGGCGCAGGACTTCGCGCAGAATCCCGCCGTCGCCACCGCCGATAATAAGAATATCCTGAGGATTTTGATGACTGATCAGGGGAACATGGGTCATCATCTCATGGTAAACAAATTCATCACGCTGAGTAACTTGAATAACGCCATCAAGGGCAAGCACCCTGCCCAACACGGCATTTTCAAAAATGACCACATGCTGAAATTCGCTTTTTTCCTCAAAAATCACCTTATCAATGCGAAATCGTTGTCCCAATTCGGGGTACAGGGTCTCATGGTACCAAGCGGGTCCGGCAGCGTTCATGCAAACATATCCTTTTCCTAAGCGTGGCATCGTGCTAAAGCCTTTACACCAAAGTGCAACAGAATTTATCTATGAAGCTCCCTCCTGTCTCTAAATTATCTTTTGAAGCTGCTCTAGCAGAGCTGGAAGCTATTGTTCGCAGCTTAGAATCTGGGAATATTCCACTAGAGAATGCCATTACCCAGTTTGAACGCGGCGCAGCTTTGGAGGCTCATTGCCGCACCCATTTAGAAGATGCCCGCCTACGTATCGAACAGATTACCAGCACGGACAGTGTTGCCCCCTTTGCGCATGGCTGAGAATTTTGCAGAGTTTTCAGCTAGGATAAGCAATGACTTGCGCCCTATTCTAGATAGCGTAATACCTAAAGAAGGACGCCTCGCCGAAGCCATGCGCTATGCAGCACTCAACGGTGGCAAAGCCTTTCGCCCGGCTCTTGTATGCGCTAGCGGATTTTTTTTTGGCGGCGATGCTAGGTATCTTCTTCGTGTAGGGGCAGCGATTGAAATGATCCATACTTATTCCCTGATTCACGATGATTTACCGGCAATGGATAATAGTCACCTACGCCGAGGCCGGCCCAGTGTCCATTGCGCCTTTGATGAAGCCACTGCTATTCTGGCTGGGGATGGCTTGCTTACTGACGCTTTTGGGGTACTCTCGGATGCAAAAACACACCCCGATGCGGCCGTACGCTGTCGTTTGGTGAGCCTGCTGGCCACTGCAGCCGGAAGCACCGGCATGGCAGGCGGGCAAATGGACGATATTATCGGTCAAGCTGCAACACCAGAAGCAATTCATGCACTGGAAGCCCGCAAAACCGGAGCCTTAATTGCAGCGGCATCTGCCGCTGGCGGTATTGTGGCCGAAGCAAAGACAACAATAGTAGATGTTTTGCACCGTTTTGGGCTAGCGTTAGGCTGGTTGTTTCAAATTACTGACGATATTTTGGATTATCAGGGCACCACAGAGAAAATGGGCAAGCCTACAGGTCAGGATACAAGTAAATCTACCTTGGTGCGCCTTTGGGGTATTGCCGGGGCGCAGGCACAGGCGCGCCACGTGCATAGTGAAGCACGACAAATACTATCAGGGCTTGACCGCCCCGCCCCATTGTTGCAGGGTGCCGCGGATTTTGCCTTGCATCGAATGAGTTAATCTTATGCCCATTTTCAAAAATTACCTAGTAACTGGCGCTGCTGGTTTTATTGGCAGTCATTTTGTCGATCATCTGTTAGCCATTCAGCCAGACGCTAGGGTTATCAGCGTGGATTTATTGACCTACGCCGCCAATAAAGCCTTCCTTGCCCAAGCTGATCTTACAGGTCGGCATACTTTTGTCCAAGGCAACATCACCAACGCCGCCATGATGGGGCAGGTATTTTTTCATCACAAGATTGATTGCGTTGTACATTTTGCTGCGGAAAGCCATGTTGATCGTTCCATTATCGGTTCGGAAGTATTTGTCCGCAGCAATGTGTTGGGCACCTATGTATTGCTAGAAGCAGCGCGCCGCTATTGGGAAACCTTAGAGCCTAGCCAGCCCCGACGCTTCCATCACATCAGCACCGATGAAGTGTACGGTTCATTGGGAAAAAAAGGCTTCTTCAGCGAAAAAACCGCCTACGCTCCCAATAGCCCTTATTCGGCTACCAAAGCAGGGAGCGATATGCTGGTAAGGGCTTGGCACCATACCTATGGCATGAACACGACAGTAACCAACTGTTCCAACAATTTTGGGCCGCGCCAGCATGACGAAAAGCTTATTCCCACCGTTATCCGCCGCGCCCTTCAGGGGGAATCCATCCCCATCTACGGAGACGGAAAGAATATCCGCGACTGGCTATGCGTGCGGGATCATTGTCGGGCGATTCTCGCAGTACTGGATCGCGGAGAGGCCGGTGAAACTTATTGTATCGGCAGCAATAATGAACAAGATAACAATACTATCGTTCAATTGATTTGCTCGCTACTAGACAAACTAAAACCCCGCAAAGATGGCCGCTCCTATGCCGAGCAAATCACTTACGTCGCCGACAGATTAGGGCACGATCGGCGCTACGCTATTAATGCAACAAAAATCCAAACCGAGTTAGGCTGGAAACCAGCAAGAGCCTTCCACGACGCCCTCAAAGAGACAGTGCAATGGTACATTGAACTTTATTAAAGCTAATTTTTATGCGGTTGGCTTTGGCGGCTTAGGGCTGCTGCCTTTTTTACGAAACTTATCTAAAGAAACGACCTTATTATCATCCGCTTCGGTGGTCACATCCTGAAAAGAAGGTTGGTTTTTTTGCTCATCCTGGCGACGATTCGCACTAGCCGGGTGTTCAGTAACATCGTCATCACCTTCGTCAACATGAAACTGCAGGCCAAATTTTACCGAAGGATCGGCAAACCCAGTAACAGCAGAAAAAGGAATGGTGAGGTGCTCTAAAGTATTATTAAAGCTTAAAGACACTGAAAAAAGTTCTTCACGAACCGACAAATCCTCAAATTGGTATTGCAGTACGATAGTCATTTCATCAGGGTATTGATCACGCAAGTAATCCGGGATCACCACATCGGGGTGTTCGGTGCGAAAAGTAATATAAAAATGGTGCGCTCCAGGGAGGCCATTTTTTTGCACGATTTCA
Organism: Holosporales bacterium; assembly: GCA_046338525.1. Taxonomy (GTDB): domain Bacteria; phylum Pseudomonadota; class Alphaproteobacteria; order JAJTHO01; family JAJTHO01; genus JBKCUA01. The sequence continues at coordinate 12,500 of JBKDWF010000057.1, forward strand.
AGGGCAGTACGCACAACACCCTTGAGTGCGGCCTCTACCAGCTTATCGTAATGCAACACAGAATCGCTCATAATAATACTCTACCCTCGCATTCTTAATAAACGGTAGCGCGGCGGCTGCAAGAAAAAAGCTGTTTTAATACGATCAAGCAGTTAAAGCTTGTCCAAAGCCATGTTCAGCACGACAATATTTACCCGTGGCTCGCCTATAAAACCCAGCACGGGTTTCTCTATGTACTTACTAATAAGCGCATTAAGTGTTGGCAAATCCAAGTTCCGCGCTTTAGCAACCATAGGCGCTTGATAAAAAACGGCTTCAGGAGATAGATGTGGGTCAAGGCCACTGGCCGAGGTGGTAAGAAGTGCCTCCGGCACTGGGGCAGTGCCGCCGCGCTGAATCCAACTTTGCTCCCTAATCTGCCGGGCATCAACAAAAGCTCGGCTAGCACGGCTGATATTACTAGCACCACTGGGTACCGTAGCAAAATCAACAGCAGACGGCCTGGACTGAAAATATTGGGGACTGGTGAATTTTTGGGCAATCAATCGTGAGCCACGTACAACACCATCGGCATCCACTATCAAACTGCCGTTAGCCTGCACTGGGAAAAACACCTGCCCTATTTTGGTTACAACGAGGGGGTATGCTATTCCGACAATAAGGGTCAGCGTCACAAAAACAACAAACAATGGCCTTAATTGGAGATTTTTCATGACATACCCCTTTACACCAATCCGATAAAATTAACTATTATATCAATAACTTTAATACCAACGAACGGGGTAATAAATCCGCCAAGACCGTAAAAAAGCAAATTGCGGGCAAGCAACTGCTTGGCAGTCCCCGGACGGTACTCAATACCTTTTAACGCCAGCGGCACTAACGCTAGCACAATTAAAGCGTTAAAAATTATCGCTGATAAAATAGCACTTTGCGCCGAACCAAGCCCCATAATATTTAGCGCAGAAAGATGTGGATAGGTGACAATAAACAACGCCGGGATAATAGCAAAATATTTTGCCACATCATTGGCTATAGAAAACGTGGTCAATGCGCCTCGGCTCATCAGGAGTTGCTTACCCACCATGACAACTTCAATAAGCTTGGTGGGATTAGAATCAAGATCAATCATATTACTGGCTTCCCGCGCGGCTTGGGTGCCAGTATTCATGGCGATACCGACATCGGCTTGAGCCAAGGCCGGGGCATCATTGGAACCGTCACCGCACATGGCTATCAGCCTGCCACCTTCTTGTTCTTTGCGGATAAACTCTAATTTGCGTTCCGGCGTAGCTTCGGCAAGGAAATCATCTACGCCGGCTTCAGCAGCAATAGCAGCAGCGGTCAGCGGGTTGTCACCAGTGATCATAACGGTACGAATGCCCATCGTACGAAGTTCGGCAAACCGTTGTTTAAGGCCAGTTTTAACAATATCTTTCAAATGTATAACTCCAAGCACCCGGCCATTTTCACCCACCACCAAAGGGGTTCCGCCATCACCAGCAATACTATCGATGAGGCCTTGGAGTTCTTTTTGAACAGTGCCAATCGAGACTTTGTCAACCCAGCGCAGCATGGCATCCGCAGCCCCTTTACGGATAGAGCGTTCGCCAAGATCAACGCCGCTCATACGGGTACGAGCAGAAAACTCCTGAAACACGGCGGTTGGTGCAGTATCTTGAAAGCCAAATTTTTGTTTTGCTAAAATTATAATGGACTTTCCTTCCGGTGTATCATCGGCCAGTGAGGATAAGTACGCTGCTTCGGCAAGATTTTTTTCCGTGATACCCTCAAGGGGCAAAAAGGCCGATGCCATGCGATTGCCAAAAGTAATAGTGCCAGTTTTATCAAGAAGCATCACATCAACATCGCCGGCAGCCTCCACCGCGCGGCCAGATTTTGCAACTACGTTGCATTTGAGCAAGCGCTCCATTCCGGCAATACCAATGGCCGACAATAAGCCGCTAATCGTTGTGGGCAATAAAGTAATAAGCAACGCAACCAAGTATGGCACTGGAATAATTGTGTTACTATACGATGCCCAAGGCAATAATGTTAACACGACAAGCAAGAAAATAATACTCATCCCCATCAACAAAATATGCAGAGCAATCTCATTGGGGGTTTTTTGTCGTTTTGCCCCTTCCACCATGGCGATCATGCGATCGAGAAAAGATTCTCCTTGTTTAGCTGTAATACGCATAACAATCGAGTCAGACACCACCCGAGTACCACCCGTTACAGCCGAGCGATCGCCGCCACTTTCCCGAACAACTGGGGCTGATTCGCCAGTAATAGCCGACTCATCAACAGTGGCAATTCCTTGAATAATCTCACCATCCCCAGGAATCATATCGCCAGCTTCTACAAGAACAATGCTACCAACCTGCAATTGTGCAGCGGTAGTGATCTGGTAATCGCGAGAGGATGGGTTTTTAAGGAGCTTGGCACCAGTATCACTGCGAGCCGAACGCAAACTGTCCGCTTGGGCCTTGCCACGACCTTCTGCTAAACTCTCGGCAAAAGTGGAAAAAAGAACGGTAAGCCACAACCACACCGAAAGTTGCCAATATAATGAATCCCCGTGAATCAGTGACGAGACTGTACACAAAAAAGCCGCAACCTCAACAAGCAAAATAACCGGGTTTTTATACAACAAAATGGGATTCAACTTGACGATACTATCCTTCAACGACTGAAAAAGGATATTTTTATTAATAATAATAGCTTTTGAGTGAATACTCATGGCACAATATCCTTTAGAATTTTTGCCCGACGATCATGCCAAAATGCTCTGCTAACGGCCCCAAAGTCAGCACGGGAAAAAAAGTCAACCCTCCAACAATGCCGATGATTCCAGTAAGCAACACTCCAAACAACACACCATGCGTAGGGAACGTGCCTGCCGTAGCGGGGATCGTTTTTTTCTCCGCTAAACTGCCCGCCAAAGCCATGAGAGGCACAACATACCCATAACGACCCAACAACATGCATACCCCAAGAGCAATGTTGTAAAACGGTGTATTCCCCATAAATCCCCCAAACGCAGAACCATTGTTGGCGGTGGCTGAAGTATAGGCATACAGCAACTCGGAAAGACCATGCGGTCCTTTGGACAACATAGAGCTTTGCGCATCCCCCGTAAGTAAGGCTATCGCTCCGCCAATGAGCACCCCAATGGGCAGAATCAGCATAGTAAGAACCACAAGCTTAATCTCTCGTGCTTCAATTTTTTTACCCAAAAATTCAGGGGTGCGCCCGACCATCAACCCCGCCAAAAACACGGTAAGAATAACAAAGGATAGCATGCCATAAAGGCCACTACCTACACCGCCGAACACCACTTCACCAAGCTGCATATTGAAGATGGTGACTAGGCCAGAAATAGGGGTTAGACTACCGTGCATTGCGTTGGTTGAACCATTAGACGCCGCAGTAGTAGCTGTTGCCCAAACAACACTTTCGGTGACACCAAACCGGGTATCTTTTCCTTCTACATTATTGCCTTCAGCGTATAAGGCGATCACAGTTCCCATTAACCACAACCCCAACATGACGCTATAAAGCGTCGCCCCTTGACGCTTATCCCCCACCATACGGCCATAAGTAAAACACAACGCCGCAGGAATGAGCAAAATAGAAAAAAATTGCAAAAAATTGCTAATAGGGGTTGGATTTTCAAAAGGGTGCGCGGCGTTGACGCCAAAAAAACCACCACCGTTAGTACCAAGTTGCTTAATGGCAACCTGGGAGGCGACTGGCCCTTGAGGAATAATCTGCTCTTCTTTTTCAAAGGTTTGCGCCACCGTATAGACATTAGTGTTTTGCAAAACCCCTTGGGCAATAAGCACCAGGCTAAAAATCAAGGAAAGTGGCAATAAAACATAGACAGTACTACGCACCATATCGACCCAGTAGTTACCAAGTTTTTTTACCTGGCGTGCGGAAATCCCCCTTATCACCGCCAAAAGCAAGGAGATACCAGTAGCAGCGGAAAGAAAATTCTGCACACCAAGACCAACGGCTTGACTAAACTGACTCAAGGTTTGTTCACCGCTGAAGGCCTGCCAGTTGGTGTTGGTAACGAAACTGACGGCGGCATTGAAGGCTAAGGTCGGCTCCACTCCGGCAAAGCCTTGCGGATTAAAAGGAAGATTGCCTTGCAGCCTTAAAATAATATATAAGAACAACAAACCAAGACCGTTAAACATCAACATATTCAAAGTGTATTGCCACCAATTTTGCCCAGCATCAGGGTTAATACCAGCCAACTTAAAAAAAACGGTCTCAATAGGTGCCAAAAGACCCTTACCACTCAAAACAGTTTTAATATACGCACCAAGCAAGGGTGCAAGAAGGGTCAATAATATCACGCTAGCACCGAGATATATCCAATTTATTCCAGTCATGACCTAAAACTCCTCCGGCGATAACAGAGCATAGATAAGATAAGCGAGGGCAACAAGGCCACTCAGTCCGCCAAGAACGTATTCAAGCATGGTGCGTAACTTTCAAAATTTCTCCGGTACTTTTCCGAACCAGAAAATTCTTTTTATCCAATACCGCGCATTATACCTGTTAGCTAAGGGAGTCAAGCACAATCACAGCACAATTGCATCTGTATTTTTGCCCTTTTATACCGCAAAAAACCCGCTATAGTAATCATCTATAGCATAGGAAAAATTTATGAAAATAAACATTTCTGGCCGTCACATGAATATTGGCGCCAGCCTGACATCCCATATTCGGGAAACATTGCAGCACGCAACAACGAAATACCTAAATCGCACCACGGACGCTGGGGTAGTCATTGATCACCAAGGCTATCGCTTTAACACCCACATCAGCCTTAACCCCGGTACAAAAACGGCATTGACGATCCAAGCCGATTACGAATCGGATGATCCTTACGCTTCTTTTGATGGGGCGGCGGCCAAGCTAATAAAGCAATTACGCCGGTACAAGCGCCGCTTGACAGATCATCATTTGAACGCCCTTGATGCCCTAGAAAAACATGAGGTGGCTCGAGAATATGTTGTTTCGGCACAAACTGACGAGGAAGGCGCTGAAAAAGAAACTGAACAAGCACCCTTAGTAATCGCCGAAATGAGCAGTGATATCAAAACAATACCAGTAAAAGATGCGGTAATGCTATTAGACCTAAGCGGGCGTCCCGTGTACGTGTTCAAAAATGCCAAAACAAACAATTTGAATGTTGTTTTCCGCCGTTCTGACGGCAATGTTGGATGGATTGAACCGGAGAATAAAGCCGTTTAAATTGCGCTGGCGCACAGCCTACAAGACAATTTTTTGGTAGGCTGTGCTTGGGTTATTTGAATAACCCCATACTAGGAAAAAGATTTTTATGACTCTTACGGATATTCTGTGTCAAAGTCGAGTGCGCTTGGGGATGTCCGTGGCGGACAAAGCAGCGGCCTTGGCCTTGCTGGCCGAACTCGCCGCGGCAAAAACCGGATACCAACCAACGGTTGTTCGTGACGCTTTAAAAGAACGAGAACGCCTTGGTTCCACTGGCATTGGCCGGGGCGTGGCCTTGCCGCATATTCGCCTGATTGGCCTCGATCGCATGGTGGGTTTTTTTGTACAACTAACTCAACCCATCGATTTTCAAGCTATTGACGGCAAACCCGTGGATTTGATGTTCTTGCTACTCTCCCCGTGCCAAACAACACGGGACAACGCCGCCGCCCAGCATGTCCAAGCCTTGGCCAGTATTACCCGCTTACTACGCGAAAATGGCACCTGCGATCAACTCCGCACTGCCAGTGAAACCGGCACCATTTGCCGCATTTTACGCTTGGCACCCACCCTAAACGTCGCCGAAGTCGCGTAACTTGGTGGGCCTGCCCGGATTTGAACCAGGGACAACTCCGTTATGAGCGGAACGTTCTAACCACTGAACTACAGGCCCGAATGATGCTGACAAGTCTGTTAGCAGTCTGAAGGATAGATTTCAACATGACATTTTTTAATGACATTTTTTAACAGGCTCCCTACTAATTTCGATTCAGAAAAACCTATATAAATCAGTTCTTTCTACCGAAAAAAACTTTTTTATAATATTTTTAAAAAATACAAGAAAAATTTTTATAACCCGCGCTGGCGCACCAGCACCACCAACGCCGCCAGCTTGAACCCGCAGGGCAGCAGGGCATAGGCCGCCGATAACGCTGCTACCGAGCCAGTGCCGCCGGGGGTATAGTCCCAGACCTCCAGCAGCGGCAAGGCAATCCCGGCTGCAAGAGCAAGGGTGAACTTACTGATAAAATTCCAGATGCCAAACTCCAGCCCCCCAGCTTGCTGCTCTCCCCTGCCCCGCACTGCATCGGCCAACAGCGAGGGCAGCACCGCCAAATCCCCACCCAGCGCCGCGCCGGAAAGCAGGCATATCACCCCAAAAGCGACTGTATCCCCCTGACCCAGCGTAAACGTCCACATAAACGAGACGATAGCCAATCCAAATGAGCACATCAGACTGCGCCGTTTACCGATACGAGCCGCCACCCGCACCCACATCGGCATAGCCAGTACAGCAGCAAGGAAATAAATCCCCAAGAATGCCCCGCTCCACGCCGCCGCGCCCAACACATCGCTGGCAAAAAATAAAAACAGCGTCGCCGTTAAGGATGGGGCTAAAGCGTTTAAAAAAAATAATATAAATAGACGCCGTAATGACCGATCCTGCACTACATGCCGCCAAGATCCCGCCGACGGTTTTTGGGCATTGACCACTGCTACAGGCAGCCGCATCAACGCCAGCGCAATTATCACAACCGCCAATAATACCCCGCAAAACACCTGATACGCGGCTTTCTCCCCCAGCCACGGCGTCAACGTCGGCGGCAGGGCCGAGGCCACCAGCACGCCCACAATAATCATACCCTCCCGCGCCGCCGACACCCGGACACTTTCTCGTTCATCCCCGCCCAAGGCCACCCCAATGGTGTAGACGACAATGGAAAACACACTGTACGCCAAGTACGTCATGGCCAGCAAGCCGCCAACCACCAAGACTAAGCCGCGATCCACCCCCATATCCGGCAGGAAAAACAACCCGAACACCCCAGCGGTCAGCACAGCTCCCGATGCTATCAATATCCCACGCCGCCGTAGTGCCCAACCATCGGCGAGTCCACCAAGAAAGGGATCCGCCAAGCAATCAACCACCCGTGTCAAGAACAACACCAACCCCAAAACACTAAGCGATAAAGGTAAAGTATCAGCATAAAACTTGGGCAAATGAACGTACAACGGCAGCCCGACAAAACCTACCGGCAAACCCAAAACCCCATACCGCAATAATGAAACAGTCACAGAGATTTACCCAACAATTGCGCCCTTAACTCCGGCTCCGAGGTTTGCGGCGACAGCCAAATATCGAAAAATCGCCGGGCAAAGGCCACCGAATCGATACTCCCTTTGGATTTACCGTTATATGTAAAAGACACGCCCTTTTGTGGATCAAAAAATGCGGTAATCCTGTCTCCATCTTGTACATCAGGAAAGGCTACCCGAAGAATAGGAGCAAACCCAGCATCTTCATCTGCGGTTTCGGGCGACTGCCGACGCATTTCGGTAAGAGTTTTTTCCACCAGATCAACGCCGCTTATCGACCAATAGTACGTCAAGCTCAAGGCAAAGGGGGCATCGTAAGACCAAGGTCTACTATCCGTCCAAAGTTCTGCTTGGTAAATTTTAGAGAATAAGCGCTTTAAAACCCCTGTCCCCACTGGTTCAGAGGCTCCAACTATGGGAGAAACCTCCGCAGGCTTTGCCCACGCTAATCCGGAGAATACAGTACAGGCAACAACCGCCAAACATTGCTTAAACATAACTTACCCCAAATATCCTAAAGACTGTAGTTTCACCAAAACCCGTTGTGCCGCTTCATCTCGGTTCATGGTAGCAGTATCCAAAACCAGTTCCGGATGTTCCGGCACCTCATAAGGATCATCAATCCCGGTAAAACCCGGCAGTTTTCCCGCCCTCGCTTTAGCGTACAAACCTTTGCGATCGCGCTGTTCACATACATCAAGAGGGGTGGCCACGTGTATCTCCAAGAACCCGGCAGCACCAGAAGCAAAAAGCTCCCGCACCTCGCGGCGTACCGCAGCATATGGCGCAATCGGCGCGCAAATCGCCACCCCGCCTGCTGCCGCCACTTCCGCCGCGACAAACCCAATCCGGCGGATATTAAGATCACGATGTTCTTTTGAGAAACCAAGCTCACTGGACAAATGCTGCCGCACCTGATCTCCATCCAGCAACGTCACGGCTCGACCGCCAATTTCCAGCAACTTGACGCGCACCGCGTTAGCAATGGTAGATTTACCCGACCCGGAAAGCCCGGTAAAGAAAAGGCAAAAACCCTGTTTTAACTTAGGTGGATAGGTACGCTTAAGCTCTCTCAGAACCGCCGGGAAGGAGAACCATTCGGGCACATCCATATCGTTGTGCAAGCGTCGGCGAAATTCGGTGCCGCTGATGTTCAGCACCCTATCTTCCGGCTCAACCTTGTCCGCCGGGACATATTCACAGCGGTTTTCCACGTAGACCATTTCCTTGAACGGCACCATTTCAATGCCTAGCTCTTCTTGGTGATGCGCCACAAGTTCCTGGGCTGCATAGGGGTGATAGAAATCCTCCCCCGCACTATTCTTACCCGGGCCAGCGTGATCGCGGCCAACAATAAAATGGCTGCACCCATAATTTTTGCGGATAATCGCGTGCCACAACGCTTCCCGTGGACCGCCCATGCGCATAGCGAGAGGCAACAAACTGAGCATTGCCAGCCCTTCAGGATAGCTGCTGCACACATGCTCATAGCAGCGCACGCGACTGTAGTGATCCACGTCCCCCGGCTTAGTCATTCCTACCACCGGATGCACAAGCAGGCTAGCCTCACAGGCCGCCGCCGCCCGCCGGGTCAACTCATAATGTGCTCGGTGCATCGGATTGCGCGTCTGAAAGGCAACAATCTTTGTCCAGCCTTGCTGTACAAACCGCTCTCGCAATTGAGCCGGGGAAAAGCGCAGGGTTTTAAAATCATAATGAGTGGGCGGCTCAAGCCCTTCCAGCGTACCGCCTAAATACACCGCCCCTGCGCGCTGGTGCAGGTAAAAAACCGCCGGGTGCGCCACATCATCGGCCCCAAAAATCTTTTTGGCTTCCCGTTTTTTATTGGGTCTATAAACTGACTCAACGGTAAGAATGGCCAGTGCCACTCCCTCACTATCCCGCAGAGCAATACGCTCACCTATTGTGACTTTATGAGCCAAATCTTCAGACACATCAAGAGTGATCGGCATTGACCACAAGGTTCCATCGGCAAGACGCATCTTTTCAAGAACGCTGTCGTAATCTGCCTCATTCAAAAAGCCTTTCAACGGCGAAAAACCGCCATTAAGCAACAACTCCAAATCACATATCTGCCGCGGGGTTAACGCCCAAGAAGAAAGTCGTGCTAGTTCCAATTTTATTGAGGGGCTAGTCACCGCACCACGGTGCACTAGGTTCATTAGAACTCCACCGTGAGGAGCAATAAGATTGGTCATAAGCAACAAGTCTCCGCGATTTAACCCAGCCGCAAAAAGTATACGATTAAAATAAATTAATCAAATAAATCAAAAAGAGATTTGAACTTACTCGGCTTTCCATGCTTATGACGATAGTAACCGTCATAACCTTCATAGTCATCATCACGGTATACTGGCCTAGTAGACCGCGGCTGTTGCACGGGAGGATGAGGAAAGTGTGGCTCTTGGCGATTGTTTTCAACAGATTGACGATACTGATTGTATTCTTTGCGATCTTCTTGAATCGCCTCCTGCATCGCACCAAGCAACTTCTCTAGCTCCCCTTTATCGAGCCAGACACCGCCGGAAATCGGACAACGATCAATCTCGATGCCATTGCGGATAATCTGCTGCATAGGGGTTTGTCCATCAATGGGGCTGACCAGCAAGGGCATCTTCAATCATCCTCTATTAAAGTATTCACATTCCTTATACCTGCTGCGCCCTACAAAAGAAAGAGCAAACAAACTCCATTTCTTCAAGGATTTTCCAGAACAACCTGTACAACATCTGTCCGTTGTGCCGCAAAAGAAGCAGCGCACATGCTCAAGTACAATCGCCAACTACGAATAAAACTCTCTCCGTACCCCATAGATTTGATCTTAGGCAACGCAGCATCAAATCGAACCAACCATTCACGCAGGGTGCGAGTGTAATCAGAACCGAACGCAAACACCTCTTTGCATACCAAACCGGCTTTTTCTGCCCCCATCCGAAACGCGGCTACCGATGGCAGCATACCACCAGGGAAAACATAGTGACGGATATAATCACTGCGCCTAGCGTAAGTATCAAAGACCCCATTGGCAACGGTAATCGTCTGCACCACCGCAATGCCCCCTGGAACCAAACGGCGGCGCAGCGTATTAAAATACGCTGGCCAATACCGCCGCCCAACAGCCTCAAACATTTCAATAGAAGCTATCGCCTCAAACATACCTTTAACATGACGATAATCTTCCAGGCGAATGTCGGCTTTACCTGCGAGACGTTCGCGGGCCACCTGATGCTGACTTGGGGAAATTGTTAATCCCGTCAGAGCATGCCCTGCATTACTGGCCGCTAAAGCGAACCCCCCCCAACCACAGCCGATCTCCAGCACCCGCCGCCGATCCGGCGTAATGGCATCAAGAATACGACGGTACTTTGCCTGTTGAGCCTCCTCAAGGCTCATCTCAGCGTCAACATAAAAAGCTGATGAATACGTTAGACTATCATCGAGCCAAAGACGGTAGAAAGCATTACCCACGTCATAATGACTGCGAATATTTTTGCGGCTACCTTTAAGGCTATTGCGGCGCAAAACACTGTTCACCAACCGGTACCATAGCTGACTCACTCCATGGCCATTGGCATGAGCATCCAGCGTTTCTAGATTATCCACAAACACCCGAAACAACGCATACAGATCGTCTGCATCCCAAAGCCCAGCCGCATACGTTTGCCCAAGCCCGATATCGCCCCGACTTGCTAACGCGGCAGCCACAGACCAATCGTGTATCTGCCACTGCGCCTCTGCGCCAGACTGAGCGCCGCGAAACGTCCGCCGCTCCCCTGTTGGGGTTACAAGATGCAATGTACCTTTAGAAATACCTTCTTCCAATGCTTTAAGAAGACCGGATGCCACAATACCCTTTAACATAATCATCGACTAATCTCCTCATTTGGGGGAACTGGCTTACGGTAATAACGGAAGCCCTTAACAACCATTCGCAGCGCGTGCCAGTGAATAAGACCTATAATTTTCAAAGTAAGTAAGGGGTAGCGAAAAAAGCACCGCGCAACACTTGAGCTGTCTAAGCGTCTGCGTCGCCCCGTCATCGCTGTATGCAACACCACCTGCCCCTCATCGGCATAATCAATCCAAACACCGATCTGATCAGCACTATAGGCAAAACGAAACCTATATTCACCCCTAACCCGCAAAAACGGCGAGACATGAAAAACTTTTTTCGTCTCCAACCAATCATCGCGGGTTATCGCCCGCTGATCATCATGCACGCACAAGTACGCATGACGCTCCCCAAAGGTATTGTTGACCTCTGCCACCACCGCACGAAGAATGCCAGCACTATCCAAGCAAAACCAGAAGCTTACCGGATTAAACACATAGCCCAACACCCGGGGCATGGTCAGCAGCACAACATCCCCGTCCGCTGTACCCACTGCGTACTCCTGTAACACCTCGGCAACCCAATCTTTGCATGGCCGCCCAGCAAAGCCGTGATCACACTCATGAAATGACAACAGATTACCTTTGTTCACCCCCAAAAAGCGACATACAATATCCCCCATTCTTGCCAGAGGAAAACAAAGGTAATACACCCTGTACGATAACCGATGTGGCTTTGGGCTGACCCTCTGGTGCACCACATCCGCAATAAGCAAACCATTTTCTAGTGCCACGGAATGGAAACCCCAAGCCCTTGAGCTACCCGAATAGCGCTCACGAGCCCGTCCTCATGAAAACCGTACCGCTGGTATGCACCTGCAAACCAAAGGCCGCGCTGACCTTGAATAGATGGAATCTTAGCCTGCGCGGCCAACGCTTCACGGGTAAAAACCGGATGATGAAACGTATGCCGATCAAAAATATGCGCCTCAGAAATCGGGTTCATAGGATTAAGCGTAACAAACAAAGGGTATGCGTTATCTATGCCCTGTAACTCATTCATCCAATACGTCACGGATACGTTTTTTGCTGCCTCGCTGCTGGCATAGTTCCAACTCGACCAGCATGCCTTACGTTTAGGCATAACCGCTGCGTCACAATGAAGAAACGCTTGGTTTTCCTGATAACTAAACGCACCTAGCACCGAACGTTCATTCGGGGTAGCATCACCCAACATCGCCAATGCCTCATCCGCATGACATGCCAAGACAACTTGATCGTAACGATTAACAGCACCATCTTTTGTCTGAATAACCACTTTATCTGCTTCCAAATACACCCGCATTACTGGCGCATTCAAACGGATATGACCCTCTAAAGGCGCTAAAATTTTTTCTACATATTGCTGGGCACCGCCCGTCACCGTGTACCATTGGTGCTGACCGCCAAAAGACAGCAAACCGTGATTCCTGAAAAACTGCACAAACGTCTGCGCAGGAAATTCCAACATTGTTTGCGCCGAACAACTCCAGATAGCAGCCCCCATAGGAAGAATAAATCCATCTCGTACAAAATCCCCCAACCGCAATGCCTTTAGCAGATCGCCTAGACTGGCATCCGGCAATCCTTCGGCCATCGCTTCAGCTTTTTTAAAAAACCGCCACACATCAAAAGCCATAGCGTAAAAGGAAGGCCGAAATAGATTTGAACGCTGCCCAAATACTGCATTTATATTACGCGCCCCCCATTCAAAGCCGCCATTGTTAGTCGTAAAACCAAACGTCATGCTGCTTTTATGGGTGGCAACGCCTAAATACCGAAACAACCCGACAAGTTCGGGGTAGTTAACAGGATTAAAAACAATAAACCCTGTATCCACTGGAATAACACAACCATTATAATCAACTATGCGCGTGCGAGTATGCCCACCAAGTGCCGTATTTTTCTCATACAACGTAATTGCATAACGAGAGGCCAACAGCCGCGCCGCCGCCATTCCCGCAATCCCTGACCCCACTACTGCTATTTTTTGCATACAACTCTTTTAAAATATCATCTCTGCCTTGTTAAGAAAAAACACCTTCGGCTTAATATTTTTTAAACACCTCACATTTAAAACCATTAGTTGTTAAAACCGAAAAAAACCTACCCATGGAGATTTCTCATGCCACGTTTCGATGTTCGCCTCAAACTTATAACACTATTGTTGGTATTTGGCTTGTTGCCATTGATGTCCGTTATGCCAATTATTTTTGGCAAACTCGACGAGATGCGTACCAGCATTTTAAGCGATATGCGTATCACTACCGAAACAATTGGCGAGCTTATCGATCGCAATCTATTTGAACGCTATGGTGACGTTCAGGCATTCGGTTACAACACCGCGGCCCATGATACTCGCAACTGGTTTCGCCCAAGCGCAGACAACGTCCTTATTACATCCATGAACAGCTACATGGTCAATTATGGACTGTATAAAATGATGATGTTACTCGATCTCGACGGCAAAGTTGCCGCCGTCAACAGCACCGATAACAAAGGCAAAGCCTTAGATACCATTGGGCTTTATAATCGTAATTTTAGAGATGCTCGCTGGTTTCAACAGGCAAAAAACAAAGTATTCCTTAGCAGCTCATCCCTAGATGGCACCGCGGTTCAACAACCAGCCTATGAAAAAATCGTCGCCGACGTTTATCGTGAAGATGGCTTCACTATCGCTTTCTCGGCCCCAGTATACAACGCCAAAGGAGACATGATAGGAATCTGGGTAAACTTTGCCGATTTTGCCACCATTGAGGGAATTATAGCAGAAACATATAATCAAAAGAAGTCTTCAGGAGCAAATAGAATATCTTTCGCTATTCAAGACAATGCTGGTACGGCTCTTGTCGATTTCAACCCCACCGCACAAGGCACCACTACTTATAAACGCGACACTGCCAGTATTGGAGTCAAAAAACTAACATCCTTAAATGTACCAGGATCAACAGAATCCTTAAACAAACCCTATGGATATACAACAGAAACAAATAAAAATACCAATCTCGAAGACGCTGTCAGCTGGCAATCCACTAATGGTGCCATAGGATTTCCAAGTCTTGATTGGAAAATTATTATCCATCAACCTGCCACTGATGCGTTTGCCGATATTAACAATACAAAGACTCTTTTATACCGCATCATGGCAAGTGCCGTTGTTATATTATCAGGAATCGGTGCCTTGATTGGTACCTACGCCAGCCGTCCGATTCGTAAAGCAACCGAGACTGCTAAGCGCCTCGCCGATGCTGACTATAAAATGAGCATTGACGGCCTTAATAGAAACGATGAATTTGGAAACTTAGCACAAGCTTTAAATGACATCAAAAACACCGTGGCCGATTACTCTGGTCAAATTGCAGCCATAGGCCGTGCACAAGCGGTCATCGAATTTGATACCAAGGGCAATATCCGCGGGGCTAACCAGAATTTTCTTAGTGTCACGGGCTACACCTTGGAAGAAATCAAAGGTAAACACCACAGCATATTCATTGAACAAACTGAAAAAGATAGTCCTGAATACCAGCAATTCTGGGCAAGCCTCAACGCGGGACAATCAAAAATAAACGAATATAAACGCATTGCCAAAGGTGGGCGCAAATTTTGGATTAACGCCTCCTACAATCCCATTCTCGACCCGAATGGCAACGTCGTCAAAATTGTCAAATTTGCAAACGAAATAACCGAAGCGGTACAAACCCGAATTGAAAACGAGGTCGGCATGGAAGAATCCATGAATGTGCTGAAAGGCATTGCCAATGGCGATCTAACACTCAAAATGGAAAAAGACTACCAAGGTACCTTTGGTGCCATCAAAAATGCCATCAACACCACGGTGGAAAAACTTACCGAAACGGTGGTGAATATCAAAAAAGCCTCGGAAATGGTTGGGTCTGCCGCTTCGGAAATCTCTGCTGGCAGCGCCGATCTCTCGCAACGCACCGAAAATCAAGCGTCATCGTTGGAAGAAACCGCTGCCTCTATGGAAGAGCTTACCAGCACCGTCCGCCAAAACGCCCAAAACACCGACGAAGCAACTAAAATCTCTCTTAAAGCCCAAGAATTGGCTCAAAAAGGCGGCGGTGTTGTAGACAAAGCTGTGGCCGCAATGACCCAAATTGAGCAATCCTCGAAAAAAGTTTCTGACATCATCGGGGTCATTGATGAGATAGCCTTCCAAACCAACCTTCTGGCTCTCAACGCTGCTGTCGAAGCCGCACGAGCTGGTGATGCTGGAAAAGGCTTTGCCGTCGTCGCCTCAGAGGTGCGGTCTTTGGCCGGACGCTCCGCTGCTTCTTCTAAAGAAATAAAACAATTAATCCAAGAAAGCAATGAACAGGTCCGCGTTGGTGCCGAACTAGTAAACCAAGCAGGGTCAAGCCTAAAAGAAATTGTCTCCACAAACAATACCGTCAATACCATTATCTCCGATATTGCCGGTGCCACAAAAGAACAAACCAACGGTATTGAGGAAATCAATAGTGCCGTCGCCCAGATGGACGAGATGACCCAACAAAATGCCGCCTTGGTGGAAGAGAACACCGCTGCTGCACAATCCCTCGTGGATCAAGCCCATCAATTGGAACAAACGGTATCTTTCTTCAAGCTTAGCCATGATGCCACACGCCATCAAGCAAGCCAAGCAATACAAAGCCCCATCACTCGCCCTGCCGCTGTTCGCCCTACCCGCAAACAAGGCAGTGAGCGTAAACCGTCCGGCAACACCGCCGCCGCACAAAACTACGATAAAGACTGGCAGGAGTTTTAAACATGCTCGCCCTACCCGCACACCTCACGATTGAAACGGCGCAAGCCTTTACCGAGACTATCCTAAGGGACGCGCCGATGGATGAAAATACAGCAGTCAATCTCGATGCCGCAGCACTGGAAACCATCACCACCCCAGGACTGCAAGTGTTACTATCCTTGCAACAAAGCCTACACACCAAAAACAGTCGCCTACACATTATTGGTGCCACTCCTTCTGTCCAAGCCGCGTTCAGTGATTGCGGCCTGCAGTCCTTACTTGAACCTTCTTAAGGAGCCACATCATGGCGAAACAAATCCTCACCGTTGATGATTCAAAAACCATGCGAGAGATGGTGAGCTTCACCCTCAAAGCCGCAGGCTATGATATCCTAGAAGCCGAAGATGGCAAAGTCGCCCTTAGCGTCCTCGACGGCAAAAAAATTGATGCCGTCATTGCTGACCTCAACATGCCAAACATGAATGGCTTTGAGCTTATCAAGGCATTAAGGGCACAACCGGCCTACCAGTTTACCCCTATCTTGATGCTCACCACCGAAGGCGACACCAGTAAAAAAGAAGAAGGTAAAGCTGCTGGTGCCACGGGCTGGATTGTTAAGCCCTTTGATCCAGAAAAATTAGTTGAAGTCGTCAAAAAAGTTTGTCCTTTATGAGCACACTCGATCAATTTCGCGCAATCTATATTACCGAATGTCATGAGCTTTTGAGTGAAATGGAAACTCTCCTGCTCAACCTCGACAGCCGCCACGCCGACACCGAACAACTTAATGCGATTTTCCGCTGTGCCCATTCTATCAAAGGTGGCTCTGGGGCTTTTGGCCTGCATTACATCACTCATTTCACCCATGCCTTAGAGGCTCTGCTGGACGCAATGCGGGCAGGCACCATCCCCGCCACCACCGAAGTGGTAGACGCCCTTTTGGAATCCGTCGATGTCGTGGCAAAAATGGTACATATAGCCGAACACAACGAGACTCCGCCGCCTGGTCTTGGCGATATTCTGCTCACTAAACTGGAAAAACTTCTAGGCCGACACACTGAAAAGCCCGCCATACTGGAAACAGCATACGGTCTTTTCGACAAGCCCCCGTCGCAGGGGGGCCTCTATACTATCGATTTTATCCCCCATGAAACGCTTTTCTTCAGTGGCAACGAACCTCTCCTGATTTTGCGGGAACTAAAAGTATTAGGCGAAACCAAAATTCAAGCAATTACCAATCGTCTGCCACTTCTATCCGATTTAGAACCAACCAAATGCTATCTTGGCTGGTCTATCCAACTATATACCAATGCAACGGAAACAAAAGTCCGAGAAGTCTTTGAATTTGTTAACGATCATTGCACGTTAGATATTAATTTTAAAGAGATTAATCAATGCACTAATGCCGGTACGCAGTCTGCTTCTGCCCAATCTTCATCTGAAAAATCTTCTGCTACCACGGCTAGCATCACATCTATCCGTGTCGATTTAGAAAAAGTCGATCGTCTAATAAATATGGTGGGGGAACTTGTTATCACCGAAGCCATGCTACGCGCCCAAGCAAAACTGCTCCCCAGTGAAAAGTTCACCGAACTGATGCGCGGTATTGAGGAACTAAGCCAACACACCAGAGAAATCCAAGAAGCCGTTATGGCTGTGCGAATGCAACCGGTAAAATCCATTTTTGCCCGTATCCCCCGCATTGTCCGTGATCTCTCAACGCAACTAGGCAAGGATGTTCGTTTACTTACCAGCGGCGAAAATACCGAGGTTGACAAAACCATCATCGAGCAGCTCGCCGATCCTTTCAATCATATGATTCGCAATGCTGTAGACCACGGTATTGAACACCCCGCCGATCGCCTAGCTTGTGGTAAACCAGCCCAAGGCACCATTAGTCTTGCAGCCTTTCACCGAGGGGGTCAAATCATCATTGAAGTCAGCGACGATGGCGGCGGCATTAACCGCGAAAAAGTCTTACAAAAAGCCAAGGAAAAAGGCCTTATCGCCACCGATGCAGTGTTAAACAATGACGAGTGCGACCAGCTCATTTTTCTGCCAGGTTTTTCTACAGCCGAACAAGTGTCCAACGTCTCAGGGCGCGGCGTTGGCATGGACGTAGTACGTCGTAATATCGAAGCCTTAGGCGGAACAGTACAAGTTGCCAACCGTCCCGGCACTGGGGCTACCTTTACCGTCTCTTTGCCGCTCACCCTAGCCATTCTCGACGGCATGATCGTCCGCGTCGGAATGGAGCATTATATCATTCCCATTACCAGCATTATCGAAAGCCTGCGTCCCAAACCTGAAGACGTACGTCGCCTCGACGGCTACAGCGATGTTATTAATGTACGGGGCGCCTTCATCCCGGTGCTTTACCTCCACCAAATATTCACCATTCCCAATGCCTGTCTTGCATCCCACAAAAGCCTGGTGGTTTTAGTGGATGCTGGCGGTGAGACCATCGGCCTAGTGGTTGATGAACTCCTAGGCCAGCAACAGGTGGTTATCAAAAGTCTAGAAGCTAACGCCGACCCCGTACCCGGCATTTCTGGTGCCACGATTCTAGGCGACGGCAGAGTATCCCTCATTCTTGACATTAACAGCTTACGCCGCCTAGGCCGCCCCCAAAGCCTAACTATGTCGCAACCCAGAGCAGCATAAAGGATCCTCATCATGACAGAAAACATTGAAATACAAAAATCTTCAACACCACAACAAATTCTCACTTTCACCGTGGCCAATGAAGAATACGGTGTAGACATTATGGCCGTCAGAGAAATTAAGGGCTGGACTGAAGCCACTCGCCTGCCCAATACACAGCCCTACATGCGCGGGGTTATCAACCTGCGCGGTCTGATTATTCCCATTTTTGATGTCAAGGCTAGGCTTGGGGGTGAACTCACCCATGCCACGCCCAAGCATGTCGTGATTATTCTCGCCGTAGGGGCACGCAATGTAGGCCTGCTGGTGGATGCCGTCTCGGACATCCTCGATGTAAACAGCGATCAAATTAAAGCCGCCCCTACCGGCGAAGAACAAACCACCGAAGATTATGTTACCGGCCTTATTTCCCTAGAAAATCGCATGGTAGTTTTAATGGATGTTGGGCGCCTTCTGCACAAGGAGCCTGCCCTTGCCCATATCGATACTCTTGAAGACGTTGCGTAGGAGGTATCGTGTCTCAAGCTGACTTACACCGCGAGTTTGCTTTTGGTGCGAGTGAATTTGCAACACTGGCAACAATGGTGAACAGTCTGACAGGGATAGTTCTAGCCGAACATAAGCGCGACATGGTCTATTCTCGCCTAGCCCGCCGGGTGCGGGCACTCAAAATGCGTTCATTTACCGAGTATTGCAATTTTTTAGAAAACGATACAGAGCAAACAGAAATCAGCAATCTTATCAATGCAATTACCACCAACCTGACGAGTTTTTTTCGGGAAGAACACCATTTTTATCACCTGCGCGATGTTGTACTACCTGCTATCGCCCAGAAAAACACTAGGCACGTGCGCCTTTGGTCTGCCGCCTGTTCCGCCGGAATGGAGGCCTATTCTATGGCCATGGTGGTTCACCAACACTTACCAAACATCGGGCAATGGGATGCCAAAATCCTTGCCACAGATATTGATACCAACATGCTAGAAATAGGACGAGCTGGGCGTTATCCTTCGACCGAGAAAGAAAAAATTCCAGCTACGTATCATTCATACTTAAAAGAAGAACATAACACCCTGCACATGAGTCGTTTATTGCAGGAATTAATTAGCTTCAAACATCTCAACCTACTAGGCGAATGGCCGATGCGTGGCCAGTTTGATGTTGTGTTCTGTCGCAATGTTGTCATCTATTTTGACAAACCCACACAGGTGAAATTGTTTAATCACATTGCCGACATACTGCGTCCCAACGGTTGGCTGTATATCGGGCATTCCGAAAGCATTGCTAAGACCAATCCTCAGTTTCGCCTTATGGGGCGAACCATTTATCAAAAAGTCTAGGGCATGGTAATGACTCAACCCCTGCCCCCCATAAAACAGCCAAACGTCATTAAAATTATTAGCGGCGAATGGCATGTTTGCACCCAGCCTGGGGAAATGCTGATGACCATCCTTGGCTCTTGCATTGCCGCCTGCATCCGAGACCCATTTTGCCGCATCGGCGGCATGAACCACTTTCTCCTTCCAGGAGAAGAAGAAAGTGACAGCAAAGTTAGCGAATCGGCTCGCTACGGCGTCTTTGCCATGGAAAGCCTTATCAACGGGATTCTGACAGCAGGCGGATGTAGGAACAGGCTTGAAATCAAGGTTTTTGGTGGCGGAAACGTCCTTCGCAACAGTACCCGCATCGGTTCAAAAAATGCCTCCTTCATCCGCCAATTTCTCGCCAAGGAAGGGTACACCATAACCCGTGAAGATATGGAAGGTGACACCCCGCGCAAGGTTCACTATTATCCCGACACTGGCAAAGTCATGCTTCGCCGCCTTCCCTCAACCACCGATATCGAAGTGGCCAAAGAATTACAGGATGAGGAACGCTATCGTCGTGCCCTCCTACATAAGCCAGTCGTTGGCAACATTGATCTGTTTTGAGGGGGCTATGAAAAAAATTCGCGTCCTTATCGTTGATGATTCCGCCCTGATACGGGAGATATTCAAAGAAATTCTCAGCGCGGACGAAAGCATTGATGTTGTTGGCACCGCCGTCGATCCTATCGATGCGCGGGAAAAAATAAAGCAGTTAAACCCCGATGTCCTGACCTTAGATATCGAAATGCCAAAAATGGACGGGATATCCTTTTTAGAAAAAATCATGAGCCTACGCCCCATGCCGGTGGTTATGGCCTCCTCACTCACCCAAAAAGGTGCAGAGATGACTATTCGCGCCCTTGAATTGGGCGCTTTCGATACCATTGCAAAACCAGCCCACAATCAAACACGCGAAACCTTGGCCGTTCTAGGCGAGGAACTCATCAGCAAAGTCAAGGCCGCCGCAATTGCCAACGTCCGCCGTCAAAAGATAGATAGTGGCCAGTACCACCCCCTGTCGTTCAACCCTTCTTCTAATGCACAAAATAGCCTTATTGCCATCGGGGCATCCACCGGTGGTGTTGAAGCGTTGCGCGATGTCCTTATCAACTTGCCGAAAAACACACCGCCAGTGGTCATTGTTCAACATATGCCGGCGCAATTTACACCATCATTTGCTGCTAGACTAGAAAGCCTTTGCACTATCAACGTCAAGGAAGCCGCCAACCACGACCGCCTTAGCCCTGGCCATGCTTATCTAGCACCAGGTGGCCGGCACCTACAGATTAAAAAAATAGGCCAAGATTTTGTCTGCAAAATCGACGATGGTGAAAAAGTTTCCGGCCATAAACCGTCCGTCGATGTGTTATTTAACTCTGTGGCCAGTGCCGCTGGGGCAAAGGCTGTTGGCGTTATCATGACCGGCATGGGACGTGATGGTGCTGATGGTCTTTTAGAAATGCGTAATAACGGTGCTTATACCATTGGCCAGAATGCAGCAAGCTGCGTTGTCTATGGCATGCCCCAAGCAGCAGCAAAACTTCATGCCGTCACCCTTGAAGTGCCTCTATCGAATATTGCAAAAACTATTCTACAACATTTTGAAAACAAAATATCTGGAGGTAGGCATGACTCATAATATTCATGCAGCCGAAGTTTTATCGCTACTTGCTGCTAATGGTCTTGCCTTAAAGGTTCTTTCTAACGCATTGCCTGAAAATGCCCATAGCGTAGAATACGCCGCTATTGACCTCACTGACCGCTTTAAAACCCTAGCAAAGGCAGCTTTACAACAATCTTCCCACTTAAAATGGATTCTTGAAGGCAGCAGCACCGTCAACGTTGACGGCACAATGATCCCCTTCAAACAATTCATTGATGAATTTTTACAAGCAGTCAATGATTCGGTTGAAAAGCTGCTCATGGTTTCACAACGCTCGCTTTCTATTGTATACAATCTTAGTGATGCCATTGAACATCTTGCAGAAATAGAAAAATTCTCCAAGGTTATTCAAACTATTACCCACAAAACAAATATCCTAGCCCTCAACGCCACTATTGAAGCAGTCCGAGCCGGGCAAGCCGGAAAAGGCTTTGCCGTCGTTGCCGCCGAAGTAAAATCCATTTCAAAACAAATATCAACGCTTTCCAGTGAAATGAGCAGCCGCGCCAGAGCGGTCACCAAAAGCGTCACCGAGGGCTTTAGCGTTCTTCAAGAAATTGCCAGCACCGACATGAACAGCAACATGCTGGCCAAAGACAGCCTAGAACGCCTCATGCAAGGCATCGTCAAACAAAACCAAGATAACGCCGAAGCGATGCAAGTATCCATCACCACCTCACAAAAAATCGCCGAATCCATCCAAGCCATGATTGTCGATTTGCAGTTCCAAGATCGCAACACCCAAGTAGCCGAAAACGCCTGCACTATCTTAGAACAATGCGTCGGCCTGCTAAACCAAGCAGAACAAAAAATTGATTCCAACCCCACGCCATCTCTTGATACACAAGCCCTGAGCGACGCAACGCACTCTATTATTTCTGGCATCAAGCTCGGTGCCATGCGGCAACAAGTTATGATGGCCATCCGTGATCGCGCCGAACATCACGGCATCGATCCTGCAAGCCTAAACCTCGCTATTGATGAAAAAAATACCAATATAAGTCCAACCAAACCCGGCGACGATATAGAACTTTTTTAAGGAAAAAACCCATGCCCATCCGTAAACACATCCAACATTCAACCTTAGAAGTCTTTTTAGAAGGTGATTTTAATTTCAATGATAACAAAGAATTCCGCACTATTCTTGAGGCCATAAAACAATCTCATATTACCTATGTACGCTTTACCCTCGAAGGACTACACACCGTTGATTCCGCTGCGTTGGGTATGCTCATCATGGCACGAGATGCAGCAATCTCCGTTCACAAGAAAATTGGCTTACGCGGCGCTCAAGGCCAAGTCAAAAAAATGATCGAACTCGCTCGCCTACATACCTTATTTGAAAATGATTAATGATGAACGCTACCATCCTCGCCGTTGACGATGAACCCTTTAATTTAGATATTCTCAAAGAATATTTAGAAGAAGAAGGGCATACCGTCATCACCGCAACCAACGGCCAAGAAGCCCTAAACGCCCTACAATCCCACCGAAAAGTTGACCTCATTATCCTTGATCGAATGATGCCTATTATGAACGGTATGGAAGTCATCGAACGCGTAAAAGCCGATCCGATTTTTAAAGATATTCCCATCATCATGCAAACGGCTGCCAGCAACAACGAGCAAATTCTGCAAGGGATCAAGGCCGGGGTCTATTACTATCTAACAAAACCTTACCAGCGCGACATGCTTATGGGGATTGTACATGCAGTGCTCAAAGAAATCGACGGCCGTAGAGAACGCCATTTAGAATTTAACAAAAATTTCAGTGCCGGACGCCTTATGCAATCGGGGCAGTTTCATTTTCGCACCCTTGAAGATGCCCGAAACCTCGCATACTTTATTGCTAGCTGCTTCCCAAATCCTGAAAACACCGCTTATGGGATTAGTGAGCTTCTCATCAACGCCATTGAGCACGGTAACCTTGGCATTACCTATGCGGAAAAAACGCGTCTTCTCCTTAACAACACTTGGCAACCGGAAATCGAGCAACGCTTAAAACATCCTGATTATAAAAATCTTTTTGGTACATTGTCTTTTAATATTCAAAACAAAGAGATTGTTTTGAATATCAAAGACCAAGGCAAGGGCTTTGACTGGGAAAAATATCTAGAAATTGATCCCTCCCGCATCAACGATATCCATGGACGCGGCATTGCCGGAGCCAAGGCTCTGTCTTTTACCTCATTAACCTACAAAGGCCTTGGCAACGAAGTGGAGTGCCGGGTCAAACTGCCAGAATAGAAGGTTTTATGCGTTTATTATTCTTCTTTTTCATCATCTGCTTTTTGAGCGGTCGAAGTGCAGCCGCAGCCCCTTGCCACAAGAAACAATACAGCCACGCCCAAAACGATTGTTGCCGCCTTAAAAATATTTTAGAGGGGAATCTTCATGTGCGGGCGGTATATAATCTTACCGATTGGAACCCATAAACTATACACCGCTTACCCACCCTGTATCGACAGATTAAATGGCGCGATTCCTTAATCTTGCGCTCTGTTTTAATCATGTTATTTTTTTCAACGATCATCATCAGCAGCAGTGGTGCCTTTTATATTTACACGCGCCAACTCGACATCGAAAACGATAGCAACAATCGCCAAGAACAATTGCTCAATTTTATTATCCAACCTTTAAGCCTAGCCTTATGGAACTTGAACCTCCCACAAATTGATGAACTTGTTGCCCCACTACAACACAACAGCACATATTGTGGCTTGCGCGTGCTTGATGCCAATAATTCTGTATTGCGCGAATTAAATGCCCCAAGCACAAGCGCAAAAACCATCCACCATATACCTATTCTTTTCAGCAATCCCCACATTAAAGCCACTAAACCAGAGCGTATCGGCACCCTTGAACTATGCAGGGATACCAACCTACTGCGTGCCGATCTGCGCCGGGAAGCTTTCCTCCAAAGTGTTGTCCACGTCATTATTGTGCTCATCATCGTCGGAGGATGCCTTATCAGCATGACCCTGCTAGCGGCACCCTTGCTCGATATTGGGGAAGTCATGCGGCAACAATCGGCCGGACTTCGCCCCATCACTAACCCTGAACTTCTCAAAAACAACGAAATTGGCATTTTGGGACAAACATTCAATACAATGGTGCAAGCATTAAGCACCAACCAAGCCGCACTCATCCTCGCCAAGCAAAGAGCCGAAAACGCCAATATTGCCAAAACAGATTTTCTTTCAAATATTTCTCATGAACTCCGCACCCCTATGCACGCTATCCTCAATTATACCGATATGGGGCTACGCCATTTGCACAACGACTCCCCCGAAAAACTACAAAAATATTTTACCAATATCCAGACCGCAGGGGAAAGACTGTTAATTCTCATCAATGACTTGCTTGATCTTTCAAAACTCGAAGCTCAAAAAGTCATCTTAGATATGCAACCCCTCTATCCCATGGACATTGTCCAGAACGCCATTACCGAAATGGAAGGTTTACTGCGCAGCAAAAATCTAGATTGCAGCAGCTTACACCTCAATATACCGCTCCCCCATGAAGATTTCCCTCCAACTCTTGCGCCCACCACCCGCACGACGTTTGAACGAAAACATTGCACACCTTTGATGTCCAATGAACATAAAGACACCATAAAAATTAATGCTGACCGTGCCCGCCTCGTCCAAGTCTTGGTCAATATCCTGGGTAACGCCGTACGCCACTCTCCTGAGCAGGCTACCATCACCCTTAGTGCAACAAAGGATAATGAATGGTGGCAACTAAGTATTAGCAATACCGGCAACACTATTCCCGAAAACGAGTTGGAATCTATTTTTGATAAATTTTCCCAAAGCAGCAAAACCAAAAGCGGTGCTGGCGGCACCGGCCTTGGCCTAGCCATTTGCCGGGAAATCATCCACGCCCATCACGGCATTATCTGGGCCGAAAACAACCCCGATGGCAATGGGGTCACCTTTTACATAGCCTTGCCTATTGCGACGACGACCCCGACGTCTCAAATAGTGCCTGATGCTTCTTAAGCACCGCATAGGCTTCAGTGATTTTTTTGAGAGCGGTATCGTCTGGTGCCCCCCAATCGGGATGATGCTGTTTCACCAACATCCTGTATCGTTGTTTAATAACAGCAAAAGTACAACGTCCTTCCAAATCCAGCACTGCTAAAGCCTGCTGTACTTCCCGCACTAAAGGCGGAGGGGGATGATAGCCCGAAGACCTTGCCGCTTTATCAAATGCCCGGCCAAAAGGCCAAGAGGGACGCTCCCACGTTGCGGATCGCCGCATGTCTTCCTCAATCTTAGCCGAAGACATCCCAGCGTAGTAATCCCATTTCTGGTTGTATTCTTGTACATGCTGCAAACAAAACCAGTAATATTCTTGAAGATTGCTTCGACTTCGCGGGGCACGGTGTTCGCCAGCCTCACCGCAGCCAAGGTGATCGCAATCCCTCTCCTTTGGCTTTTTTCTGTTATAAAAAGCCACATTCAAAACCGCCTCAAACCGACGTTGTCGGCGCATTGACCGCATACAGACTATTCCTTGAAAATAGTAGCCTCACTCTGATAGAACATCGGTCATGATAACTTCTTTTGACCTTGAAAACAAGCTACGCACTGCTTTCTCCCCAACAATCCTCAAAGTTATTGATGATTCAGGTGCCCACGCCGGACACGCCGGGGCACGCCCTGAAGGAGGAAGCCATTTCAAAATTATCTTACGCACACCAGCATTTGAAGGCCTCTCAAAAATACAGCAACACCAAGCGATATATGCCCTTCTCAAAATAGAAATGGCAGGGGACATCCACGCTTTAGCCCTAGATACGGGCGTTTAACTAATCTGTGGTACGAGAACATACTTAATGGTTAAATCCGCCACCTTTGGAAATGTTATTGCTGTTGATGGCGCAGGAATCCTTATCATTATTCGACCCCACCATGAAGCCGACTCCTCTCTTACTGTAAATAGCCACCCATCGGGGCGCAAAATCATCACAAGTGCGGAATCCACATCCAAAGAACCCGATCTACAAAATGTTCAAATTGGCTCTTTAGTCAAAATATCAACAAAAGATCAAGGTTTTGCTTTTGGCATTATCACAAGCCTTAACCTACGCAGTAACACGTCCGAACCCTCACCCACCGATGCCCGCATTGCAGCCGTAACCCTGATCGGCGAAATAATAAAAAATCCTGCGATGAACAACAAGCCATCCATCTTTCAACGCGGACTATCCAATTACCCGGCTCTATGGGCACCTGTTACGCTGGCTAACAATGAAGACCTTGGTCTTGTATATGCCCGCCCAGCGGAAGCCAGTATTCGCATCGGCACTCTACAGCAGGACAGCTCTATTCCAGCCTATATCCTTGTTGACCGAATGCTGGCCACTCATTTTGCGGTATTGGGCACAACCGGCACCGGAAAATCCAGTACCATCGCTTTGTTGCTGCGCCAGATTCTTCACGCTTCACCGCAAGGCCGAGTCATCGTTTTTGATCCCCATAATGAATACAGCAGCGCGTTTGAAGATATTGCTGATACCCTCAGCCCAGAAAATTTTTTCCTGCCCTGCTGGCTCCTCAATGGCAGCGAAGCCAAAGCCCTTTTTGTTGATGCAAACTCCCCCACTTATGACCAAGAGTACAGCATCTTGGCCGAGGCCATTGTGTTTGCCCGCACCCGATATAACAGTGGTACTGTTCCTCCTGAAACCATCACCGTGGATAGCCCCCTGCCCTATGCCACTAGCGATCTGCTCTGGCGGATTAATGAACAAATGGGGAATCTGGAAAAAACCGACGGCATTGCCCCCTATTTAAGGCTTTTGGAACGCATCAATCGCTTCAAAAACGACCCAAGATTCAGCTTTTTGTTCCCTGGTCTAGTGGTCAACGACATCATGGCTGACATTTGCGCCCGCTTACTGCGCCTACCGGTTTTAGGCCGCCCAATAACCATTTTTGATATGTCTGGTGTACCAGCGGAGGTGGCCGGGGTAGTGGTCTCCGTGCTCTGCCGAATAATTTTTGATTTCGCTGTATGGAGCATGGGCGTGGCCTCTGCTCCACTATTACTCATTTGCGAAGAGGCTCACCGCTACATGGGTGAGCACAGCGATCCAGCCTTTATCCCCGCCCGAAACCTGTTGATCCAAATTGCCCAAGAAGGCCGAAAATACGGCCTATCACTAGGTATTATTAGCCAACGCCCAGCCTTACTCTCCTCCACCATCTTAAGCCAAGTGAATACTCTTATCACCCTGCGGATGAGCAATGAAATAGATCAAGCTTTTGTCCGCAAAGCCATGCCTGAATCCGCTGCGGGTCTGCTCACCGCTCTACCTAGCTTACATCGCCAAGAGGCCATCATCTGTGGCGAAGGAGTGACCCTGCCCATGCGGGTGCATTTTGCCAATCTGCCCACGCACCAACGCCCCCGCTCTCATGAACAGCCTTTTTCCGAACGCTGGGGGAAGGACGATTGGACAATCGAAAAAGTACAACAAGTAATTTGGCGCTGGCGATTGGGGGTAAAATAATAGATTCTTATCATTTCAACAGTTGACGACCCCGCACTAACGGTTGTTCTATATCTACCATTATGCTCTCACCTAATCCTCATTATCGCCGCGTCCTCGTCAAGATTTCCGGTGAAGCCCTCATGGGCGACAGGGAATACGGCATTGATACTGTAATACTATCTCGCATCGCTGACGATATTATTGCGGCGGTTCAACAAGGTATTCAAATCTGCCTCGTCGTAGGAGGCGGTAATATTTTTCGCGGAATTTCTGGGGCTGCTCAAGGAATGGACAGAGCCAGTGCCGATTACATGGGGATGTTGGCTACTGTCATGAACGCCATTGGCCTTCAAAGCACACTGGAAGCTAAAGGTATGTCCACCCGCGTGCAATCCGCCATTCCCATGAGCGCGGTGTGTGAGCCTTATATCCGCCGGC
This sequence comes from Holosporales bacterium, assembly GCA_046338525.1. Lineage (GTDB taxonomy): Bacteria > Pseudomonadota > Alphaproteobacteria > JAJTHO01 > JAJTHO01 > JBKCUA01. The sequence continues at coordinate 41,130 of JBKDWF010000057.1, forward strand.
GCGCCATGCGCCACATGGAAAAAGACCGGGTGGTTATCTTTGCCGCTGGCACTGGAAACCCTTTTTTCACCACCGATACCGCCGCCGCCCTTCGCGCCGTCGAAATGGGCTGCGATGCTTTACTCAAAGCAACCAAGGTTGACGGCGTATATAGTGCTGATCCCCGCCACGATAAAACTGCCACCAGATATGACCGCCTTGATTACTTAGAAGTTCTTGCCAAAGATTTAAAAGTCATGGATGCTAGTGCCATTTCTTTAGCCAAAGATAACGCCATTCCCATTTTAGTGTTTTCCCTTCTTGAAGCAGGCAATTTAGCACGTGTTCTGCGCCATGAAGGTGCCTTTACCCTTGTCGGCGACCATCAGAAGCCTTAAAAAGGTTTCATGACTACTTTCGATCTCAAAGACTCCAAACGCCGCATGCACGCTGCCGTTGAAGCGCTGCGCAATGAATTCAAAGGGCTAAGGACAGGTCGCGCCTCGGCCGCCATGCTTGATCCTATTACGGTAGAAGTATACGGAAGCCGCATGCCCATCAACCAGCTTGCCGCCATCTCCACCCCCGAAGCCCGCCTCATCAGCGTCCAAGTCTGGGACAAAGAAAACACCAAAGCCGTGGAAAAAGCCATCCGCGATGCCGGCCTTGGTCTCAACCCACAAAGCGAAGGGACGGTTATCCGCGTACCCGTTCCGGAATTATCCGCAGAACGCCGAGCCGAGCTAGCAAAAGTCGCTGGGAAATATGCTGAAGGCGCACGGGTTAGCGTCCGCAACGTCCGCCGCGATGGAATGGACACATTAAAGAAACTGCTTAAAGATAAAGAGCTGTCCGAAGACGATGAAAAACGTCAAGCTAAACATCTTCAAGAAGAAACAGATCATCACATCAAAGAGATAGACACTATTCTAGCAACCAAGGAAAAAGATATCAGCGCGGTTTAGGCAAGACCCTGCTGCACAAAGTTTTGATACGCTTCATTAACACCCTCAACGGGCACGAAGGCAATACATGGGACGGTGTAGGGATGGCTGGCCTCCACTGCTTGGCGTACCGCATCTTGCTGCGTTACCAGAGTCTTCGCCAACAGTAATACTTCAACCTCTTCGGCAATACGGCCTTCCCACGAGTACACCGAGGTCATTGCCGGCAAAATATTTGCACATACAATCAATCTTTTGCCCAGCAACTCTCTAGAGAGCTTTTGCGCTACTTCCATGGACGGACAGGGGCAATACAACATCATCATAAGCGGCCAAGAACCTCATCAACATGGATGCGCGCCGCCATCATTGCCGGCCACAGACTCGCCAATACCACCCCGACAAATACAATACCACATACCATAATTTCCCACATCTGAGGCATGGTCAACAATAACACCTCTCCGGCAAAGGCATCCTGCAACAAAAACAACAACACGTACCCCACAGCAACCCCGAAAAAAACCACCCACATAGCAACTAATATTCCTTGGAAAATAACAAGCCGTAGCAACGACCACCGCGTAAAACCAATAACCCGCAACCATGCTAATTCCGGACGATTCTCTCGTACCGCAGACATAAAAAAACACATAAACCCAAAGAAAGAAAACAATCCTAGCACCACAAAAACAACTATCACTGGCAGACTCAAAACCTCTACTGCCTGTACAAAAAACCCTACATTTTCTCCCAACACTCCCACTAAAGCCTCCGGCGGTATTTGCTTTAACCCTTTCCACAGCACCAGCACTGTGGCCAGAATTGCAGCAGCAAAAGCACTATCAACCACTACAGCACAAAACCGCCTTTTCAGTAAAATCAAAGCCATAATCATAGCACATCCCCTTCAATTGTAAGGGTTTGCTCGAAGCGTCCTTCCAGACGATCATCATTACTTATTACCACCAAGATTGTCCCAGATTTTTGCGCTATAGTTTTTACCGCATCCATAAAATCATACGCATGATAGGGATACATGTCGGCAGTAGGCTCCTGTACAAACAAAACTTTTGGACTATTTATCAATCCCCTTGCAACACCTACCCGCCGTTCTTGAGCATAATCCAAGGCACCAGCCTTAGTATTTGCCAAGTGACTCACGTTAAGCGGTGCGAGTACCCTATGCATCGCCTCCAGCGTTAGCTTTTTCCCAGCCGCCCTCGCCGCTAAGAGCATATTGTGTTCTACGGTAAGACTAGCAATCAACGCCCGCCGCTGTGCCACCACCCCCATATGCAGTGCCCGGAATTTATCCCGATCAGCGTTGCCCAGCTTATAAACATCCGTTCCGCACAGATTAACCTTACCTTCCATAACATGGCCAAGCCCCACCAATGTCAACAAGAGGCTGAAAGACGCCTCACCATATGCACCCCTCACCAAGCAGGTCTGGCCTTCCGTCAAACGAAAATATGGCACCGAAAGCATGGTACCATTCAAGCAACTAATCTGCACTGTCTGCACAATCAACATCGTTCCACCCTATAGGCCTTATTTTGTATAAGGGGATGGTAAAAAAAGAATGAGAACACAACGAAAGATTGCAAACTGTGGTAAAAAAGCTGCGTTCATACCGCTTTGCGTTCAATATGTAGAAAAAATTTACGCAAAGCGGCAAGCTCGCGCGGCGTTTGAGCGAAGAATTTTGCAATCACTTGATTGCAAAATGGTATCAGTATGTACTCCTTGCACATGAAGAATGTGCAAGGGCTTCGCTCAAGTGCCGCGCGGGCTGTACCGCTCGCAAGATTGAGAGGGGAAGTTTTGATGGGCGAGCGGTATACCCAATGCTATTTTTTTTCCAAGGTATCGTGGCCGCCCAAGCGCCGGGTAAGCATTTTAGCGGTAAAATCCACCATAGGAATGACCTGAGCATAATTGAGCCGCGCCGAACCAATCACCCCAATAGCACCGACAATTTTATCAGCGGTATTACGAAACGGGGCAACGATAGCGGAACACCCCGCAATGCCGAACAAGTCATTATCAGCACCAATGAAAATCTGCACCCCTTGAGCCGCTTGCGTTGCTTTCAGCAACTGCACCAATGTCTGCCTCGTTTCCAGAGCAGAAAATAACTGGCGCACTTTTTCCGTATCGCCAGCAAACGCGGCATCCCCCAACAAATGGGCTTGCCCCCGAACAATAAGCGATTGCCGCGGCGCATCCCCACCCCAAACAGCCAAACCTGTCTGAAGCAACCGACCCGTCAGAACATCAAGATTATCCCGGCATTCTTGGACTTCCTGCGCCAATAACTGCTCCACTTGATCCAATGTCTTGCCTGCGAGACGATCGCTAAGAATCAGCCCTGCCTCTCGCAATTGCGCCGATGTTGTACCTGGTAGTGTCTCAATAATACGGTTTTCCACCACCCCATTTTCTAAAACTAACACAACCAATGCCTTATCGCCAGACAAACCCACAAATTCAACTTGACGAATCGGCTCATCCTCTTTGGGAGCTAAAACAAAACCAGCGCAATGAGCAAGTCCGGACAAGACCCCGCCTACTTCAGCCAGCGCTTGCTCATAACTTTTACCGGCCAAACGGCATGTATCATCAATAGCAGCCGCCGCGTCCGGGGCAACCTGACCGTATTCGAGCAAGCCATGGACAAAATACCGCAGACCCGCTTCCGTCGGTAATCGACCCGCCGATGTATGGGGTGCATAAAGCAATCCGCGCCCCTCCAACTCCATAAAAACATTGCGGATTGTGGCTGAAGAAAGCGTTAAACCCATGCGCTGGGCTAGGGTCTTAGACCCGACGGGTTCTCCCGTGTCGAGATAAGCATCAACAACGTGAGCGAGAATCTCCCCAGAGCGGGCACTTATACCTACTTGGCTTCGATGGCTTGCCATACGCGTTGCCTTAAATTATTACCCGATAACAGTTCCATTTCCGGCAATACTGTCGGGGATGTAACATTAATTTCAGTGAGATAATCACCTATCACATCAATACCCACAAAGAAAAGACCCCGTTCCCGTAAAAAAGGAGCAAGAGTTCTACAAATTTCATGATCCCGAAGCGTAAGCTCTCGGTGTTCCGCTGTGCCTCCAGCATGCAGGTTAGCACGACTTTCATCATCTTTGGGAATTCGGGCAATACAGCCGAGCGGCTCCCCATCTAGCAGCAAAATCCGTTTGTCTCCTTGGCGAACAGCAGGTAAATATTGCTGAATAATCAGTGGCTCAGCATAACGATCCTGAAGAATCTCCACCATACTGTTAAAATTGGTATCTCCAGCCTTCAATACAAACACCCCTGCGCCGCCGTGGTGATAGAGAGGCTTTAACACCGCAGTACCTTGCTGCTCCCAAAAAGCACGCAGAGCCATAGAATCCCGACTAATAAGCGTTTTGGGCAACAAATCAGGAAACCGCAACGGCAGAATTTTCTCCGGACAATCCCGAATAGAACGTGGATCGTTAATACATAAAATACGCGATGGTAAAAACTCCAACATATACGCCGGGGTCAAGTACCGCATATCATAGGGCGGATCGTGGCGAATCAATACAACGTCAATATCTTCAAAGCGACTCTCAAAGGCAGCACCAAGAACAGCATGATGCGGCGGCCTAGCGTCATACAATGTTACAGCAGTAAGCCAAGCCGAAACACCTTTATTATCAAGGCGTATATCGTCAGGGCGAACGTAAAATACACGGTGACCACGGTGCTGAGCCTCCCGCATCAAAGCAAAAGTGGTATCCGTTTCAGGGTTAATCCCGGCCATAGGATCCATAACGGCGACAACGCCTAAGGGCTTCATTCTAAGTGACATCAATATTGCATATAAGGTGCACAGTGCCATCCGGCAAGACTACTGCTGCATCAAAGCGACACAGGGCATCGGGGGTGCCTACCTCGGCGAGGTAGTGGGCGGCTGCAGCTAATAGACGTTTTTGCTGAGGCGGGGTAATAGCCTCCAGCCCTTCGGGTAGAGTTTTACGCCGCTTAACCTCTATAAAAACAATATTATCTTGGCATTTTAAAATAAGGTCAAGTTCACCATCTTTGGTTTTATAACGGGTCTTGAGCAGGATCGCCCCCAGAGCAGCATAATGCCGAGCCACCAAATCTTCTGCCGCCACACCAAGGGCATATGAGGTTGACTTTTTTGAATATATATGATTTTCCATCAAAAAATGCTTTTTGGAATCAAGGAGGGACACTGATAGAGTAAGCACCGACACGATAAAGGGGTTAGAGCCATTAATGAATACCCCCTTCAGTAAGGTGATAAGTGTCACTTTATGCCAAAGACGGCACGAGGGTCAAGATCATGTACAGTTAATTTTCAGCCGATCTTAAAAACTTGCAACCTTCACCGCAGGCGATTAGAAAACTCTCCTGTCACAAGGCAGTTAAGGGCACATAGCTCAGGGGTTAGAGCGCTACGTTGACATCGTAGAGGTCCGAGGTTCGAGACCTCGTGTGCCCACCAGCCTTCGCACTACGTGCTTCGGCTCGGCGAGCCTTGAGGCGAGCCGAACGAGCCTGTTAGGAGAAGGCTGCCGCGCCGAAGTTGCACCGCAACGAAGGCGGGCTACACAGAGAGGAGTGTTAGTCACTGATGATTAGCTCCACCATGTATGGGTGAAAATTCCCCCTCGAAGACCTGCTAAAATTTATCCAACAAAAACGATTGTAACCCTTGAACATGCAGAATGTGTCATGTTTTTCTCAAGCACAATAATCCGATTGGTTTTAGTTTGGCAGATGCTAGAGTGAACCAATCTTTATAAAGGTGTTCACCGTGTCCGTCCTCGTTTGTCTCCCTGAGACCTTAATTCCGACTCTGACAGTAGGCTTGAACGACCCACAGCGCCAAGCAGTAGAGCATACCTCTGGTGCCATTTTGGTGCTCGCCGGAGCGGGCACAGGCAAAACTAGGGTGCTGACTCATCGCTTGGCAGCATTACTTAAGCAGCGAGCAGCTCAACCGTGGCAGATGCTCGCCGTCACCTTCACCAATAAAGCCGCGCGCGAGATGAAAGAGCGGGTCACCCACCTAGTCGGCGGGGCGGCGGAAAGTATCTGGCTTGGGACATTTCACAGCCTGTGCGCTAAACTTCTACGCCGACATGCAGAAATTCTAGGCTTCACGCCACAGTTTACCATCCTCGATACCGACGATAGTCAAAAATTAATGAAGCAAATTCTTGACGCTGAGGGGATCGATAGCAAACAAACCCCGCCACGCTTGGTTCTTTCGATTATTGATCGCTGGAAAGATCGCGGTCTGACTCCCGACGATGTCCCCACCAGTGAGCGCCGCAGCCAGTTAAATGGCAAAGCTATCGGCCTATACCAGCATTACCAAGAACGCCTGAGAACTATCAATGCTATGGATTTTGGCGATTTACTGCTCAACTGTTTGCAGATGTTCAAAACCTCCCCCGACACCCTCCGCAAATATCAAGATCAGTTTCATTATATTCTAGTGGACGAGTACCAAGACACCAACACGGCGCAATATCTTTGGCTTCGTTTGTTAGCCCAAGGGCATGGAAATCTATGCTGTGTGGGTGACGACGATCAGTCTATTTATTCTTGGCGCGGCGCTCAGATTGAAAATATCTTGAAGTTTGAGCGGGATTTTCCCGGTGCGCAGGTAGTACGCCTAGAGCAGAATTATCGTTCAACGCATCATATTTTGGGAGCCGCCTCTGGCTTGATTGCCAACAATAGTGGCCGTTTGGGCAAAACCCTGTGGACGGAAGAAACCACCGGAGAGAAAGTTCACATCATCTCAGCCCTCGACGGCAGCGAGGAAGCCCGGCGGGTTGGTGCGGAAATTGAACGCCTACGCCGCTCTGGTGTTGCCTTGGCCAACATGGCAATTCTCGTCCGAGCCGGTTACCAAACTAGAGAATTTGAGGAACGCCTCCTTCAAATCGCCGTACCTTACCGCGTCTTGGCCGGGCAACGCTTTTACGACCGAGCCGAGATTAAAGATGCAATTGCATACCTAAGGTTGATTTTTCAACCCCGTGATGACCTTGCCTTTGAACGTATCATTAATACACCGCGCCGGGGTATTTCCTTGACTACCATCCAACATTTGCAAAATACGGCACGCAATCAAGGGTGCAGTCTGCTGTCCGCCGTAGCCAGCACCCCCGGCCTGCGCCCGGGGATCAGCCGCGCCCTAGCAGGGTTTTCGGCATCTTTAACCCGCTGGCGAGAAATGGCCACTGCCTTGCCCCCGGCGGATGTGCTGAAAAATGTTTTGGAGGAGTCGGGCTATACCGCCATGCTCCAAGCTGAAAACACCCCGGATGCCAAGAGCCGCCTCGATAACCTTAAAGAACTAGCACGAGCCATTGATGAATTTCAAAGCTTGGCGGCGTTTTTAGAGCATATAAGCCTCGTCACCGATGCCGCTCGGGCGGACAACCCAGAAGCTGTTACCATTATGACCCTTCATGCTGCAAAAGGGCTTGAATTCCCTGTTGTCTTTCTGCCAGGCTGGGAGGAAGGCGTGTTCCCAAGTCAACGCTCCGTCGATGATGGTAACTTGGAAGAAGAACGCCGCTTAGCTTACGTTGGTCTGACCCGGGCGCGCGAACACGCTTATATCTCTCACGCCCACAGCCGTCGTATCTATGGCACTTGGCAAGGAATGGCTCCCTCCCGTTTTATTGGCGAATTAGCTAGGGAACATCTTGAAGATATTACTTGAGGGTCGTTTTTTTTAAGAATTTATTAACCACCTTAAGATAACTTGGGGTTGATAGAAGAAACGTGCCGTCATTATTCAACTAAAGGTGGTTTTATGCTGGCTTTTTTATCTTCTCCTATTCCCTCAACCAAGCCCATCACTCCTATTGTTGTCCGCCAAGCCTCGCCCCGTCCCGATAAGCGAAAAAAGAAGAGTCCCACTACCCACCATGAAAACCAGGAGGAACAGTTGCAAAAAACTGTTACAACCAATGTTGTCGCCTAGAGCCGGGGTTAGCCTATTGCGCCGTCATGAAGGTGCCGAGCAGGCTTTCCGCCGACCAGAGGTAGGGCATCCCATTGCCTTTTGCGTACCGCGCAAGTTTGGATTGCCGAGATGGTTGGCACTGGCGATACGCCGCTGGCTTCCTATTTCCCCCTTGGGGCGCGATAAGAAACGCATGATCATTTCTTTTACTATGTACCAAATGTATTAGGTACTGTTAAAATATCTCATGACCTTCACTGATTGGGATATCCTATTACTGCCACGCACGGATGCGTTTCAAAACGAGTATCTCCCCCCCCATGAAGAAATCCTTCATGCAATAACAGGATTTACCGGTTCAGCGGGGTTTCTTGCTCTACGCCGAGATAGCACCGGGGCACTGTTTGTCGATGGGCGTTACCTGCTTCAAGCGGCCAATGAGGTTAATACCCAAAAGATAGCCGTGGTTTCCATTTTGGAAACCACGGCTATGGAATGGGTACGCACCAACAGCCGGGCTGGTCAACGCATTGCTGTTGATCCTTGGCGGGTAACACCAAAACAGTATAAGGCTTGGCACGATTTAGCCACCGGTATTGGCGCAACCTTACACCCGATGCCTTCCGGCTGGGAAAAAACCCTCTGGCCTCATCGACCTGCTCCCATCCCAAGCTGCATCAGCGAGCATCCCGATCCGGTTGCCGGACAATCGCGCGCCGAAAAGATTGCCTTAGTACGCCAAACTATCAGCAAACATCAGGTCGCCGCCTGCCTTATTTCCGATCCGGCAAGCGTCTGCTGGCTCCTGAATATTCGCGGCCGGGATGTACCGTTTACGCCGCTCGTATGCGGTTACGCATTAGTATCGGCTAATGATCCGGTATTGCTGTTCGTCAACGGAGACGGATTTCGCCCCGAGGGCGTTGCCCTTAAACCTTTAGCCGACCTACTTCCCACCTTGAGGGATATCCCCGGCAGTGTGTTGCTCGATAACCAAACCGCCTCCGCCGCACTGGCGGAGAATTTAGGCGATCAGGCAATTCTGGAAGAAAATCCCTGCTTACTTCCCAAAGCCTGTAAGAATCCCATCGAGATTAACGGCATGCGCACAGCACATCGCCGGGACGAGGTCGCGCTCACCGAATTTTTACGCTGGCTACGCCTTGAGGTTAAACGCCGTAGTGTCACCGAAGCCGAGGCTGCCAGCATGCTAGACAGCTTTCGCGGACAACAGCATCACTTCATCATGCCCAGCTTCCCCAGCATTATCGGCAGTGGCCCCAACGGTGCCATTATCCACTACCGCCCGCCAGATACTGGTAGCCGGGTTATCACCCCCGGTGATCTTCTTCTGATCGATTCCGGTGGCCAATATGTAGATGGCACCACCGATGTTACCCGCACTGTCTGGCTTTGGGAAGAAGCTCCCCCCGCCGAAATTCGCCGAGCCTATACTCTTGTTCTCAAAGGCCATATCGCCTTAGCGACGGCTCGATTTCCTATGGGAACCACAGGAGCACAGCTTGATGTTCTAGCTCGGCGCTATCTATGGCAAGCGGGACTCGATTATGATCATGGAACCGGTCATGGCGTTGGTGCGTTCTTGTCTGTGCACGAAGGGCCACAAGGCATATCCAAACGCAACACAACCCCCTTGCAACCGGGTATGATCCTCTCCAATGAACCTGGGTATTACAAACCCGGCGCGTTTGGCATCCGCATCGAGAGCCTAGTACTGGTGCGGGATAACTTACCGCTACCCTCCGGGTTTGAGCGCCCCATGCTGGGGTTTGAGACCTTGACCAAATCCCCCTTTGAGGAATCCCTCATTGAAACAGGGTTGCTCACACCAGAAGAGAGAGCGTTTCTTTTGACTGGACAGTATTAATATCTGTCGGCACACAAAGGCTATGACGTTGCGTGCTCATAATCTTGGTAAAACCTATGGCCGTCGCCCAGTGGTGCATGACGTTAGCCTAGAAGTACGCCCCGGCGAAGCCGTGGCTCTCATGGGTCCAAACGGTGCTGGCAAAACAACGTGTTTTTACATGATATCCGGCCTTGTACGCCCAGATGTCGGGCAGATTTTTTTAGACGATGCCGATATCACCCCTCTTCCACTATACCGCCGCGCTCGCCTCGGGATAGGTTACCTGCCTCAAGAAACCTCTATTTTTCGGGGTATGACCGCCGCCGGGAACATTGAGGCGGTACTGGAACTTATTGAGCCAGACCGCCTGCGCCGCGTCCGTTTGCTTGAAGAACTCCTCGAAGAATTTGCCATTACCCACGTCCGCGACACCCCGGCCATCGCCCTATCCGGGGGGGAACGACGGCGCGTGGAGATCGCACGGGCATTAGCATTGCGTCCCCGGTTTATTTTGTTAGACGAACCCTTAGCAGGGGTTGATCCCATTGCTGTCGGCGATATTCGAACGCTAATCGGCCACCTGAAAGGTCGCGGAATTGGCGTTCTTATCACCGACCACAATGTCCGGGAAACATTGAAAATTGTTGATCGTGGCTATATTTTACATGATGGCAGGCTCCTCATGCACGGCACCCCCGCCGCTATTGTTGCCCATCCCGATGTTCGCCGGGTGTACTTGGGGCAAAATTTTCATTAGGGACTCTAACGCTTGCAAGATTTGCAAAAAAATCTTCATGTGCGCGCAGTACGGCACCGTACAATGTTACATCTCATTATTATCATCAAATTCTATTTTTTCTGCTGGCGGTGCCATGCTAGGGACAGCAGGAGTCGGGGCACCGACGGTACGGTTTTCGTAATGCTGCCGCGCACTTTCCAACATTTCCAGAATGCCCTTACCAACCTCACCGCCATCACCGCGCACCTGATCCCTAAGGACGCTCTGTACGCACTGTACATGCGTATGAAGCAAATCTACAAAAGCAGCACCCGGCACGACATTGAGCCTCGCGTACTCAAACAACGACTTAGCAATAGAACTAATCAAAGGATAACCAAACGTCCCACCTTGTCCCCGCAAATCGTGGGAAATATCCGCCATCAAAGCGTAATACTTCCAATAATTTTTAGGTTGCTTGGATAATTGCTGACAGACTTTTTCCAACTTACTCATTAAATCCGCCGCCCAGACTGAATAATCGGCGTCCATCCCAGCAACACCAGCAGTGGCTGCCTCAAGAGCTTCCTCAGCAAAAGCACCCTGATCCTGCATCCCGCCCAACCCAGAAACCAATGTTTTAATACGGTTAGGCAGCACAAATTGATATGCCACCACACCCTCCTTAAAAGATTTAGGTATTCGAGACTGGTGCAAAGTCATTACAGAATCTTCCGCAGCAACGCGGCGCTCCCCAAACGCCACCATCTGCGGATTCCGGCGGCGATCAGGGCCAAAAAATTCTCTAGAATAAATAAAAGACCGTGGCCATTCAATGACCCCTGCCAGCTTTGCCGACAAAGAGGCCACGGAAAACGGCTTGACCAAAAACTCTGTAACCCCAATATCGCGGGCCTCGGCAGCCACATCCGCCTCCGACACCGCGCTGGCAACAATAATGGGAATAAACGGATCGGGAGAGTCCTTGTGCCGGCGAATCCACTTCACCACCATCGCCCCGTTAATCGGGGACATCCGCCATTCACAAAACACCACGTCAAACTGTTGTACAGCAGCTGTTGGCTGAAGCTTATTAATTTTTCCAGCATTTTTAAGAATATTAATAGCCTCAGGCCCACCATTAGCCACAACAATTTTCCGAACACCAAGACTACGCAAGACCCTAGACAACAAGGCTAGAGCAAAAGAACTGCCATCAATAATCAGAACCGATAACCGCTCTAGATCATACGCTGCCATAGATCACGGTACAATTTCGGTGCCGGCAAAAAAGAAGGCGATTTCCGCCGCCGCCGCCTCATGGGAATCGGAACCATGCACCGAGTTTGCCTCAATGGATTCGGCAAACAGCTTGCGCACCGTGCCCGGCGCAGCGTTGGCCGGGTTGGTCGCGCCCATCAAATCGCGGTTGCGCTGGACGGCGTTGTCGCCTTCCAGCACCTGCACCACCACCGGGCCAGAAGTCATGAAGGACACCAAATCTTTGAAAAAGCCGCGCTCTTTATGCGCCGCGTAAAAAGCCCCCGCCTGGGCTTCGGTCAGTTGCAGTCGCTTTTGCGCCACAATGCGCAGCCCGGCGTCCTCAAACACCGCGTTGACCTTCCCGGTCAGGTTGCGCCGCGTTACGTCGGGCTTGAGAATGGAGAGGGTGCGTTCGATGGCCATGATTGTTCCTTGAAAACTAGCTGTCCTTGTACGCAGCTGCGCAGGAGAACGCAAGGGGTGGTTTTATGGGTGGTTTGAAGTGGCTGAAGTGCTCGGTGCAGCCCCCTCTCCCGCCTGCGGGGGAGGGCCGGGGAGGGGGTTATAGAGAATTGAAAAAACAAACAGGCTATTTAATCCTGAAGCGCCCTCACCCCTGCCCCTCTCCCAGTGGGAGAGGGGTTTTTAGAGGGCGGAACTGGGAACCCCTCTCCCTC
>JBKDWF010000037.1:0-20418 GCA_046338525.1 Holosporales bacterium
GCCTGCAATCACAAGGGGGAGAGAATTTTCTTCTTTCTCTCCCGAATCTTGTGTCGTACTTTCAAAAAACGCCTTCCTGGAAGGTCTTTTTGGAAGCTGTCCGCCGCTCTCTGGTTTTTTCTTCCCTGTTGTCTTGGTTGGAAGGAAGAGAAACAAAAGAGCGGTAGGGTCCTCGGTACTTGGCCAAGTCTTTGAGTGCCTATTGTCACGTTATCAAAGCTTTCGATAGAAGTCAAGACGACGGCTGCGATTTTTAATAGACTAATGTCAATAGTTTTTTTGAAGACATCAGGCAATAGCCCCGAGCCCCTTGCGTTCGACCAACAACAACAGCTTCAAAGTGCCGCCTGCAGGCGATTTAAGACCCCGTTCCAACTTGCTAACGTAATCGGCGGTAACATTCAGGTAATGGGCAAAAACTGTCTGGCTAACCTCCTCACGCTCCCGCAAGGCCCGAATTCCTTCCGGCGTGAAGGGATGAATGGGGGTCAGGCATAAGGCGTCAAAATCGCGCATGGTTTTTTTATCGATCACGCCCGCATCGAGCATCCCTCGCGCTGTTTCGTGAATTTCAGGAAAAGCCCCTTTTTTGTATGTTTGAGATTTTTTCATTTCACACCACCTCTCTGTAGGTTCCGTTTTCTATAGAACTAAGTATTAGATATCAAGAAAGACAGCTGATTGTTTTTATTGTATTGGATGCTATTTTAGGGAAAAGGAGGGCCGTGGAATTTATACCATGATGCCTATTTTTGTTTACACATATTGAATGAATATGTGTTATCGATTGCGTTCCATTTTTAAGGAAGGGTTCTTATGGATTCTCGTAATCAGGAGATGTTTCAGGAAATAATCAAAACAGCCGCGAATCCCAATGTGATTAAGTCTGGAGTGGGCCTTATTTTTGGGTTTATGGCAAGCTTTTTTGGTATTTTTGGGGTGATCGCCCTGATAATTATAACAACTACAGGAAAGATTTCCGCAGCTTGGATATATGTTGCCGTTCCAATTGCTTGTATTGCATTTCTTATCTGGTGTTATAATCGCGCTCTAAGATTGAAAAATGCGGTCAAATCAGCATACAGTCAGCTTGACAATGATTTTCAGCGACGTGCCGAGTTAATACCAAATCTTGTTGAATCAGTAAAGGATGCTTTGGGATATGAAAATGAAACATTAAAAGATATTGTGCGTCTTAGGCAAAAATCTGAGGACTCCTCCTTGAATGAGGCGCAGAAGATTAACGTAGAGCAAAAACTTTCCCGTAGTCTTATGAATGTCGTAGCACTTGCAGAAAGTTACCCTCAGCTTAAAGCAACAGAGAACATCCAAAGTTTAAAAAACTTACTAACGGAAACGGAAAATAGAATTGCCCAAAAAAGAGATGTTGTTTCTCAATCAATTGAAATTTACAATTCTTTTGTGTCATCATTTCCTGCTGTTTTAATAGTAAAACCTTTTGGATTCAAAGAGTTTGAAGTTCCATCTCTAAATGAAAGCAATGAGTTAAGAAAAGCCCCAAAAGTTGATTTACGTTAAACTGCGTACTGTATTAAGAAATTCCTTAAACTGCCCACTCTGAAACACTCCCACCTTCTATACTCCCGCCCATGCACCCATCCGACACCATCGTCGCCCTGGCCACGGCATCGGGCAAAGCCGGCGTGGCGGTGCTGCGGCTCAGCGGCCCGGAGGCTTATGCGGCGGGGCTAACCCTGACCCGGCGCGAGACACTAACCCCTCGTTACGCCCACTACAGCCGTTTTTATGGTGATGATGGCAGTATCCTCGACGATGGCCTTATTCTGTATTTCCCAGCCCCCCACAGCTTTACCGGGGAAGACGTGGCGGAAGTGCACTGCCACGGCAGCCTGGCCGTCACCGCCGCCTTGCTGGAGGTTTGCGCCCGCCTGCCGGGATGCCGTCTGGCCGAGGCCGGGGAGTTCACCCGGCGCGCCCTCCTGAACGTCAAGGTAGATTTAACCTATGTCGAGGGGCTGGCTGACCTCCTCGATGCCGACACGGAAAAACAGCGGCAGTTTGCCCGCCTGCAAATGGCCGGGCATTTTGCCAAGATGTATCAGGAATGGATAGACGCGGCGGCCCGGTGCTGCGCCTTAGCCGAGGCGGCATTGGACTTTGCCGATGAGGACCTGCCCCCGGAGGCCCTGCAGGCTGTTACCCGGCAAACACGCGACTTAGCCGCTGCTATTGCCACTTTTCTACGCACCGCCGACCGCGCCCAGCCGTTGCGGGAGGGCTTTCGCATCGCCCTCATGGGGGCAGTAAACGCAGGAAAATCCTCCCTTCTCAACGCTTTGGCCCAACGGGACGCGGCCATTGTCAGCCCCCAGCCCGGCACCACCCGAGACACCATCGAAATACGCCTGCGCCTTGGCGGCTACCCCGTGGTGGTGGTGGACACCGCAGGCCTGCGGCACACTGCCGATACCATTGAACAAGAAGGCATCCACCGCAGCCACCGGGCCGGCAGGGAAGCCGATCTCATCCTCTGGCTCCACCCCAGTGATACCCCCGCGCCGGATGAACCCCACCCGCTGCCCGAGGATGTCCCGGTGCTGCGGGTGTTGTCTAAGGCCGATTTGCCCCATGAGCATTCCGGCCATGACGTGGCCATTTCCGCCGTTGCTCCAGGCGGCCTCGACTCTCTTTTTACCAAGCTGGAGGCACACCTGCAGGCGTTTTTTGGCCAGCAAGCCGCCGCCGCACCAGCAACGCTGCGGCAACGCCAGACGCTGGAAAAAGCCTTAGACCACTTACGTGCGGCTGAAACCAATACGGATGAGGTGGTGCGCGCCGCCCTCCTGCGATCCGCATGGCGGACACTGGCGCGGCTCACCGGCCAGGCCGATGTGGAAAAAATCCTCGATATTGTGTTTCAGTCGTTTTGTATCGGAAAATAAATGCGCGCGTATTTGAGTCTTGGCAGCAACATGGGCGATTCCCACGCTATCTTAAGCGCGGCGGTGCAGGATATCGCCGCCTTAGGAACTGTTCTGACGGTATCCCGACATTATCAAAGCCCAGCGATGTATTACACGGATCAGCCCGATTTTCTAAACATGGCGGTAGCCTTGGACACGACGCTAGAGCCATTGGGGTTGTTGCAAGAGCTGCAAGCACTGGAACAACGCCATGGCAGAACGCGGCCTTTTGCCAACAGCCCACGGGTTCTTGATATTGATATTATTGATTATAAAGGCCTAATTTTAAATGCGCTCCCCTTGATATTGCCCCATCCCCGCCTTGGTGAGCGGGCTTTTGTCCTGCGCCCGCTGGCCGAGATTGCCCCGGACTGGGTTTGCCCACGCACGGGCACCAGCATTACGTCCCTGCTGGAACTAATAAAAAATCAACACTGTCACGCCATACCCAAGGCCTGAATGAACCTGCATCCCTACCACCTGCCACCGCCACGCCTGCTTGCCGGCAAACGTATCGGCATTTTAGGCGGCACCTTTGATCCCTGCCACAAGGGGCATCGCCATCTGGCGTTGTGGGCACTCAAAAAAGCGGAGGTTGATGCAGTGTGGCTTTTGGTATCCCCTCAAAATCCCTTGAAAAAAAATGCCAATAGTAGCCCCCTGCCCCAACGTCTGGCTAGCTGCACCCCCATCATCAACGGGCACCCACGGCTTCACGCCGCCGCCTATGAACAAGCCTTACACACCCGCTTTACCCTCGATACATTAACAGCCTTGCGACGGCGTTACCCAACCACCGATTTTGTGCTTCTTCTAGGGGCGGATTGCTGGCGCGATTTTTCCCGCTGGAAGCAATGGAAAGCACTCATTAAAAACAATATTGCAGTTTTCTCAAGGGAATGGTACAGTGTAGGTGTTGGAGGGTTTATCGCCACGCGCTTTGCCGTTGCCCATCGCCGCTGGTCGCCCCGGGGTTTTTTCCCGGGCTTATCTTCTGTCACTTTCTTTTCCATTCCTTGGAACCCCTTAAGCTCAACCACTCTTCGTATGAGGTTCTCTTGCCCGATATTTTAATACACCCCTCCTTAACTGTTTTAAAAACACCGCGTCCGCCACTGGATACCCTCATCCGCGACAGCCTTGATGATCTCCTCGCTGAAAATATTGTCCTCCTTGCCCTCAACGGCAAAAGCAGTCTTGCTGATACACTGATCATCGCCACCGGGAGGGCACCGCGCCACCTGGACTCTTTAGCAGAAAAGCTTGCTGAATCTCTAATCCTCAACGGTTTTCCTCATCCAGCTATCAGCGGTAAGGGGGACAGCGGCTGGGTCATCGTCGATGCCGGCGATGCCATTGTGCATGTATTTCTAAGCGAAGCCCGGGAACGCTATAACTTAGAGCGCATGTGGGGCACCACGTTCAGTGCCTAAATCTGGATAAAACAATGATTTTATTAATTGATAACTACGACAGCTTTACCTACAACTTGGTGCATTATCTGTACGTCTTGGGCGCGGAGGTTCGCGTTGTCCGCAATGATGCCATCACCGTCGAGGCGGCCTTGGATCATCGCCCTTTGGCTATTGTCATCTCTCCTGGTCCTTGCACCCCCGATGAGGCCGGGATAAGCGTGCCCTTGCTGCGTGCAGCAACTACAGCGACCTTGCCCGGGCTGGGGGTATGCCTCGGGCATCAAGCTCTGGGGCAGGCTTTTGGCGGTACCGTCATCCGCGCCCCGGAACCTGTGCACGGCAAAACCTCATCGGTTTTTCATCATGGCACCGGTTTGTTCACCGCCATTCCTTCCCCCTTTGAGGCCGCCCGGTATCATTCACTTATTGTTGAGCGTGCCACCCTGCCGGAGGTATTAACGCCCACGGCTTGGACAGAGGACGATCTTATCATGGGTCTGGAACACGCCCACGCGCCCCTGTTTGGTGTACAGTTTCACCCCGAAAGCATTGCCTCACAGTACGGCCATCAATTGCTGGCCAACTTCCTCAGCCTAGCTCAAGGCAAAAATCCCGCGCTACTCACCAAAGCGTACGCCATATGACACCCCGCGCCGCCCTTGAGCGGTTGCTTGATGCTGCCTACATTAACCGCGCTGAAGCTGAAGGGATTATCGACGCCTTTTTGGACCCCACTCTCGAACCCTCTCTGGCCGGCGGTGCCGTGGCCTTGCTGGCTCAACGCCCCATTACCCCTGATCTGCTCACCGGGGCGGTATCCGCTATCCGCGCCGCCATGATCCCAGCCACTACCACCGCCCGCACCTTGGACACCTGTGGTACTGGCGGCGATGCCAAGGGAAGTTATAATATTTCCACCGCCACGGCTCTGCTTATCGCGGCGTGCGGCGTGCCTGTGGCCAAGCACGGCAACCGTGCGGTATCTGGCTCTGTTGGCTCCGCCGATGTGTTGGAAGCTTTAGGGGTGCCTTTGGATGGCGACGGGCTGGACACCAACGGCTTTGGGTTTTTTTTCGCCCCGAACCACCACCCTAAACTGGCCGCCATTGGGAGCGCCCGACGAGTATTGCGGCTACGCAGTCTTTTTAATATTGCCGCGCCGCTGTGCAACCCGACCCGCCCAGTGGCTCAACTCGTAGGGGTTTATAGCCCATCCCTGGTTGAGGTTGTCGCTCACACCTTGAACGCTCTAGGCACCCCCCGCGCCTTGGTGGTGTGCAGCAACGACGGCCTTGACGAACTCACCCCCAGCGCCCCAAGCCGGGTTGCCGAGGTGCGGGACGGCGTGGTCATCGTGCGCTATTCCGATGCCGCCGAGGCCGGGCTACCCCCATGCGCGCTTAATGATCTTCGCGGCGGCACGGTGGCCGATAACGCCGCCGCTATCAAAGGTCTGGGTGACGGCACAGCCCCTGAGGCCTTCCGCAACGCCGTGCTCTACAACGCTGCTGCGTGTTTGTATTTATATGATAAGGTAAGCACGTTTAAAGAAGGGGCGGCTGAGGCTAAGGCACTTCTCGACAATGGTCAGTTTCAGACATTTCTGGCCAAAATCACATCCTTTTCTTTCAAACAATAAAAACCATTGACACCTTCCCCCATCCCGCTAGGATGCGCACCTTAGTTTTGGTTGCCTTTTCACGTCCGAAGGGCAGCATTTCGCTCACAGGGGGACTCGTGGCACGGATTGCAGGGGTTAATATTCCAACAGGAAAGCGCGTCGTCATCGCGCTACGTTACATTTACGGCATTGGCCCGGTCAACGCGGTGGAAATTTGCAAGAAACTCGGCATTGATGATGCCCGCCGGGTGAATCAACTCACCGATGAAGAGGTCTTGCGCATCCGTGAGGTCATCGACCGGGAATACACGGTGGAAGGGGATTTGCGCCGCGAGGTGTCTTTGAACATCAAGCGTCTTAACGATTTGGGCTGTTATCGGGGTCTGCGTCATCGTAAAGGTCTGCCTGTGCGCGGCCAGCGTACCCACACCAACGCCCGCACGCGCAAGGGCAAAGCCGTGGCCATTGCCGGCAAGAAAAAGACACCAAGCAAAGGCTAATTTTTTCTCATTTTTCAAAAGGTTAAATACTCCATGGCCAAGCCGGAAGTTGCCCCCAAACTTAAAAAACGCGAACGCAAGAATGTTCCCGTCGGTGTTGTGCACGTCAACGCGACGTTTAACAACACCATCGTCACTATCTCCGATCCATCGGGCAATGCCTTGGTGTGGTCTTCGGCGGGAGCTCAGGGTTTTAAAGGCTCGCGCAAATCCACCCCTTACGCGGCTCAAGTTGCCGCAGAAGTCGCTGCCCGCAACGCCGTGGAACACGGCATGCGCAGTGTCGAAGTCGAAGTCAAAGGACCTGGCTCAGGCCGCGAATCTGCGTTGCGGGCACTACAGGCAGCAGGGTTGACCGTTACTTCCATTCGGGACGTGACACCCATCCCGCATAACGGCTGTCGTCCCCCGAAACGTCGTCGCGTCTAATTTTTTGTTTAAAATTTTTAAGGGACATACTCCTCATGGTACTGGCGCAAAACTGGCAAACCCTCATCAAACCAAACGGCATTCGTGTCGTTCCCGATGCGGCGGCGAAAAATCAAGCTACTTTGATTATTGAGCCGCTGGAACGTGGTTTTGGCCTAACCTTGGGCAATGGCTTGCGCCGGGCGTTATTATCCTCACTGCAAGGCGCGGCGGTAACCAGCATTCATATTCGCGGCGTTCTCCATGAATTTTCCAGCATTGAGGGCGTGCGCGAAGACGTTACCGATATCATTCTCAACGTCAAACAACTGGCTCTGCGTGCCCATAGCAGCGGCACACGGAAAATGCACCTTTCCGCCGAAGGGCCCTGCGTGGTCACCGCCAGCCACATTGACGTTCCTCACGGCATTGATATCGTCAACAAGGATCATGTCATCTGCACCTTGGACAAGGGTGCCAAGCTGAGCATCGATTTCACCGTCGGCACGGGCAAGGGCTATGTTCCCGCCTCCAGTAACGTCAAGGAAGATGCCCCCATCGGCCTCATCCCCATTGATTCCCTCTACAGCCCTGTCCGTAAAGTGTCGTACAAAATTGAAAACAGCCGGGTTGGCCAGGTTACCGATTACGACAAACTCTCTTTGACCGTCGAAACCAATGGTGCCGTTTCCCCAGAAGATGCCGTCGCACTGGCGGCTCGTATTCTTCAGGATCAGTTGCAGCTCTTTATTACTTTCGAGGAGCCACGCCACGCCGCACGTCAGGAAGAGCAAGCCGACCTGCCCTTTAACCGGAACCTGCTCCGCAAGGTAGAAGAGCTTGAGCTTTCCGTGCGCTCTGCTAATTGCCTTAAAAACGATAACATCGTTTATATCGGTGATTTGGTACGCAAAAGCGAGGGTGAAATGCTCCGCACCCCCAACTTTGGCCGTAAATCGCTCAATGAGATCAAGGAAGTTCTGACCATCATGGGGCTGACTCTTGGGATGGATATTCCCGGATGGCCACCCGAAAACATTGAGGAACTTGCCAAACGCCTCGAAGACCCCTATTGATAGTTTTAAGTATTCTCGATTTTAAAAAGCAACAGAAGGAAACCATGCCATGCGTCACGGTATAAGCGGCCGGAAGTTTAATCGCACCAGTGCCCATCGCCAGGCCTTGCTCCGCAACCTTGCCGTTTCCCTCATCACCCATGAGCAGATTCACACCACCTTGGCTAAGGCAAAAGACCTGCGCCCCTACGTTGAGCGCCTCGTCACCCGTGGCCGGGACAACAGCTTACAAACCCGCCGCTTGCTTCTCTCCCGCCTTGGCAGTGAAGCCGCCGTCAACAAGCTGCTCACGGACTTATCGCCTCGTTACAAAAATCGCAACGGTGGATACACCCGCGTGCTGAAGGCTGGTTTCCGCGCTGGGGATAACGCCCCGGCAGCGTTGATTTCTTTTGTGAAAGATGCGGCGTAGCTTATTTTTCAATTTTTACGGTAAGGGTATACTGAATGCGGATGAAGACTTCCGGTTCGGCGAGCGAATCGATAGGCGCGCAGCGTACTAAACGTACGTGAGCACCGCGAGGTGTGGCGCAGCCAACCAGAAGTCCTCAGGTGTGTTCAATATAACATTTTATTCATGCTCCTGCCTCTAGTGTGCACTTGTTGTTCAAAAAGCCACTTGAAGGTAACCGATAAATGGAACACATATACCGCTCGCACGTGAAGATTTCCCTAAAAATCTTGCGAGCGGTACAGTCCGCGCGGCGCTTGAGCGAATCCCTTGCACATTCTTCATGTGCAAGGAATATAGTCTATTTTATCGTGTACAGCATTCTGTCCCCCACCACCTTCGCCCAAGACGTTATCGCCCCGCCCCCGCGCCCGTGCAGCAAAGCCTCCATCACCACCCCTGTTCTTCTTGATGCCACCAGACCCGGCGTTTTTATTGCCGATGGCGCGGGCTATCGCCTTAGCCATCTGGACATCGCCCGGGCTGCCCCACACGAAAAAGCCCTGCGCCCACCGCTGCTGCTCATCCCTACCCGGCGCACGGCGGATCATCAGGGATTGTGTCCCGTGGACGCTTGGCATTTCAAAAACTGGGTACAGGAAGAATTGTTAAAGCAAGGATGGGCCAGACTCAGCGATCTGCCTTCCCCGCACCGTCGCCGCGATCAACTGGAGGCCGCCGAACGATCGGGGCTGGACAAAAACGCCTGGAAGAAGGGGGTTTTTCAGGTTCTAACCCCGGATACCGCTGCGCCGTTCCTAAACAACGTCATCGTGCTGGCGGGAAAAGTCACGGCAGTGGAAACATTGGGACTAAAAACATTTCTGATAACCCTCACCGGCAATACGCACACGGTCAAGGTGCTGGTGCGCCGTCGCCGTGGCAAAAACGATGACCCCCTGCCCAGCGTGGGCAGCCGTCTGGAAACCCGAGGCTACCTGTACTGGAACGATGGCCTGCGCCTATCGGTGCGGGAAGAAGCCGTAGTCGTAAAACCTCTTTTACCCCCACCAGCCTTGCCTAACCC
Source organism: Holosporales bacterium (assembly GCA_046338525.1). Taxonomy (GTDB): domain Bacteria; phylum Pseudomonadota; class Alphaproteobacteria; order JAJTHO01; family JAJTHO01; genus JBKCUA01. The sequence continues at coordinate 9,444 of JBKDWF010000037.1, forward strand.
CGCAACATCCCCCATAACACCCCCATGACCGCCCCTGATCCCCATCATATCCGCAATTTTGCCATCATCGCCCACATTGATCACGGCAAGTCCACCCTGGCGGATCGCCTTATTCAACGCTGCGGCGCGGTGGAGCTGCGGGACATGCAAGAACAGATGCTTGATTCCATGGATATTGAGCGCGAACGCGGCATTACCATCAAGGCGGCCACTGTACGCTTACGCTACAAGAGCCAAGACGGCCAGACCTATATCCTTAATCTCATGGACACGCCTGGACACGTTGATTTTGCCTATGAGGTGAGCCGATCCCTTGCCGCCTGCGAAGGCTCTCTGCTGGTGGTGGATGCCAGCCAAGGGGTGGAGGCGCAAACCCTCGCCAACGTCTATCAGGCACTGGATCAACACCATGAGATTATTCCCGTCATCAACAAAATTGATCTGCCCGCCGCCGAACCGGAACGAGTCCGCCAGCAGATTGAGGATGTCATTGGCATTGACGCCAGCGACGCAGTGCTGATCTCCGCCAAAACCGGAATCAATATCGACGGCGTGCTAGAAGCCCTTGTCGCCCGCCTGCCCGCGCCAAGAGTGACCCAGCAGCCGTATGTTCAGGCTCTGCTGGTCGATAGTTGGTACGATGCCTATGTTGGGGTGATTGCCTTGGTACGGGTGGTGAGCGGTGAGCTGCGCCCCGGCCAAAAAATCCGCATGCTGGCCACCGGCGCCGCCCACGTCATTGACAAGGTTGGCTACCTCACGCCCAAGCGCGTGGTGGCCGAGGCCCTCTACCCCGGCGAAGTCGGGTTTATCATTGCCGGAATTAAAACCATTGCCGATACAAGAGTGGGCGACACCATTACCCTAGATGCTAAGCCCTGCCCCACGGCTCTGCCGGGCTTTAAACCCGCCCTGCCGGTGGTGTTCTGCGGCCTGTTCCCCATCGATGCCGCGGATTTTGAGGCCTTGCGCGATGCCTTAGGTAAACTGGCCCTTAATGATGCCAGTTTTGTGTATGAACCAGACAGCTCCGCCGCCTTGGGCCACGGTTTTCGCTGCGGCTGTCTTGGCTTATTGCATCTTGAGATTATTCAAGAACGCTTGGAACGCGAGTTCAACCTCAACCTCATCACCACCGCCCCCAGCGTGGTGTACAAAATGAACCTTACCACCGGCGAACACATTGAGTTGCACAACCCCGCCGACATGCCCGATCCCACCAAAATTGCCAGTATTGAAGAGCCGTGGATCAAGGCAACCATTCTCGTGCCGGATACCTACCTCGGCGCGGTGTTGGCCTTGTGCAATGAACGGCGGGGTATTCAGGAAAATCTCACCTACGTCGGCGGCCGAGCCATGGTGGTGTACAAACTGCCCCTTAATGAGGCGATTTTTGATTTCTACGACCGCCTCAAGTCCCTGTCACGGGGCTATGCGTCCTTTGATTACAGCCGTGACGGCTACCAAGAAGGCGATCTGGTAAAGCTTTCCATCCTCGTCAATGGCGAGGCCGTGGATGCCCTGTCCATGCTGGTCCACCGCAGCAGCGCCGAAACACGGGGCAGAGCCGTGTGCGAACGCCTTAAAGACCTCATCCCCCAGCACCAATTCCAAATTCCCATTCAGGCCGCCATCGGCGCAAGGGTGGTAGCGCGGGAGACAGTCAAGGCTTTCCGCAAGGATGTCCTCGCCCGCTGCTACGGCGGCGACGTGACCCGAAAGCGTAAACTGCTTGAAAAACAAAAGGCCGGCAAAAAGCGCATGCGCCAGTTTGGGAACGTGGAAATTCCGCAGAGCGCGTTTATTGAGGTGCTGAGGAGTAGCGGCGGGGGGTAAAAAGGGAATACACAAAAAGGGAATATACCCCTTGACACCACCCACCCTTTTTTGACCCATAGCCTCGCCTATGCCGCCGATTCTCCACGACCAAACCCCGCCCCGGCTAGCCGTGTTCGTCAAGGGCTGGCCGCGTTTGTCGGAGACGTTTATTGCCCAAGAGCTTTTCGCCCTGCAGGAGCGCGGCGTGCCCTTTGTCATCGTCCGACTGCGCCGGCCTCATGACACCCGCTGCCACCCCCTGCACACCGCCATCACCGCCCCGGTGATCGATGTGCCGGAATACCTGCACGACGATCCTTGGATGGTGCTGGGGGCTTTGGGCCGGGCGGAGCGTTATCGCACCAAGGAAATGCTGCGTTTTTTACCATTAGTCGGTAAAGCATTGGTGCGAAATCCCTCCCGCGCCAGCTTACGCCGGGTGGGGCAAGCCCTAGTCGCGGCAAGCCTCCTACCCCCCAGCATCACGGCCGTGTACGCCCATTTTCTGCACAGCCCGGCCACGGTCGCCTGGTACACCGCCCGATTGCTGGGCGTGCCGTGGGCGGCTTCGGCCCACGCGAAAGATATTTATACCAGTACCCCGGAAGAACTGCGGGACAAACTGCACGCTGCCGCTTGGGTGACAACCTGTACGGCGCAGAACAAGGCCTATCTTGAACGCCTCGCTCCGGCGGGGCTGGTGCGCCTCAATTACCACGGCCTCGATGAAGCCAAATTCCCGCCGCCACCGCCTCGCCCCGATGGACAAGCCGCGCCGCTGCACATCGTATCTATTGGCCGGTTAGTAGCAAAGAAGGGTATTGATGATACTCTTCGGGCATTGGCTGGGCTGTCGGATGGTATGCCGTGGAGATTCAGTCACCTTGGCGGCGGCGATGACGTTCCCTATCGCGCGCTGGCCGAAAGTCTTGGTATTGCCAAAAAAATTTCCTGGCTCGGCAGCGGCGATAGCACCGATGTCCTAGGCCTCTTGCGTTCTGGGGATATTTTTATTCTTTCCAGCCGCCCGCTAGAAAACGGGGATCAAGACGGCTTGCCCAACGTCCTGCTAGAAGCGGGCAGCCAAAACCTCGCGGTGGTCAGCACCACCGCCGGTGCGATTCCGGAGCTTATCACGTCTGGCATCCACGGCTTGCTCGCCGCACCGGGGGATGTGCCTGGGCTAACCACGGCATTACAACAAATGGCCACCGACACCTCTTTACGGCAACGCCTTGGCCAAGCATTAGGCGCACGGGTGCGCAGCGAGTTCAGTCATGCCGGGCATATCCAACCGCTGCTGAACCTACTGGAAACCTTGGGGGCATGAGGGTTGCCTTCTACGCGCCGCTCAAAGCCCCGGATCATCCCGTGCCGTCTGGGGATAGGCAGATTGCCCGGTTGCTGCTCAAGGCTCTTGCCCACGCCGGTCTGAATCCCGTGGTGGCCTCTACGCTGCGTCTTTTTGAAAACAAAGAAGATAAAGCAGCGCGGCACCATCTGGAAGCCCTCGCCGCCGCCGAAGCCAACCGCCTGCTACACCATCCGCCCTTTACCGCCTGGATCACCTACCACCATTACCACAAGGCTCCAGATTTTCTGGGTGAGGCCGTAGCCACGGCCATGGGCATTCCCTACATTCTCATTGAAGCAAGCCTGAACGCCAAATACCAGCACACCCCATGGGGTCAGGCAGCGGCGCGGATTGTCGGGCGGGCTGATGCAGTACTCCAATTCAATCCAAAGGATATTGCGGGTATTGCGCCGTTTTTGCGCGCAGGAGTGGTGCAGATGCCATTGCCCTTGTTTCTCGACACCACGCGCCACCCCATCGCGGCAACGCCGGGGGCTGGCGGGCGGCTGCTCGCCGTGGGGATGCTTCGGGGGGGGGACAAGCTGGCCTCCTACCGCGTTCTGGCGGAGGCACTGAACAAGGTGGAAGCACCGTGGACGCTGACCATTGTTGGGGACGGCCCGGCGCGTGGCCAAGTAGAGGCGCTGTTTCCACAAAATACAGTAAGGTTTGCCGGGCTGGTAGAGCCTGACGCAATCCCGACATTGTTAACGCAACATGATCTGTTCGTCTGGCCCGCCGTCAATGAGGCCTTGGGGATGAGCCTGTTGGAGGCCAGTGCAGCCGGTCTGCCCGTCCTAGCCGGGTTCTCCCCCGGCGTGGCAACAATTATTGAGGATGGGGTCACGGGGGTGCTGGTGCCCCAGGGGGACGTGGGGGCTTTTGCCGCCGCATTGCAGGAATTATTGAATAATCCAACGCGCCTAGCGGCTCTCGGTGCCGCCGGGCGGGCAAAAGTGCAGCAAGAGCACGGCATTGCCGCAGCGGCGGAGGAGATTAAAAACACAATATATCACCTTAGCTCTTATAATAACTAGACATTAATAGCTTTTTTGCTAAGTTACTAAAGTTATCCTAAAAAACGATAACCTTAATAACTTCACCTAAGGTTTGTATACATCATGGACAAAGCAACCAACCCTTTTGCGCCAGGAGCAGGCACGACACCGCCGGAACTGGCTGGACGCCAAGACATTCTGGAGCATATCCGCATCGCCTTAGCACGCATCCGTAATGGTCTTGCAGAAAAAAGCATGATCCTGATCGGTTTACGCGGTGTGGGTAAGACCGTGTTGCTCAATGAGATGGAGAAAATGGCCCAAAATAGCGGCTATCAAACCGCGTTGATTGAAGCGACGGAAAACCGTATCAGAAAACGCCTTTCCGATATCTTAGTGCCCCACCTGCGGCGGATTTTATTGCATTTGGATCGGGACTCTCGCCTCAGCACCAAGGTCAAATCGGCTTTACGCGCCTTGCAAAGCTTTGCCAGCCACTTAAAAATTAATCTTGGCGGGGTTGAAATAGCCATTGCTGAACCAGAACCCGGCATTGCCGATAGTGGCGATCTCGAAACCGATCTTGCCGATTTGTTTGTAGCGGTAGGCGAAGCGGCGGCGGATCGAAAAACAGGCGTGGCAATCCTGATCGATGAGTTGCAGTACCTTGAGGAAACCGATCTCAGTGCCCTCATCATGGCAACCCACAAAATAGCGCAAAAAGGCCTGCCGGTACTGGTTATCGGCGCAGGCTTACCCCAACTTCTTGGAAAAATGGGCAATGCCAAATCCTATGCCGAGCGTCTTTTTACATACCCTATGGTAGGAGAATTAACCACACCAGACGCTGAAAATGCCCTGCAGGTTCCGGTAAAGCGGCAAAATATCTCCTTTACCCCCGATGCCTTAAAAGAAATCATCCGAGTAACCAAAGCCTATCCCTATTTTTTACAAGAATGGGGCTATCACGCTTGGAATGCCGCTGCTGCCTCGCCCATCACCGTAACGGATATACACCACGCCACACAGCAGGCCTTGCAACGCCTAGACACTGATTTTTTCCGGGTACGGTTTGATCGCCTAACGCCCAGCGAGAAACGCTATGTTCGCGCCTTGGCCGAACTTGGCGGCGATCCCCAACGTTCCGGGGATGTTGCCGAAAAGCTTGGTGTGTCTGTTAATCGAGTTGCCCCCCTGCGGTCTGCGTTAATTAAAAAAGGCATGATCTACAGCCCCGCCCACGGCGATACCGCCTTTACCGTACCCATGTTTGAAGATTTCCTGAAACGAGTCATGCCAGAAGAAGCATAAACCGCACCTTAAAACCCATGCACCATCCTCACCCTTATGCTACACAGTCCCTTATGCTCAACGCTTCACCCTTTTTTGTCACCACGCCCATTTATTACGTGAACGACAAGCCCCATATCGGCCATGCGTACACCACCATTGCCGCCGATGTGGTGGCGCGAACCCTACGGTTGGAGGGGCGGCAGGTACTGTTTTTGACCGGCACCGATGAGCACGGCCAAAAGGTAGAGCAAGCCGCCGCCAAGGCCGGTATCAGTCCACAGGAATTTACCGATCGCGTCTCCCAAAACTTCAGGGACTTAGCTCTGCGCCTGAACATCAGCAACGACCAATTCATCCGCACGACAGAGCCGCGCCACAAGGCGGCTTGTCAGGCTCTCTGGCAGCGTCTGGCCGACAACGGCCATATTTATCTTGGTAAGTACGCTGGCTGGTACGCCATCCGGGATGAAGCGTATTACCAAGAAAACGAGCTAGTGGATGGCAAGGCACCCACCGGGGCGCCGGTGGAATGGGTTGAGGAGCCAAGCTATTTCTTTCGCCTCTCGGCCTTCGGCGATAAGCTGCTGACATTTTATGAGGATAATCCTGATTTTATCGCGCCTGCGTCCCGGCGCAACGAAGTTCTGCGCTTTGTGGAGGGAGGCCTGAAAGACCTTTCCATCTCCCGGACAACATTCCGCTGGGGCGTGCCCGTGCCAGGGGATGAGCGGCACATTATGTATGTGTGGCTGGATGCCCTGACCAATTACCTGACGGCGGTGGGTTTCCCGGAAAAAACCCCGGACTACGCAACTTTTTGGCCAGCGTCATTGCATCTGATGGGTAAGGATATTGTCCGTTTCCACGCCGTGTATTGGCCGGCGTTCCTGATGGCGGCGGGGTTGCCAGTATGTAGGCGGGTGTTTGCCCACGGCTGGTGGACAAACAATGGCGAGAAAATTTCCAAATCCCTTGGTAACGTCATCGATCCCTTAGCGATAGTTGATCGGTACAGCGTCGATGCCTTCCGGTATTTCCTGCTTCGGGAGGTTTCCTTCGGCAGTGACGGTGATTTTTCTGAAGCCGCCTTGCAACGCCGCCTCCACGGTGAATTGGCCGATGCCTTTGGCAATCTTGCCCAAAGGGTTATTGCTTTTATATGGAAGAATTTAGGCGGCAAGGTGCCCATTTCAGGGATACGCACCACCGACGACGTAGCATTGTTAACCCAGGTTAGGGCGTTACCAGAGATCATGCGAGAAACCGCAGAAAATCAGAATTTTCATAAAGGCTTAGAAAGTTTTATGACTGTCGTCACCGCCGCCAATGTGTATATCGATCACGCCGCGCCGTGGAGTTTACGCAAAACCGATCCCGCCCGCATGGCGACAGTGCTGGTGACCTTGCTGGAAACACTGCGCGGCCTAGCTATTGCCATGCAGCCGGTGATCCCAACGCTATCCGGGGCGATGCTTGATCAACTGGCAATCCCGGCAACAGAACGCCTATTCATTCATGCGAACAGTGATTTTTACCAAGAACAAAGCATTATCTTGCAGCAACCAACCCCGCTGGTGCAAAAAATAGAGATATGATGCTCATTGATACCCACTGCCACCTTGATTTTCCCGACTTTGATACCGACAGGGCGGAGGTTGTCGCCCGCGCCCGCGCCGCCGGGGTGAATCAATTTATTGCCATTGCCACCCAAACAGCAACAGCAGATCGCGTGATTGCCGCCGCTACCCCCTTTACGGAAGCCTTTTGGAGTGTTGGCGTTCATCCTTGCCACGTCAACGAAGGATTGTTTTCGGTTGAGGATTTGCGCACCCGTGCCGCCCATCCACGTTGCGTCGGCCTCGGCGAAACGGGATTGGACTATTACCATCCCTCTAGTGACAGCGACAAATCCCTTCAGCGACAGAGCTTTCACAACCATATGCAGGCCGCCCAGCATACTGGCCTACCCGTTATTATTCACAGCCGGAATGCTGAAGCCGATACCTTGGCTCTCTTACAGGAGATGCTGAACATTGCCCCTTTTACTTTTGTCATTCACTGCTTTACGGGAACAAAGGCCTTTGCACAGGAAATCCTCGCCATGGGCGGGTATATCTCCATTCCCGGCATTGTGACATTTAAGAACGCCAAGGATGTGCAGGACGTTGCCGCCAGCATACCGTTAGAACGAATGGTTATCGAAACCGATGCACCATACCTAGCCCCCGTACCGCACCGTGGCCAACGCAATGAGATCGCCTTTGTTGCCGATACTGCCCGAGCCGTGGCCACCCTGCGCAGCATCAGCATTCATGAATTAGCCCGCGCCACCACCGCCAACGCCAGGCGTTTATTTACAAAATTGGCAGCATGAGCACCCACGTCACCATCCTTGGCTGTGGCGGCTCAGGCGGTGTTCCCCTGCCCGGGGGTGTTGATGGCCGGGGATATTGGGGCGCGTGCGATCCTGCCAACCCCCGCAACCGCCGTCGGCGCACATCCGCCATGATTGTTCATCAAGGCGTTCGTTTCCTCATCGATCTTTCCCCCGATCTCAGGGAGCAGCTATTAAGCAACCGCATCACCGCCGTTGATGCCATCCTGATGACCCATACCCACGCGGATCATTGCCATGGCATTGACGACGTGCGATCCCTGAATTTTAACACTAAGGCCGCCGTTGATTTGTATGCTCCGCATGAAATTCTTGCAGGATTGCATCAGCGTTTTGGCTATGTATTTACCCCACTCACTGCAGGCAATGGCGATTTCTATAAGCCAAGCCTTGTGCCTCATACTATCACGCCGCCCACACCCTTTACCGTGAGCGGTACCAATGTTCAGCCCTTCTGGCAGCTTCACGGCAAAACTCAATCCGTGGGTTATCGCCTTGGTAACGTGGCCTACTCCACCGATATGAACGGCATCCCCCCTGAAAGTGAAGCATTTTTAAAAAATCTTGATCTATGGATTATCGATTGCCTCCAGCCCGAACCCCATTATTCCCACAGCCATCTAGCCCTGACTCTTGATCTTATCACACATTATCAACCAAAACGGGCTATTCTCATCCATATGAACCACACGTTGGACTACACAAGTCTAGCAGGAATATTCACCAGCGGGATACAGCCTGGCTTTGACGGCAGTGTGGTAGAAGTCCCGTGATTGCAGCCCCTCGCTTCTCCTTAGCCCTTGCAACCGCCTTGTGGCGCAGCGGCACCTTTACAGGACGGCTGGCCGGCAAAGCCCGTTGGCCTCTTTACAGTATAACGGCGCTTATTTTTCTCTCCTTGCTCGGTATATTGGCCTTACTGCCTGCCTTGCTACAAACAATGCTCGTGCTGGGCGCGGCGGGTTGGGTCATTATAAGCCTGTTACTGGCTTTACAGAGCTGTCCCTTTCCCACCACTGCGGAGGCGGAGACAGCCCTTGAACGTATCAACAATCTAAAACACCAGCCCCTGTTCACCCGGCGGGATCACCCGGCCTTTGTTCTCAGCCCCGCAGGAGGCCGCCAGTGGCTAACCGCCTTGCGCCAAGCTTTCAGTCATAGCACCCGTTCCTATCGCCTATGGTTTGCGCCAACGGGATATCAACGTTTTTTTATCGCCGTCGCGCTCATCTTGCTGACCGCCCTACTCTGGACTAGGGGCGAGGCATTAATTGAAAATCTCACGCCCCGCCTCCCCATTCCAGGTATAAGCGATCCACTGAAAATCACGGTAGAACTTATCCCGCCAACCCATACCAACCTACCGGTGATGCGTCTAAATACTAACAAGGCGATCGTTGTTCCCACAGGCACACAACTGCGCGTGCGCGTAACCGGCACCAGCCTCACCCCCCGCTTACGCCTTAACAAGAAATCGTTTCCGTTTGAACATCACGAAAGCGGCTTGGTCTTCACCGCACCACTGCATGAGAACAGCACGATATGGCTACGCCATGGCCTCCAGCGGCGGGGAGCCTATCAAGTGCACCTCACCCCCGATCTCCCCCCTGACATCCATATTACCAAAATCGAGAGTGATCGCAGCGGCACCGTAAACATTAGTTATAAAGGCCATGACGATTACGGTATTACCCATTTAACCGCAATACTACTCAAGCCCGGCACCACAGAAGAAACAGATAGACAAAACCTTTTCAACCTGCCGCAAGGTACCAAAACCATCAACGCCACCCGGGGCGCAACATGGGCTAATACTCCGCTTGCTGGTACAATGGTTGATCTTATCCTCGAAGCCACCGATGCCGCTGGGAACATCAGTCGTACCGATCCCCAACCCATGACAGTACCAAAGCGTCAGTTTGAAAATATTTTAGCCCAAAAACTTATCCTTGTTCGTGATAGCCTGGAACGCGAGGATATAAGTCCTTTTGCTGCTGGGCGACTTCTCAACCGCTTTAGTGAACCTGTAACCAATTTTAATCAGCATTGGTCAGCCTTCCTCGCCGTACGTATTGCCATCGCGCAACTTCTCACCGCCGAACGCAAAGGGCGTCCAGCAAGCGATGTACCGCTTCTACTATGGAATGCTGCTGTCGATCTCGATCACACGGCATGGGAGGACAGCCGCGCCGCCCTGCGTCAGGCCGCCGAAAACCTGCACAATGCCCTCTCGACTTTAAACCCAAGCCGCAGCGATGTTGAGCGCGCCCTCGCCGAATACCGCCAAGCGCTTGGGGCATACCTGCAGGCCTTTTCCCGTAACACAAATACCGATGCTGCGAACACGATGGCGGAACACATGACTGCATCTTTAGAAGCCCTCATCGCCAACGGCGATACCGCCGAGGCGCAAAAGAGACTGGAGCAGATGCAAAAACTTCTCGACCGGCTACAGCCGGGACCGCCAACCCCGCAACAACAAGCCTTACTTACCGCCGCCCAAGCCCTTCAGCGGCTTGCCCTCGAACAACGCAAACAAGCGCAAAATATCGCCGTTGGCAAAGAGCAACCTGCACAAGCAGAACAACAGCGCGCTATGGCCGAAAATATTGCCGCAGTTCAAGATGCTCTTAGCAAAGCCGGGGTTTCGCCCTTACCCACCATCGAACAAGCCCGTCAGGCTGTTCTTGACGCTGCCGATGCACTGGAACACGGGGATACTGCAACCGCGCGTCAGGCCAGTACCCTAGCCGCAACTTTACTCGAACAAAGCAGCAACAGCACCCGCCAACAATCCGGGATTCTGGACATGAACACCATGTCCAGCTTGGGAAACGAATCTTTTGAAATTACCCCCCAAGATACGGGCAACGAACTAGGTAAAATGCTTGAAGAACTGCGCCGCCGCATCAATGACAGCAGCAGACCGGAACGGGAGCGGCGGTATTTAAAGAAAGTGGTTGAGTAGGTGTGTCGAAAATTCTCGTTTTTGGCCTGCAAAGGATATTTTTTCGGCTCTTTAGCACGCGGCGCTTGGCGGCATCTTTGGCGACCTCTCCTTTCGGCCTACCCTATGCACACAAGCCCTGAAATTGGCTCTTTCCCAGCATTATCGGG
>JBKDWF010000019.1:0-5536 GCA_046338525.1 Holosporales bacterium
GGTCTAGTCCCTCTCCCCCCGGGAGAGGGGAAGGAAGGCCAACGGCCTTCCGGGGTGAGGGCGTTTCAGGATTAAGTATCCCGTTATTTTGCAACTCGCTATAAATGGCTCCATTGTCCTCTCGCACGTTCCTTCGTCTCCGTAATCGCCTTGGTGATGTGCTCGAACATTGGCACATCCCTTGCATCCAGAGGCCAGATAGTGCTCACTGAAAGCCCCCCATGCGCCTGCCCCTTGCTGTTGTGTTGTTTTTCTTTGCCGCTGGTCATAGCCACGCGGCGGAAGTGTTTATTCCCGTACCGAGTCGGTATCTGGATGCTGAAACAATTATCCATCAAGATGATATCGAGATGCAGGTGATGGACGATGCCCGCCTGCCGGCCACGGTGCTGCGCGATCCCAAGAGCATTTTGGGCATGGCGGCAAAGACACCGCTGGAGGCGGGGCAGCCTATTTATAAGCATAATCTCACCATACCATTGTTAATAAAGCGTAATGATGCGGTTCTGCTGCGGGTTTTCACCAAGAATATTTCCCTAACCGCCCAAGGCCGAGCCATGGAAAACGGGGGCGAGGGTGATACCATTCGAGTTCTCAACACCAGCAGCCGCAAAATTATTGAAGGCGTGGTAACAGGCAGAGGTGAGGTCAGCATTCGCCTGCCTGAACCACCGCCGCCGCAACCATTACCTATCAAGCCCAAGGCAGAACCCAAAAAGGGAGGCGAAAATGCAGGTCATTAAAGCGTTGTGCGTTATACTGTTGCTCACTGGCTGCACCAGCACCCTGTCCCGGCTTGAGAACATCGGTAAAGTACCGGAAGTCACACCGCCGGAAAACCCAACGGAGCGCAGCAATTACCGCCCCGTCTCCCTCCCCATGCCCGCCGCCAACACCACGCCGCGTATGCCCAATTCCCTTTGGGTGCCGGGACGAAGGTCGTTCTTTAAGGATCAGCGGGCGAATAATGTCGGTGATTTGGTCACTGTTCTTATCAACATTAATGATGAAGCCAAGCTGGATAACACTACTGAACGTACCCGCACCAATGCGGATGATTCTTCTTTTGGGACGCTGTTGGGGGTTGAGAATAAAATCAAGGGTTGGCTGCCCGGTGCGCCGTCCCTTGCCCCGGCCATCAGCACCAACGGCACCTCCACCAATAAAGGCGACGGTAAGATTGACCGCAAGGAAGAAATAAAACTCCGGGTTGCTGCTGTCATTGCCCAAGTCCTGCCCAACGGCAACATGGTGGTGGCCGGACGCCAAGAAGTCCGGGTGAACTTTGAGGTGCGCGATCTCCAAGTCGGCGGCATCATCCGCCCCGAGGACATCAACACCGACAACACCATTCCCTTTGAGAAAATCGCCGAAGGCCGGGTGTCCTACGGTGGTCGGGGCAATATCTTTGATGCCCAGCAGCCGCGGTATGGGCAGCAGGTGCTGGATGTGTTGCTGCCGTTCTAAATACAGCGCATAATCGGCGTATGCTCGAACACCGCACCCACCCGCTGTTGTCCCCGTCGGCTTTTGCCGTTCGTCTTGTAGGGTGGCTAGGGGCAACATTGCTGTTGTTGTCGGTATCCTTAGCTTTAGGCATGGCCGGGTATCATTACCTTGAGGGCATGGCGTGGGTGGATGCGTTTGTGAACGCGGCGATGCTGCTGGGCGGGATGGGGCAAGTGGACACCCTGCACACCGAGGCCGGAAAGATTTTCGCCGGGGTGTATGCCCTCTATTGCGGGATGGTGCTGATTGTATGCGGCGGAATGCTGTTAGTGCCAGTGTTTCATAGGGTGCTGCACCGGTTTCATGGGGAGGGGTGAGCCTAAGCCTCCCCTCCATCCCCTACGCCCTCCACGGCGTCACCGTTTGCCGCAACTGCGCGCCATGCTGGCGTTCTAACACGTCCACGTCATACTGTTGCTGAAGGGTTAGCCAAAACCCCGGGGTATTGCCGAAAAACAACCCAAGGCGCAGGGCTGTTTCCGCGGTCACCCCGCGCTTGCCCTTGAGAATCTGGCCGATGCGGGTTTGGGTCATCCCGGTGTTTTTTGCTAAAGCGTACGCGGTGATGTCCATCTCCTCCAGAAAATGATCCAGCATTTCCCCGGGATGAAGGGGTTTCTTGCCCCGCGCCGGGGGCGTGTGTGTGTCAGTGATAGTCAACAATTTCGACCTCCCGTGCTGCGCCATTGTCCCAGAGGAAACAAAGACGCCATTGGTTGTTAATACGCAGGCTGTAGTAGCCTTTTCGATCCCCGTGTAGGGCTTCAAGGCGATTGCTGGGCGGAACCAATAAATCCGAAAGCGTCGATACCGCATCCAATTGCCGCAATTTCAAAAAAGCCCGCTTTGCAATCTCACTTGGTAGTTTTTTGGAATGCGCCTGCAAGAAAATCTTTTCCGTTTCCTTGCAGGCGAAATTTTTTATCATGTGGTGATAGTATCAAATAAAGATACTATTGTCAATCGGCAAGCGACATCGGCAAGCGACACCTTCACACTTTCCCATAGACTCCCTCCCCTCTCCACTGTAACCTCTCTTTCCATGATGCGTTTTTCTTATTGCAATGGCCGTTACCTGCCGCACAAAGAGGCGTCGGTGATCCACCTGGAGGATCGCGGCTTTCAGTTTGCCGATGGGGTGTATGAGGCCATTCATGCCCATCACGGCACTCTCGTCGATTTAAAGCCCCACCTTGATCGGTTTGATTTCTCCATGAACGAAATCGGTATTACCCCGCCGTGCAGCCAGGCGGCATTGACGACAATTATGTATGAGTTGATCCGCCGCAATCGTATCGATTTTGGCCTCGTGTACATCCAAGTGACCCGTGGCGTGGCAAAGCGGGAGTTTTATTTTCCCAAAAAACCTGTGCCCCCAACCCTAGTGGTCATCACCAACGCCATGAAGCAATGGCCCAAGGCCAGCATTGAAAAAGGCGTGGCGGTGGCTTTGGTGCCGGATCAGCGGTGGAAGCGGTGTGACATCAAGAGCATTTCCCTCCTTGCCCCGGTGCTGGCCAAAGAGTCGGCAGTACAACAGGGAGCCTATGAGGCGTGGATGTTGGATGATCAGGGTTATATCACCGAGGGAGCTTCGTCCAACGCGTGGATTGTTCGGGGCAATACCCTGCAAACCCGGCAGGCGGATCAGGGCATCCTCAACGGCATTACCCGCCAGCGGATTATGACTATTGCGCGAGACATGGGTCTAACGATTGAGGAAAAACCCTTCACCCCGGCGGATGTTTTCAATGCGGGGGAGGCGTTTATGTCTTCAACAACAACCTATGTCTTACCGGTAAGCAGTATTGACGGCAAACCCGTCGGTTATGGCACCGCCGGGGCAACATCCTTGCACCTTCGATCCGCGTATGGGGCGTTTTGTGCCAGTGCCGTCCGTTAAACCCACCGCTTTCTTGTTCGACTGGGATAACACCCTTGTTGATACGTTTGAGCTGATTTACACCTGCACCAATGCTGCGCTAGCCCATGTGGGCAGACCGACGTGGAGCTTTGAGGAAGCCCGTAGGCGCACCCATCTGTCAGCGCGGGACAGTGCCATCGACTTTTTCGGCGATCGCTGGCGCGAAGCACACAAAGTCTATTACCAGACCTTTGAGGCGGAACATCTTAATACCTTAACGCCCTTTTTTGATGCAGCCGATCTTCTGGATGTTCTGGCGGCACGGGGAATTCCCCTCGGCGTGGTGAGTAATAAGCGCGGTTCATACCTGCGCGCAGAGGTCGATAAGCTGGGCTGGACGGCGCGGTTTAGTGCCATTGTGGGTGCCCAAGATGCCCCCAAAGATAAACCCCACGCTGATCCGGCGTTGTTGGCCCTCACGCACATGGGGGTAGAACCGAGTCGTTGTGTGTATATGGTTGGCGACACCGTTGCTGATGTCGGCTGTGCCTATGCGGCGGGGTTGACGGCGGTGTTGCAGCGCCCAGAAGCACCACGCCCTGGCGAATTCCATCCCCATGATCCACATTTTTTTGCTCAAAACCCGACGAGCTTAAAGAAACTTTTAACCGAAATAGGTTTTATTTGACGGGCAACCAGAAGTTTGTTAAAAGGCTTCCGCTTGCAAAAACAAACGCTAGAAAAAGGGCACTCTCGTGGACAAAAATAACCTTCAAGACATTTTTTTGAATTCCGTTCGTAAGTCCAAGGCACCCGTGACGATTTTTTTGGTCAATGGGGTTAAGCTTCAAGGTAATGTGACGTGGTTTGATAATTTCTCTGTGCTGCTTCGCCGGGATGGTTTTGCCCAATTGGTGTACAAGCACGCGATTTCCACGGTGATGCCGTCGGTGCCGTTGCAATTGTACGAAGCGGAACAGAAGGATATGGACGTTTAATACCGCTTTGCGTTCAATATGTAGAAAAAATTTACGCCAAGCGGCAAGCCCGCGCGGCGTTTGAGCGAAAAGATTGCTTAGGGCATCCGTATTTGTTAGCTGCTGTGTTCACTGTAGACTAGCTTACCACACAAGTCTCTTAAAACGGTGAACCGCTGCCTATTGCCCCCTCCCCCTCCCCCGCTACGCGGGAGGGGGATTCTTGTTTTCTTGGCAGTTAGAGGAGTCTTTGACAATCCCTCGGTGCATCCCTCGGTGCAGCCCCTCTCCCGCGCAGCGGGGGAGGGCGTTTCAGGATTAAACACCCCATGAATGTTGCAACCCGCTTATCTCGTCCTCGTTCAACCCCATTTTTATCAGGAGTTTCCCATGCCCGCACAAAAAGGTCGTGATTTTTTACTCAATGTCTGGAACGGCAATGCCTACGTCACCGTCGGCGGCCTGCGCAGCAACAGCCTCACCGTCAACAACCGCCCCCTGGATGCCAGCAACAAGGGCACCGGCGATTGGCGCACCCTGTTGGCCGGGGCTGGGGTGCGCAGTTTATCCCTATCGGCTTCCGGGGTATTTGAGGATTCCGCCTCCGAAGAAATCGTCCGCGCCGCCGCCTTTGCCGGCACGACACTCAATTGCCAGTTGGCCTTCGGCAACGGGGATCGCATCACGGGGCTGTTCCTCATCACCAGCTATGAACGCGGCGGCGATTATGACCGGGAGGAGACGTATACTTTGGGGCTGGAGTCGGCGGGGGCGGTGGCGTATGTGATTGGGTGATTAGTTATTTTGTATTTTTTTCTGCTGTTCCTTTATACGCCGCAAATTGATAATATGTATTACATATCTTTTCAGTAAATTCTTTATCGGTTATCTCCCCGCACATAAATTTATTTAAGATAGGTTTCATGCCGTTTTTGTAGAACGATGCTGTGACTAAGTCTGTTGTAGCATCAACGTCGTCATATTCCGTTAGTTTGGTGTCAAGCGCACCTGCAAGCGCCATAGGGGATGGGTTTGGATCAAGGATATACTTATCAAAAAAAGATGGGTCTGCTTTTTGTTCTGTCTGGCCGTGTTTGAATTCGATTAGGTGGATAATTTCTGTCGCAGCATCTTTGGCCGCTTCTGCAACCTGCGATCCGTTATAACCATCGAACACGCAAACAAT
>JBKDWF010000001.1:0-11424 GCA_046338525.1 Holosporales bacterium
ATTGTCCTCGTATGTCTTAAACGCCTCGCCGTGCAGTGCAAAACCACTGCTTATCGCCTAAAAAGCGAATTGCTCGGTGAATATATGCGAAAACAGTTGAAATCACCCACTATCCGCTTCGCTTAACGCGTAAGTCCTAAAATAATAAGCGCCAGATCATTGCAGAGATTAAGAATAAATATAACACGACAAAAGGTAGCCATAAGATTCAAATTTACAGAGATATTAAGGCGACATTAGACCAGCCCGACCATAAAGAATTTATTGGCTACTATGTTGAGATTATTCCCTCAGGACATGGTATAAAGACTTTGTATGATAAGCCTTTTGTACCGTCAGACAACACTAAAAGCGGTGAACGGATGATTGCTCGTGATGATATCAGACTGATTGATGGAAGGTCATTTTATAAAATTGTTACGGGCGCAGAGGATGCCCTATACCAGTTATATAAAGGATTGCCTGAAATGATCCGAAGAGCGCTCAATGACGGTAGTATTAAGCCGGAAAATGAAGATTTATTTTCTGTACTTTTTGAAAAGGTTTTTACGTGATTAACTAGCTTGTGCAAAAAGCGGTAATTCATTGCCGTAATGCCCTCTAAAGCCATCAAATTTTTCTACTTCGTTGGGTGTATTTTCTAATCGCATCATGTTCAGAATACATTTGCCAAGATAATACCCAAGATTAACAGGGACGGCGTTGCCAATTTGTTTATATTGTGATGTCATTTTTCCGCAAAAATCCCATGTATCTGGAAAAGTTTGAATTCTTGCGTATTCTCTCACATTTAGCGGCCTAGTTTCTCCGGGGTGGCATCGTTCTGTTTGTTTTTGCGCTGGTGCACAAGTTAATGTAAGTGAGGGTTCATCCCAAGCTAGTCTTCTTGCCATGCCGGTTTTACCCCCACCCATAAAAAAGCTGGCTCTCATGTATTCTTTTTGTAGCTCAAGAGGCAAATCGCGCCAGTACCCACCTGGTGGAATTAACTTCATTATCTCTGCTTTTCGCGCAGGATATTTTTGACCTAGTGAATCGGGTATATTTTTAAGAGCCTCTCTTATTGAGATTGTGTAATCACGCTCTTTTGGAAAAAAGAAGTCGTAATCTAGATCATTGCGTATGCCCCAGATTATTAAACGCTCTCTTTTTTGCGGAACATCTAAATACTGCGCCCTAGCTACTTTATAAGTAACTCTATATCCTTGTTCTTCTAGCAGGGACACCATGGTTGAGAGGGTTCGGCCATTTTCGTGACGCAGCAACCCCCGGACATTTTCACCAAGAACAATTTTGGGGCGCACTTCTTTTACGCATCTTAAAAGCTCAAAAAAGAGTGTGCCACGCGCGTCTTCAAAACCCAGCTTAGAACCCGCATAACTAAAAGCCTGACAGGGAAATCCGCCAGAAACAACATCAGCATTAATATCTGTATAATCTATGTTTCTTGCATCATCACAAACAACATTCCATCCGGGAAGATTATGTTTCAAGGTTGCAGCGGCATCTTTATCAATTTCAATGAGCATTTCACTTTTAATGCCGGCATTTTTAAGCCCCAGGGCAAGACCGCCTGCCCCAGCGAACAACTCGATACACTTCACATCATGAACCTTCTTAGATTTCAATATTTGATATGGGTGAGAATCGCCGCCGCTAACATATTTATCGCAAGCTTTTTGAAGTTCAGTTTTGTCGAATATCCTGCGATTATTTTTATCTCTTGCCGCTTTAATAAGCCCCTTTTTTTCCCATCTTCTGATGGTATCAATAGACAACTTAAGCTCAAAAGCTGCTTCTGTAACAGATAGATAATCTTTCACCTGATAACCCTTGCTTGTGCAATGGTTATCAATTTTTCGAAAAATAACAAGCTCGTTTTTCAAATGCTATACTCCTTGCACATGAAGAATGGGCAAGGGTTTCGCTCAAGCGCCCGGGCTGTAGGTGCCCAAAAGAATCAACGGTTGGCACGCTTCTCGCATCCCTTGTGCCGATGCGTGTATTTTTATCCTTGTTGCTTATATGCTCCTTGGTCGTGCCGGCTCAAGCCGTGACCAGAATCAAGGATATTTCCGATTTTCAGGGCGTCCGGGATAATATGCTGGTCGGCTATGGATTAGTGGTTGGTCTGAACAGCACCGGGGATTCTTTGAATAAAGCCGTTTTTACCAAAGAAAGTATTGTCGGGATGCTGGAGCGCCTGGGGGTGAATGCCCGCCAGGCGAATTTGTCCACCAACAACACGGCGGCGGTGATGGTTACAGCGACGCTGCCCGCTTTTGCTCGACAGGGAAGCCGCATTGATATTAATGTGTCGGCCATCGGTGATGCCAAGAGTCTTTTAGGGGGTACCCTTATTGTCACGCCGTTACTTGGAGCGGACGGTGAAGTATATGCCGTAGCGCAAGGAAACATTGCGGTTGGTGGTTTTTCTGCGGGTGGTGCGGCGGCAAATATTACCAAAGGTGTGCCCACCAGTGGCCGGATTGCCAATGGCGCTATTGTTGAAAAAGAGCTTGGTTTTCAGTTGTCAAGCTTAGATAAAGTGATACTCAATCTTCGCAACGCCGATTTTACCACGGCGCGCCGGATGGCCTCGGCGATTAATCAGAATCTTGGCAGTCAAGTGGCTCAGTCGCTTGATCCACAGACCGTTGAAGTTCTTATACCCCCTGTTTTTGTGGGGGATGTTGCCGGGTTAATGACAAAGATTGAGCAACTTCCTGTACAGCCGGACAATAGCGCAAAGGTTGTTTTGGATGAACAAACTGGCGTGGTGGTGATTGGCCAGAATGTTCGGGTGAGCACGGTGGCTATCGCTCAGGGCAATCTTACCATCAAGATTACCGAAACCCCTATTGCTTCTCAGCCTAATGGCGGGTTTTTGGGTGATGCTGCTGGTGAGACGGTTGTGCTTAATCGTACAGATATTCAGGTAAATGAGGAAGGCAACAAGCTGGGCGTTCTTAACGAAGGGGTCTCGTTGCAAGACCTTGTTTCTGGACTGAACGCGCTGGGCATTAGCCCTCGGGATCTCATTTCTATTTTACAAAGCATCAAAGCGTCCGGTGCACTGCAAGCCGATATTGAGGTGATGTAGCTATGAAAACGTCTTTTTCTCCCAATGAGCTGGCCGGTTTTGAAAAGCAGCTTGCGGCGGCGGTGGCTAGGCCTGAGCCTACTGCTACTCGTAAAACATCGGCACGAAGTGCATTTGCGGCCTTAATGGATGCCACACCGCCGCTGCCTAAAAGTCAAAAAGATTCCGATAAAAAAGCCCTCAGCTCTGATGTTGTCCGCAAGGCCGAACAAAAGGCAAAGGAATTTGAGGCTCTTACTATTGGGCAACTTTTACAGCCGATGTTTGAGGGCATACAGCCCGACGCTCTTTTTGGTGGCGGGCATGCAGAGGCGCATTTTCGGAGTTTCCTGTTACAAGAATATGGGAAGTTGTTTTCTGATCAAGGTGGCATCGGTCTTGCAGCACCTGTGAAGGAGAATCTTCTTCGCACTATGGAGGTTTGATATGCCTGTTGTCGCCACACGAAATGAAATGCACGATACCGCTGAGACACAGGTGAGCGAGCTTGTGGCCATTACGAAACGATTGATAAGCCTTTTTTCCGAGGAAAACTCATATCTTGCCCGCCAGAATGTTGCATCTATCCTGCCGTTACAAAATGAAAAAAATGCCTTGCTTGATGGGTATGCTAGGCATGTTGCGTTGTTGCAAGAGGATACAGAGGCATTGCATGCGCTAACCCCGGAGATAAAGGCGCAATTATCAGAGATACTTAGATATTTTCAGAACATTGTCGCGGAAAACCGCCGTGCATTGGCGATTGCTAGGGATGCGCGGACGTTTGTGGTGCAGGCATTGCGGGAAGCAGTGCTCTATGAACGTGATATACATCAGTCCTATACTGCCGAAGGCGAAGGCACCGCTGTATTGTACCAGACTGGTACGGCACGGGCGGCGGCATTATTCGACCAGAATTTATAAGCTATGTTAACGAATTCCCTCTGGAAAGCGTTTAGTGGGATTAGCGTCGCCCAAAAGGGAATCGATGTAACATCGAGTAATATCACCAATGCAAACACCCCAGGTTATACAAAAAAAACGGCCAATCAAATTTCTCAGGTTCTGAATCCTTGGCAAGGGGGTGAGGTTGCTATTGCTAATATTACCCGCACGATTGATGCGGCGTTGCAAAAGCAATTACGTGGCAGTTTAAGTGATTTAGGATCGGCTCAGGCTGTTAATGATATCTTGCAACGTGCAGATACGTTGTTTGGCAACACTACCGCGAATTCTGATCTCACGGCGCAGTTGACTAAGTTATCGACATTGCTGCAGTCGGTTGCGCTTCAGCCTAATGATGCAACACACAACACGAACTTTATCATGACAGCCCAGGCGGTATTGCGTCAGATTAATAGTGCTGAGACATCACTACAGGAGTTGCGCAAGGATGCGGATGCTCGTCTTGACGCGAGTGTTGATGAATTAAATGCAGCTTTGGATAAAATTAGTCTGCTTAATAAAAAAATTCTTGCGGCAACCGCCGATGGTAAGCCGAGTGGCGATCTGGAAGATCAGCGGGATATTGAGATAGAGACTGTTGCCAAGAAACTTGATATTGTAATTATGCCCCGCGATAGGAACGGTATCGCTGTGTATACCAAGTCTGGGTATATGCTTTTTGATCAAGAAGTGCGACGTTTAGCCTATACTCCGACCAGCACCGTGGATGCGACAACCCGGTATGATCTGGGGGGATTTTCAGGCATTACTATTCCCGCTTCCAGCATTCCTACAGATTTAACAAGTACCTTGAGAAATGGGGAATTAAAAGGTCTTGTTGATTTGCGAGACAATCAATTGCCGGCAATAAGCGATCAACTCAATACTTTAGTAAAGGTGTTAAATGATACGTTGAACGCGCTGCATAATACCGGAACGGCTTACCCGCCGCCGCAAACCCTTACAGGCACCCAGCAAGTTAATGGTTCAGATCCTTTTATTGCTACCGGAACATTGCGTATTGCGGTGACAACACCTACGGGAATTCTCAAAGACTATATCGATCTGGATTTGAACACCGTTGTGCCGCAAACGGTACAAGGGTTGGTGGACACAATGAATGCGCCGACGACGACTACGGTGATTGGTGGTGCCTTGGTGCCCTTTAACACTCTAGCAACGGCGAGTATCACCAATGGTCGCCTGACGCTGACGGCTAATGCGGGCAGCAGTATTGCGGTGGGCAGTGTTACAGGGTTGCCAGCACCCACGGAAAGCATGACGGGAAAAAACTTGGGCGTTTCGCATTATTTTGGCCTAAATGATCTTTTTGACAGTGCATTAAACCAAGTTAATCCACCATTATTGGTGAGTAATACTAGTATTAGTAGCAACACGCCGTTTGTGGGTACAGGTCTTGTGCGCATTAATCTTACCCAGCCCAGTGGGGCCGTTATTAGTAGTTTTGATTTGGATTTGGCGGCGGCACCGGCGGTGGCGACGGTTGGGGATATTGTTACTAAAATTAACGCTGCGGCCATTGGCGTGACGGCAAGTATTACCTCTAGTGGGAAATTATTGCTTAAAGATAATAGCCATCAGGCAGCTGTAACGGTTACGTTGTTAAGTCCCCCCGCTACAGAGACTGCTAGCGGTAAAAACTTTATCAGTTATTTTGATTTTAAGGACCCGCGGCATCTTTCGGCGATTATGGATGTGCGATCGACATTGGTGACGCAACCAAAACTTCTGGCGCGAGGTCAATTGACCGATGCCATTTTTACGCCGCCCTTGTCTGTGACGAACCCGCCATCGGCCATTACCGCAGGGGATGCCCGGCTTGCTAATTTATTGGCGAGAAGTTTCACGCAAAAAACGACAATTGGTGCGTCGGAAGGGCTTTCCGAAATCCAAGGAACATTACTTGATTATAGTGCTTTATTTCTATCGAATAATGCCCAAAAGATTAGTAACGCTGATGATACCTTTAAAACGGTAAAAGGCCTCAATGATACGGTTAAGAATCAGTTTTCTAGTGTTTCTTCTGTGGACGTACAGGAAGAAATGCTCAATCTTACCGTTTTTCAGAATGCCTATAATGCGGCTGGTCAGGCCATTAAGGTAACGAACCAGATGCTTGATGCCCTAGAACAGATTTTTGCATGAGGTAGATCATGATTAGCCGGGTTGGCACTTTCGATAGGTTTCAGCGCACGAATACGTTTATGCAGCAAAGCACGGCACGGCTGGCAGGGCTTCAGGATCAGCTTGCCAGCGGTAAAAAATCTGAATTTTATGGCGGCTTGGCTGGTGTGTCCGGTCGCCTAGTATCTTTGCAAAGTGAATCTACCCGTACGGTCAAATTTGAAGCGGTGAACACGCAAGTGGGCAGTAAACTGACTCAGATGGATACACAGATGAGTAGTCTGCTTGATGCGGCAATTGCCTTCAAGGCAGATTTGATTTCTGCCAGAAATGGTGGCAATGCGCTGTCCGCAGGATTATTTAATAATGCTAACCAGAGGCTGCAGCAGGCAGCAAGCACTTTAAATGCTACTAGTGCTGGTGAGTATCTCTTTGGGGGGAGTCGTACGGATGCTCCTCCTGTGGATTTGAGTCTTTTTACGACGTTACCATCGGCGACTGTTGTTGATGCAGCGTATTATCAAGGCGATAACCAGGTGCTTTTTGCCCAGATAGATAAAAATTTTCGCCTCGATTATGGCATTAATGCAGATAGCCCGGCGTTTGAGCAATACATCCGCGGCTTGCGGTTGGTTAAAAATGCTCCCACTAATGATGTGGCGATTGGCCAGGCTATTGATTTGGTCACTAATGCTATTGACGGGATGCGTGATCTGGTAGCCGCTAATGGTATTCGGTTAAAATCGACGGAAGATGTTGGTGATCAGCACAATGCAAATAATTTAGTTCTACAAGATACCATTGGTAGTCTTGTAGATACGGATTTTCTAGATGTGACAACTAGATTACAATTAGAGCAGACAAACTTGCAGGCGCAGTTCACTTATATTGGTAGATTCAGTAATCTGAGCTTGGCACAATACTTGAATTAATAAAGAGCAACCCTTTAAGGAGCTTTTTATGACCCTCGCCCTCCATGCTGCCACAGTACTCGAAGAATCTAATCAGTCATTATTTAATACTCAGGTTGAAGAATCACATTTGCGAGAAGAGCAGGATATTATTATTGAGAATCGTTTTGGTACTTTTTCAGTACCGCAGCATCAGGTGATTAGCTTTTCTGTTGGAATGTTGGGGTTTGAAACGTATCGTGATTTTGCGTTGTTGGTTATTCCTAGCACAAAAGCCGATAGTCCGTTCCGATTGCTGCAATCTATTGAGGAGGTTGAGTTATCTTTTATAGTGATGACCACAGATGCAAAAACTTCTGTTTTGTATAAAAAAGATGTGGAAGATATTTGTGTATATCAGGGTGTTGCGTGGGATCAGTTGTTATTGTTGCATATGGTGACACTCGATAAGAAAACTGATGGTGCGGTGCAAATGACCGTTAACGCCCGTGCTCCCGTAGTGGTAAATATTGGTAGTCGTACGGCTCAGCAGGTTGTTCTTAGTAACCCGGACTATCCGCTTCGTCTTCCGGTGAGTCAGGACGGAGCTGTCGTAACCGCTTGACGAAAGTGCATGAGATCGTCACCGTACGATGGTGCATGACGCGCTTCTTCTTGGTGCTGGATATACGGCAGGATTTTTTGCCGAGCAGTGGAATAAGAAGGTCGGGTTTGCCTCTATTTATGGCACTAGCCGTCGGGGGGAGGTGCCGCTGGGGATCGTGCCCGTTGGTTTTGACGGGCAGAAGCCTATTGCGAACTTTCGGCGGTTGTTTTCTAGGGTCAGCCATATCTTGGTATCTATTCCCCCTAGCGCAGTTGGCGATCCGGTATTGCGGTTACATCACAATGATTTATTGGCGTTGCCAGTCCTGCAATGGGTGGGGTATTTGTCAACAACGGGGGTGTATGGGGATTACGGTGGTGCTTGGGTCGATGAAGATAGCCTCTGCCGCACGCAGAGTGAACGGGGGTTAGCCCGGGTTGAAGCCGAAAAAGCGTGGCTCCAATTTGGCGCGCAGACGGGTATAAAAGTACAGGTATTTCGCTTGGCGGGTATTTATGGCTCTGGGCGCAATGCCATTGAAGATGTGCGTCAGGGTGTGGCGCATCGCCTAGCGAAGCCGGGTCAGGTGTTTTCCAGAATTCATGTGCAGGATATTGTGCGGGCGGTGGAAGTCGCTAGATTATATGGAAATGATGCCATTTATAATGTCGCCGACGATATGCCGTGCCCGGGTCATGAGGTGGTGGCCTACGCTGCAGAGCTGCTCGGTGTTATGCCGCCGCCGTTGCTGGATGTTGAGAAGGTTGCCCATACTTTATCACCCATGACGCGAAGTTTTTACGCGGAGTGTAAACGGGTCCGTAATACTCGTATCAAGGCCTTGCTGCCCGATGGGGCGTGGCAATACCCTGATTACCGCAAGGGGTTGCAGGCGTTGTTGTAAGGATAGCCTTGCGCTCATTGTGAACACCCTTTACAAGCCCTTCATGATGGATTTTTACCCTGTGCGCCGCGCGTTGTTGTCGGTATCGGACAAGACGGGCTTGCTTCCTTTTGCCAAAGGGCTGGCGGAGCGGGGGATTGAGCTGCTATCCACTGGCGGGACGGCGGCGGCGTTGCGGGAGGCTGGCCTGCCTGTGCGGGACGTGAGCGAGGCAACGAATTTTCCCGAGATTCTTGGCGGCCGGGTCAAGACCCTGCATCCGCATATTCACGGGGGTATTCTAGCAAAGCGCACGCCGCAGCACCTTGGGGCATTGGCGGTGCATCATATTGGCACTATAGACTTGGTGGTAGTAAATCTGTACCCGTTTGCCAAGACGCGCCATAGCGGTGCTGGTTGGGATGAATGCGTGGAAGAAATTGATATTGGGGGCGTGGCTTTGCTAAGAGCGGCGGGCAAGAATCATTCTTATGTTACGGTGGTGAGCGATCCAGCGGATTATTCGGAAGTGTTGGCAGCGGTGCAGGTTCATGGCGGGGTGCCTTCAGGGTTGCGTCTTGCCGGGGCGGCTAAAGCTTTTGCCCATACAGCTCAGTACGATGCCGTAATTGCGGCGGCGTTTTCCCAGCAGCAGGGGGTAGCGTTCCCGGAGGCGGTCAGCCTGCCTCTGCAGCGTGTGCAGCCTTTGCGTTACGGGGAAAACCCGCACCAGCGCGGCGCTTTTTACGCCGATGCCAGCTTGCCGCCATACGGCCTAGCGGCTGCACGGCAGGTGCAAGGTAAGGAGCTTAGCTATAATAATATCAATGATGCCGATGCGGCCTGGCAGTTGGTGAATGAGTTTACTCATCCGGCGGTGGCGATTATCAAGCACGCGAACCCCTGCGGCGCCGCGGTAGGTGAGGATGTTGTGGCGGCGTATCAGGCGGCACTGCGCTGTGATCCGGTGTCGGCCTTTGGCGGCATCGTCGCGGTTAATCGTTTGGTGGACGAGGCTGCGGCGCGGTTGATTGCGGACGTATTTTCTGAAGTTGTTTTAGCACCCGGTTTTACTGAAGATGCGTTGGCGGTGTTTGCGGCGAAGAAAAACCTGCGGCTTTTGGACATGAGCGGGGCAGGGGTTGTGCCTGTCGGGGCGTGGACGGTGCGGGGGATTAGCGGCGGGTTTTTGCTGCAAACGGCAGATCAGCAAGTGCTGGGTGAGGCGGCCCCGCGCTGCGTGACGCAACGAGCGCCTTCGCCCAGTGAAGAAGCCGATTTGCTTTTTGCTTTCACTGTGGCCAAGCACGTGAAGTCTAATGCTATTATTTATGTCAAAGATGGTGCGACCTTGGCTATTGGAGCCGGGCAAATGAGTCGGGTCGATGCTGCTCGAATTGCTGCTCGTAAGGCAGAGGATGCCGGGTTGTCGCTGGAAGGTTCCGTGGTGGCCTCGGATGCATTCTTTCCTTTTGCTGATGGGTTGCTGGTGGCGATGGAAGCGGGGGCGCGAGCGGTAATTCAGCCCGGCGGTTCGATTCGGGATAATGAGGTTATTGCTGCGGCTGATGACGCAGGTGCGGCAATGATTTTTACTGGAATCAGGCATTTCCGTCATTAATTTAACGTTAAGCTTTAACATGAGGTTTTTTTTATGTCTTCTTTTGTTTTTACAAGTGAATCTGTTTCTGAGGGTCATCCAGATAAAATATGCGATCAGATTTCTGATGCGGTGCTAGATACCTTTTTGGCGGCGGATCCTCAGGCGCGGGTGGCGTGCGAAACGCTTGCTACAACAGGGCGGGTAGTGTTGGCAGGTGAAGTGCGTGGGCCGGACGCTATTACTCCTGATGTTATTGAGCAGGTGGTGCGCCAGACGGTGAAGAAAATAGGTTATGAGCAACGTGGTTTTCATTGGAAAAACCTTGTTGTAGAGAATTATCTTCATGAGCAGTCTCAAGATATCGCCGTAGGTGTCGATGAAACAAATGATAAAGCGGAAGGTGCTGGCGATCAGGGGATCATGTTCGGGTACGCCTGTAAGGAAACCCCGGATTATATGCCGGCACCGATTTATTACGCGCACCAAATTCTTCGGGCGTTGTCCGAAGCCCGGCACAGCGGTGCCATTAAAGGTCTTGGCCCTGATGCGAAAAGCCAGGTGAGTCTGCTCTATGAAAATGAGAAGCCCGTGCGGACAACCTCTATCGTTGTCTCGCACCAGCATGACGAAGCGTTAAGCGCAAAAGAGGTCCACGAGATTGTCCGTCATTACGTGGGGCAGGTAATGCCCAAGGGGTGGCTCTGCCCTGAGGAAAAATTGTACATCAACCCGACAGGGCGGTTTGTCATCGGCGGACCAGACGGCGATGCCGGGCTGACCGGGCGGAAGATTATTGTCGATACTTACGGCGGCGCGGCCCCCCACGGCGGCGGCGCGTTTTCCGGGAAGGATCCCACGAAAGTGGATCGCTCGGCGGCCTACGCGGCGCGGTATTTGGCAAAAAATATTGTCGCCGCCGGGGTGGCAGAGCGCTGCACGTTGCAGCTTTCCTACGCCATCGGCGTGGCGGAGCAGTTGTCCGTGTACCTCAATTTCCACGATACTTCCAAGGTTGATGAGGCCCATGTGGCCAGCGCCCTGCGCCGGTTCATGGACTTGACCCCCAAGGGTATCCGTCAGCACCTCCAGCTCAACCGGCCTATTTACCAAGTGGCGGCTTCTTACGGTCACTTTGGCCGGGCTCCTCAGGAAAACGGCGCGTTTTCGTGGGAGAAGCTGGATTTGGTGGCGAAACTGCAAGAGGCGTTTTTGTAGAAAGCGGTTTGTATTGCAGGTTCAGAATAAATTATTCTTCTTTATTTGTGTAAT
>JBKDWF010000075.1:0-35788 GCA_046338525.1 Holosporales bacterium
ACAGCTTAACCTCACCGTCGGATACAAATTCCCCAATTATAACGTAACCGCCGTTCAAGGCACCAACCCGGACAAGGCCTTTCGCCCCTTCAGCAACAAAGAAATGAACGGCAAGTGGGCTGTGGTGTTTTTCTGGCCGAAGGATTTTACCTTTGTGTGCCCAACGGAAATTGCTGAATTTAATAAACTGAATAAAGAGTTCTCCGATCGCGACACCCTTCTCATCGGCGGCAGTACTGACTCCGATTTCGTGCACCTGAACTGGCAGATTCACCACAAAGACCTGAACAACATGAAGTTTCCATGGCTTTCAGACATCAAGCATGAGCTGTGCCGCGCCCTTGGCATCCTGCACCACGAAGCCGGCGTTGCCCTGCGCGCCACGTTCATTGTCGATCCCGAAGGTGTGATTCGCTTCAGCAGCGTTAACGACCTGAAAGTAGGTCGCAATCCTACGGAAGTCCTGCGCGTGCTCGACGCCCTGCAAACCGATGAGCTGTGCGCTTGCAACCGTCCTACCGGCGGGGATACCTTAGAAGCCGCATAATCTTGCGGTGGTAGTGGTGCCTCTTTCATCGGGGGCACCATTCCCGAATTGCAGTTTCCTGCGCTTTCCGTCATAAAGGCCTGTGCCTGAAACCCACCCCGCGCTAGAAACCCTCAGCTTCGGCTGTCGCCTCAACATCTATGAGACCGAGGTCATGCGCCAGGCCGCCGGGGCGGCGGGGATGACCGATGCCTTGCTGGTCAACACCTGCGCCGTTACCAATGAGGCCGAACGCCAAGCCCGCCAAGCCATCCGCAAAGCCGCACGGGAAAACCCCGGCCGCCCTATTGTCGTCAGTGGCTGCGCCGCCCAGCTTCGCCCTCAGGAGTTTGCCGCCCTGCCGGGGGTAGTTAAAGTTCTTGGCAATAATGAGAAGCTTGATCCCGCCCATTACCGCCCCGACGGCGGCAGCATCGTCGTCGGCGACATCATGCAGGTGCGGGAGACCGCCGGGCACCTCGTCTCCTCCTTTACCAGCCACGCCCGGGCGTTTGTGGAAATCCAGCAGGGCTGTGACCACCGCTGCACCTTTTGCATCATCCCCTTTGGCCGGGGCAATAACCGCAGCGTCCCGGCGGGGCATATCATCAATCAAATCAAAACACTCATCGAGACAGGCACCAAGGAAGTCGTCCTCACCGGGGTGGACATTACTGGGTACGGCAGTGACCTGCCCGGCACGCCGCGCCTCGGTAGCCTGCTGAAGCGGTTGTTTCGCTTTCTGCCGGACATGATGCGCCTGCGCCTGTCCTCCCTTGATGTGGCAGAACTGGAAGATGATGCCGATTTTTGGGACGTGCTGGCGAATGAGCCGCGCCTGATGCCGCATTTGCATTTGAGTTTGCAGGCGGGCAACGACTTAATCTTAAAGCGCATGAAACGGCGGCACAGCCGCGCTCAGGCAATAGCTTTTTGCCAGAAAGCTAGGGCACTGCGCCCCGACGTGGTGTTTGGCGCGGATATTATCGCCGGCTTTCCTACAGAAACGGAAGAACAGTTCGCCGACAGTGCGGCGTTGCTGGACGAGTGCGCCGTCCTTTACGCCCACATCTTCCCCTTCTCCGCCCGTACGGGAACCCCCGCCGCGAAAATGCCCCAGGTGCAGGGCGACGTGCGCCGGGAACGGGCGAGCCGCCTTCGGGCAGCGGCGGCCTTGCGGCAACAGGATTTTTTCAAAGATCAGGTGGGGTGCTTTGTTGAGGTGCTTATTGAACAGGGCAACACCGGCCACACGCCGCAGTTTATCCCCGTCACGGTGACGGGGCCGACGCTGGCGTCCGGGACGGTGGTGCGGGTGCGCCTTGGGGAGGTTAAGGGGGAGACGGTGATAGGCTACACTATGCACACAAGTGTTATAAGCCCGTTGAAAGGCACGGTGCAGCCCCCGCTTGCGGGGGAGGCGTAAGGCCGATGGCCTTATACTAATTTACAGTCTATTGAGTAATATATAGTGATTATCTCTTTTCTAATACCATCTTGCAATCAAATAGTAGATAAAATAATACCATTTTGCAATCAATTAATTGCAAAATTCTTCGCTCAAACGCCGTGCGGGCTGTACCGCTCGCAAGCTGTGCAGCTCATTCTCCGTCACTCGTTTTTATCGCTACAAACAACCGCTCTCCCCCCGGGGCGACAAGACGCAGGAGGATGCTTTTGCGGCCTTCCTCCCTGATGCTATCGAGGGCTTCGGTAAACTGCTGCGGGTTGGTGACGGGGGCACCCCCCGCCGCGACAATGACGTAGCCTGGTCGTATGCCCTTTGCTGCTGCATCCGAATCTTGAGCCACCGCGACAATCAAAGCTCCGTTGACGCTATCATCCAACTTGAGGCGTTGCCGAGCTTGGGCATCGATCACCCCAAGACGCAGGCCAAGGACAGTATTGCTGTTACCGTTACTGCTTTTTTTGTTAACAGGCGGGGGGGCAGTATCATCGTGTAGTTCGCCGATCGTTGCACTTGTGGAACGACGTTCGTTGTCGCGCCAGATAATCAGGGGAACTTTTTTGCCAATGGGGGTTTGGGCTACTAGGCGAGGAAGGGTACGGGTCTCGTTAATGTCTATACCATTAAAGCTAAGAATAACATCACCGGCCTGAAGGCCGGCCTTGGCCGCCGGGCTATTGGGCGAAGGTTCAGCAATCAGCGCCCCGACGGGCTGCTTCAGACCCAGGCCTTCGGCAATTTCTTCGGTCATCGGCTGAATCTTAACGCCGAGCCATCCACGGCGAACCTTGCCTTGGCTTAGAAGTTGTTCCACTACCTTTTGTGTATGATTGGATGGAGAGGCAAAGCCAATTCCGACACTTGCGCCTGTAGGGGAATAGATTGCTGTGGTAATACCAATGACTTCACCATTGATGTTGAGCAGTGGCCCGCCGGAATTCCCCCGGTTTATCGCCGCGTCTACTTGAATAAAATCATCATAGGGGCCGGCATTAATATCCCTTGCCCGTGCTGAAATAATCCCTTGGGTTACCGTGCCGCCAAGGCCAAATGGGTTGCCGATTGCCAATACCCAATCTCCTACCCGTGCTTTGTCCGAATTTCCCCAACGTAAGGCCGTCAGTTTTTCCTTCGCCTTGATCCGAAGCAAGGCGACATCGGTCCGCTCATCTCTTCCAATCAATTCGGCTTTATATTCATTTTTGTTGGCAAAAATCACCGTTATCTCATCCGCGCCATCAATAACATGGTTGTTGGTGACAATAATCCCGTCGGTATCGATAATAAAACCCGATCCCAACGAGGTTGCCTTGCGCGGGGCAGCATTCTCCATGCCTTCAAAATACTGTCGGAAGAATTCTTCAAAGGGTGAGCCGGGGGGAAATTGTGGTAAATCCTGAGGCCGAAAGCGAGGTGCCTGGCGCACTGTTTGAGTAGTGGAAATGTTTACTACAGCGGGAAGGACGCCCTCGACGGTATCGGCAAAGCCAGTGCTCGGCGGCAAAGCCTGGGCAGAAACGGTAAACATCAGGGAAAAAAAGAAAAAAAGTTTTCTCAGCATAAGCTGCTACCTATACTCCTTGCACATTCTTCATGTGCAAGGAGTATAGAGGTGGCCTCATGTGTCAACGATATTTTGTCGCCCGATATTTTGTCGCATCGCTGCTATTCCTCCGCCTAGGGCTATCATTAAAACCCCTACCCATACCCATGCCTGTAAGGGGTTGTAGGTCACCTGAACGCCCCAACCGCCGCCAGGGAGAGAATCGCCTAGGGCGATATAAATATCACCGTCAAGGCGGACTTTGAGACCGATTTCACTGGTGAGCATGCTGTTTTTTTGGGTATAGGCGCGCTGTTCAGCATAATGCCGACTGGTAGCATCGTCTTTTTTGACGAGAAAAGTGGCTCTTCGGGCGGTGTAAGCGGGAATCTGCACCGACTCCACGCCCAGTAAGGTGATTTGGTTTTCTGCTACGGTTACGGTTTGACCTGGGTGCATGGCGGCGGTTTTTTGTACCTGCCACAGGCTTGCCGCTACAATCCCAATCATCATAATTCCTACCCCTAGATGCGCCATCGCCATCCCCCAGCGGCGGTATAATGCTGGTGTAATTCCAAGGTGCAGGATGGATGCTGAAATAGGTAACAGAGCAATAAACAACAGCGCGGCACTTCCCCAACTAATCTTCGGTACACTAAGAATAAACCCAAGAAGAAGCCCAAGACTGATAAGCACGACCTGCTCACCCCGGTGTTGCAGTGCGCTGCGTTCAAGTTTATTCTGGCTCAGAAATGGCGCAGCCCCCATCATCCCCGCCAACGCTACCAGCCAAGGTACCACGGCACGGTTATAGTATGGCGCTCCCACCGATACAGGCGGCAAGCCTATCGCCGTACACACAATGGGGTACAGTGTTCCCACACACACAATGGCGCAGGCCGCAGTTAGCCCGTAATTATTGGCGCCTAACACGATGGTGTAGGGAGTCGTCCGCCTTGGCACACATTTTGGAATCCGACCTGCGCCATGATGAAACCCCCACACTGCTGCGCTGATCACGGCGGCCAAAATCGCCAAAATCGCCACCCCACGAGCCGGATCGACGGCAAAGGCATGGACAGAAGTTATAACCCCGGATCGTACCAGGAACAACCCTAATACGGACAGGCAAAAAGTGACAAGACCTAAAGCAAGACTCCAGCGGCCAAAGCCACCATTTTTTTGCGTGATTAAAATACTATGCAATAGTGCTGTCGCTATAAGCCACGGCAGCAAGGAAGCGTTTTCCACGGGATCCCAAAACCAGAACCCGCCCCAGCCTAGTTCATAATAAGCCCAAAAACTACCCAGCCCGATGCCCACAGTGAGTAATGCCCATGGCACCAAGACAAAGCGGCGCAGGCACCTCGAAAACTCTTGGATACTCAGGCCTGTCGGAACCAGGCACCAGCCTAAACATAAGGCATACACCGCTGCAAAGCCAACGTATCCAGCGTACAAAAATGGCGGGTGTGCTGCTAACGCTGGGTCTTGGAGTAATGGATTGAGTCCTACCCCCTCAAAAGCCGGGGGATTTAGGCGATCAAAGGGGGAGGATAAAACCAAGAGGTATAGACTAAAAATACTAATAATGACCGATAGAACCCGACCTCCAGCACGGCTAACAGTATCTGGAAAAGCTGTGCTCAGCGCTAACCACCCGCGATATACCCATAACACCAGTAACCACAGCAGCAGCGATCCCTCATGGTTGCCCCATAACCCAGTAAGACGGTAGAGCAGGGGTGCGTCGCTATGGCTGTGCCCTGCTACCAGCGCATAGGAAAAATCCAGCGCGGTAAAGGCGTAGAGCATGAGGGCAAAACTTGCGCCGATGCAGACAAGGCCTAGCACCATGAATTTTCGGCGTACCAGACCGCAGGTGTCGAGACCGGCAATCAACGTGGCAGCAATAAAAAACAGTAAGGGCAGCATGGTGTCGTTAGCCCCTCAATATCTTGAAGCTATACCGCTCGCACATCAAAACTTCCCCTCTCCATCTTGCGAGCGGTACAGCCCGCGCGGCGTTTGAGCAGGATAGCCCCCGTGCAACGGGGGGAGGTGGGGAAGGGGACCTTTAAAATTATAAAAAACAATGCTTTTTAACCCCCACCCCAATCCCCCCCCCGCAAGCGGGGGAGGGAGTTACACCGAGCATTTCATTACAGTGCCGCTTTCAACCTGTCTTCCAGCGTGTTCAAAAACTCTTCCGTCGTCAGGTACGGCGCATCAGAGCTAATAAGAACCGCGAGGTCCTTGGTCATCTTGCCGCTTTCCACGGTATCAATACAAACCTTTTCGAGGGTGTCGGCAAAACGCTGTACTTCTGGCGTGCCGTCGAGCTTGCCGCGATGCCATAAGCCCCGGGTCCAGGCAAAAATGCTAGCGATGGGGTTGGTGGAGGTGGGCTTGCCCTGTTGATGCATTCTATAATGGCGGGTGACGGTGCCGTGGGCGGCTTCGGCCTCAATAGTGTTTCCATCCGGGGTTAATAATACCGAGGTCATCAGCCCAAGCGATCCAAAGCCTTGCGCCACGCTGTCGGATTGCACGTCACCGTCGTAGTTTTTGCAAGCCCAGACAAAATTCCCATCCCATTTCAGTGCACTGGCAACCATGTCGTCAATAAGGCGGTGTTCATAGGTAATTCCGGCGGCTTTGAAGGTGTGGATAAATTCCGCTTCAAAGACCTCTTGGAAAATGTCCTTGAACCGACCGTCGTATTTTTTAAGAATGGTATTCTTAGTGGATAGGTACACAGGCCATTTGCGCTGTAGGCCGTAATTCAAGCATGCCCTTGCAAAACCGCGAATGGAATCATCGACGTTGTACATGGCCAGTGCGACCCCAGAGCTGGGGAAATCATAAACATGGTAATGTAGAGTTTGCTGGCTTTTATCCTCAGGCGTAAAGGTAATGGTGAGCTTGCCGGGGCCCGGCACGCGAAAATCCGTGGCGCGGTACTGATCACCAAAGGCATGACGGCCAATAGCGATAGGGTGTTTCCATCCTGGTACTAGGCGCGGCACGTTGTGGCAGATAATCGGCTCACGAAACACGGTGCCGCCAAGAATATTGCGGATGGTGCCATTGGGGGACTTCCACATTTCTTTGAGGTGAAACTCTTTCACCCGCGCCTCATCCGGGGTGATGGTGGCGCATTTGATACCCACGCCGAATTTTTTGATGGCCTTGGCCGCATCCACAGTAATTTGATCGTTGGTTGCATCCCGGCTTTCCATGCCGAGATCGTAATATTTCAGGCTTATGTCTAAAAATGGTAGGATGAGTTTATCCTTGATAAGTTGCCAGATAATCCGGGTCATCTCATCGCCGTCGAGATCAACCACTGGGTTTTTAACCGTGATTTTGGCCATACAAAAATATCCCTTCGTGGAACAAAGTGTTTCTTCTTAACGTAGACGACGTAAAAAGAAAGTGAAAAGAGTCGAGTTTATTTTATTGCAAATGGCTTTGTTCTCAAGGCATGTTGATCAGAATTCTACTTATGCCCCCGCGTTCTCATATTGCTGTTCACATCGCTGCGCCAGCGTGGCGCAAAGCAGTGGCGACAGCGTTGCCCAGCTTTACCCGTGATGCCTTAACTCCTGTTGGGCTGCCCGCTCAGGTGACGGTGCGCTATACCACCGATGCGGAAATGCGAACCCTCAATCATCGTTTTCGCGGTAAGGATAAGGCAACCAACGTGCTCTCTTTTCCGGCCCACGAAGCGGATTATTTGGGTGACATCGCTCTTGGGCTGGAGACGGTTTTGCGAGAGGCTCTTGAACAGGGCAAAACCCCCGCCGCCCATACAGTGCATTTGCTGGTGCATGGGGCGTTGCACCTGCTGGGCTTTGATCATGAAGATGATGCCGATGCCGTTACGATGCAGAGCAAGGAAATAGACATTCTTAAAAGCCTAGGCTACAAAGACCCCTATGTTTGAGTGGTTGCGCCGTTTTTTTGTTGTCACGCCTGAGGTACTTGCCCCGCCATCTTCTCCTCAAGGTGAGCCTGCTGCTTTATCGCCGGAAACCGCTCTTCTCATTAATATTAGTCGTTTAAAGGAACTTGAAGCCATTGATATTATGGTGCCAAGAGTGGACATTATCGGTCTGGATATCGCTCTTTCAAAAGATGAAATCCTGCATACCATTCATAATGCCGACCACGCCCGTTTTCCGGTTTTTAATGATGATCTGGACGATGTTCGGGGATTTATTGATATCAAATATCTTTTCGATCAGGTGACTAAAGGCAAGCCTTTTGATTTAAAAGAGGTTATGCACAAGCCGATGTTCATTGCCCCGTCCATGCGGGTAATTGATTTGTTGGTACAGATGCGGATAACCCATGTGCATCTTGCCTTGGTGGTGGATGAATATGGAGGGATTGACGGATTGATTACTATTGAAGATGTTATTGAAACTATTGTTGGCACCCTGCAAGATAGCACCGATGGCCAGAATAAGCCCAGCATCATTGAAGAAACCCCGGGGCGTTTCCTAGTCGATGCTAGGACAGAATTACCAATGTTAGAGCAAAAATTGGGTTTCACTCTACCCTTGGATCCCGCTGAACGCGATGAGATTGACACCGTTGCAGGGTATATATCTTTTACTTTGGGGCGCGTTCCGGCTAGGGGTGAAGTGGTACGGGTTGATCAGGGGCTTGAAGTGGAGATTTTGGATGCTGATCCGAGGAAAATCAAATGGTTAAAATTAACTCGCGTAAATTAGTGTTGCCCACATGGGTATCTTGGGTGGCCGTTCCTTTCTTTGGCGCGCTGGCCAGTGCGGCCATGCCGCCGCTGGGTCTTTATCCGGCGTTATTTCTTTTTGCGGTGGCCTTCGTTGGCCTTGAGAGGGCACGAAATATTGGCCAAGGAGCGTTGTGGATAGGATTGTTTTCGTATGGATTTTATTTGCCGCAATTAACGTGGATTCATCATGCGTTGTCGGTGGATGCGGATAAGTTTGGTTGGCTCACTCTTCCGGCGGTGCTTGGAATTCCGTTGTATCTGGCTCTCTTCCAAGCTTTTGCCGCCGCTTTGTATAAGATTATTGCGCCCCGGCCGCGCTGGGCTGCGATGGGGTTTGCTGCCTTATGGGCAGGTATGGATTTTTTGCAGTCTGAATTGGAGTTTGGTTTTCCTTGGGCAATGCCAGTGTATGCCTTGGATGGATTGTTACCGTTGCAGCAGGCTCACGCTGTTCTGGGGGCTTTTGGTCTTAACTTTTTTGTTATTTGGATAGCACTGGTGCCGGCGCTGGTGTGGCAACAACGGCGGCGGGAGGCGCTGCTGCTGGTAGGACTTCTTTTAGGAACTTTGGCCATAGGGGGGCTGCGCTTGGCTCTTGTCAAGCCAGAACCCCTGACGGCGGTGCGTATTGTACAGCCGAATATTCCTCAGCGCCTCAAATGGAATGAGGAAGCCTATGCTGATAACTTGGCTACTGTCTTGGCGTTGCTGCGCACACCCTATGGGACGACGTTGCCGTCGCTTGTGGTGTTGCCAGAGGCGGTATTACCAGTTGATCCACAAAGGGATTTTTTGCTACGTCTTGCGCTGGTGGATAATTTACCGCCTGGGGCAAGTCTTATCTTGGGCGCGTTGCGGCAATGGCAGACGAGCCAAGGTATAGATTATTACAATACCTTGTTCAGTTTGAACGGTTCGGGGACAATTGTCGGCTTATACGATAAGCGTCACCTCGTTCCTTTCGGGGAGTATATCCCGTTTCGCAAGACCTTACAGCTTGAACGTATTGCTCCGTTACCAGGGGATTTGCTTGCTGGTGTTGCCACCATGCCCATGCTGTTGGCCGATGGTTCGGAGGTTAGCGCGGTTATTTGTTATGAAGCAGCCTTTAGCGGCGATATGCGACGCCCCATGACCTCTAAGCATATTAGAGCGATGGTGCATGCGACAAATGATGCGTGGTTTGGAACATCTGCTGGCCCGTACCAGCATCTGGCCATTGCCAAGACACGAGCCATTGAAGAAGGAGTGCCGCTCATCCGAGCCGCTAACACCGGAATTTCAGCGGTTTTTGATCCCCTAGGCCGCACTGTCGCTACATTAGGGCTTAACCAGACGGGCGTGTTGGATGCGCCGTTACCGGGGCGATTATCGGCGACAATATTTTTGCGTTGGCATTATGTTTTTGGCGGTATATGGTTGATTCCCATAATTATTATCCTTATTTCAGCCCTCAAACGGGAGTTCAAAAGACGATGATAAATTTTACCAATCAGAGATTGGCCAGTATTTTGTTGGCCGAAATGATTGATGAGGATGACGAAGACCCCATTCGGGTTGATGCCCCCGAAGAGGACGAATATTCTATCCCCGGTGAATGTATGTATGAGAAACTCCAGCGTGATCTCAAAAACACTTTGGTGCTCAAAAAATGGACTGTTGCCGTGATGATGGTGACAGGTCATGTTCCATCATCGCCTATTTCTTTGGATGACGATCTCGATGATCTGGAAGAAGATGATGTTCCTTACGAGGAAAATACATCAGGCACGTCTTCGGAGCTTGTGCATTAGTACCCATGCCTAGCATCGTATGGCTTAACGGAACGTGGATAGATCAAAACAAAGCCTTGGTTCCTGTTGATGATCGCAGCCTGCGCCTTGGTGACGGTATTTTTGATACTATTCGGGTGCATAAAGGAAAACTTATTCATAGCAATGCGCATCTTGACCGTCTTGCTAAGGGGCTGGTTTTTTTCAAGTTGGATTATGATATAAGCCAGTTGGAACACCACTGCCATGCGTTGATTGCCAAAAATATGCTCATGGAAGGGTTTGTGCGTATCATTATCCGCCGGGGTAATGGCCAAGGCTCTGTTGTCGGGTATCGACCACCGGAACACACAGTATCTTCTTGCGTTATTACCAGCTTTGCCTCTCCCTTACTGCCGCCTACGCCAGTGCGCCTGGCTGTCTCATCGGTTCCGTTGGCGTGGCGGGTGCCGTGCAAGATATTGAGTGCCCTACCTTACATTGCCGCCATGCAAGAGGCTATCGGACAAGGGTGTGATAACGCCCTGATGCTTACCTATGACGGGTTGGTGTGTGAAGCATCAAATGCCAATATTTTCTGGATTCAAGGGGAAACGCTCTATGCGCCTGCGCCAGATTTGCCTTTTATTCCGGGGACAGTAGCAGCATTGGTACCTGAGGTCTGGACAGGTATCGTCAAGCATGGTCATTTTACGCTCAAGGCTCTTAAAGATGCGGATGAGATTTTCCTTGCTAATGTGGGGGGTATTCTCACCCCCGTACAGGAAATTAAGGGTGTAACGCCTGTGCGAAATACTTTTGCTCAGGCGTTGTTCTTGCGTGCGGCGGTGCTTGCCAGGTTGGGGATCAGCGGATAGGGTTGCGGCCTATGAGTAAACTTCTGCATACCCCCCTGTACGATCTTCACCGTCAGCATGGTGCCCGTCTTGTGCCTTTTGCCGGGTTTGAGATGCCCGTGCAGTTTGCCGGTATTGTTGCCGAGCATACCCACACCCGCACGGCGGCAAGCCTTTTTGATGTCTCCCATATGGGACAGATTTTTTTTAAAGGCCGCGACGCTGAAACAGCATTGGAAAAATTGCTCCCCAGCCGCTTGGACACTTTAAAAGTGGGGCAGGGGAGATATAGTGTCCTGCTTAATGAAGCCGGAGGTATTGTCGATGATATTATCGTCACCCGCTGTGCCGATGGTTTTGCGATGGTTATTAATGGGGCGCGGCGCGAGGTTGATGTGGCGCATTTACACAAATATCTTGAAGGCGATGTTCACCTTGAAACAGCGTTTAATCGAGCCTTGCTTGCTGTGCAAGGCCCAAAAGCCGTGGAAGCGGTGGCCAGCCTGTGGCCTGAAGTATCGAGCTTGGCGTATATGCACGGTGGCTCTGGCACTATCGCTGGGGTGCCTGTGTGGATTAGTCGATCGGGCTATACTGGTGAGGATGGGGTAGAAATAAGCGTTCCTGGTGCTGATGCGGAAAAAGTGGCGAAGGCATTGCTAGGCACCGCCCCGATTCTCAATGCCGGGCTTGGGGCAAGGGATAGTCTTAGGCTTGAGGCTGGGTTGCCTCTCTACGGTCATGATCTGGACGAGACAACCTCGCCGTTTGAAACCGGTATCGGTTGGATCGTCAGTAAGGATAAACTAGAGAAAGGCTCTTTTCTTGGCGCGGCCAGATTGCAACGGGAAAAAGTTAACGGCGCATCCCGCCGCCGGGTAGCACTTTTTCGTGAAGATCGCCAAATTGTTCGGGAGGGTGCCACGGTGCACACGACTGATGGAAATCCCGTTGGTATCATTACCAGTGGTAGCTTTGGGGTCACCTGTGGCAAGGCGATTGCCCTTGCCCTTGTTCAGGCTTCTGCCCTTCTTGCAACGGCGTTGGTGGTTCGTTACCGTGATAGCGATAAGATTTTTACCGTACTGGATAAATTACCTTTTGTAATGAATAGAACCAGAGCTGTATCAGGGTCTCCAGCGTAGGAAGTTTCTTAGAAATTTTAGGCCAGCGGTGCTGCTTTTTTCGGGATGAGCTTGGATACCGGCGATGTTGTCCTGTGCGACGATGGCCGGAAAACGGCGGCTGTAGGTGCACCAGGCTAGGCTGGCTGGGGTATCATCGAGGGCATAGCTGTGAACAAAATAAAAATCAGTGCCGGGGGCAATGTCTTCCAGCAGCGGGTGGGAGCAAAGATCAACAAGGGTGTTCCAACCCATATGCGGAATTTTGAACGCGCCACCGCCGTCGGGCAAGGGTCGTACAGAACCTTTCAGCCAGCCAAACCCCCGGTGAATACCATGTTCTTCGCCTTCTTCGGCTAATAGTTGCATGCCTACACAGATGCCTAAAAATGGCTTTCCTGCCACGCGCACGGCCTGATCCAGGGATTCTTCAAGGCCGGGGACGTTGGCCACCCCACGACGGCAATCGCCAAAAGCCCCAACACCGGGGAGGATAATGTGCGTGGCTTTTCCCATGTCCGCCGGGTTGGCGGTGATAGTGACGGTGGCCTCCGGCGCAACAGCCTCTAGAGCCTTTGCGGCGGAACGTAAATTTCCGGCACCGTAGTCAATAAGGGCGATGGTGGTCTTAAGCATTATTGAACCTCAACAGTAAGCATTTTACCAAAATCATGTTCCTGCTCCAGCGCGTTGGCGAGATCGTTCAGCGTGGTCAGGTTTTGCGTGGTGATGTGCAGGGCAAGGTCACGGCGGCGATCAGACGCAATGTCGAGGGCTAGGCGGCGCAACGTCTCCCACACAAACGTATCGGCTGCATCGGACTGGCGATCATTATCGGTGGTAAACGAGGCTGAGGTTAGGGATTGTTGTAGGTCTCTTAGAGCTTTTTCAGGGGGTTTATCGGTACGGGCGGCCCACCAGAGCAGAAGATCGCCCCGGGGATCATCAAGGCGGAGCTTGAAGCGAAGCTCAGCCCCTGTTGCCTGAAGCAGTGCCCGATAGCATTCATGGGGTGCCCGCTGGGCGGTGCTGGCGGGGGCAAGGATAGCCCTGCCGAGGCTATCATGGCAGCGGGCAAAAAGGGCAGGGGTAACCCCTACCACCGTCACTGCATACCCAGCGGTGAGAATACCCGGTAGGCGTAGGCCCAAAGCGTGGCGAAGGGTTTTTGTGGTCTCGTCGTACTGGTACTCGATTTCTGTTTCACCGCTGTTCAGGGCTTTAAGAACCCTTGCCGGCAGGGCGCGTACCTCTGGCGGCTGGGTCAACAGGCGATCGGTGAGCGAGCCAAGCAGGATGTTACCGATGATTTCCTCGTCGATAAATAGGTTTTTGGCACTGGCATTAACGCTAACCCAGCGGTGGTTGGTATCGGTCTGTAAGGTTTTTACGGTGACGCTGCCAAGGCCAATGTCATTGGCGGTAAGGGGAAGACGAATGGATTGGCCGCTGCCGGTGCCTGCGTTATCAATGTGAAGCTGGCTGACAAAGACTTGGCTAGGGGTAGGGTAGGTGGGCAAGATGGCACTGACATCGTTCCATAATGTTCCCTCTTCGTCTGTCCAAGCATAAGCCAGCGAGAGAGCGATGCCCTGATGCCTTAAAAAATTTTTTAGCTGCTGCCCTATGCGTTCCGAGGACGTGGGGGTGTGCCAAGGACGTATCCAGACAAGCGCGAGAATCAACAACATGATACTCCCACCCGCCAGCCATTTTTTGGGGATCATGACTGTAGTTTATACCCCCGTGCTAGCCAGCGGTGGCACAGTATCCAGCACGCGCCGTTACAGGCTAGCATGACCCAGATGCCGGCGTGCAGATTACCATCATGATAGCCGGTCAGAGAATAGCGAACCCCGTCAATCATGTAAAAAAACGGGTTGAGATGGGCAACGATCTGCCAAAATTCGGGGAGCCGCTGTACCGAATAAAATGTTCCGGATAAGAACGATAGTGGTGTAACGATAAAATTGGTGATGGTGGCAACATGATCAAACTTTTCTGCCCAGATGCCCGTAAGAATACCTAATAATCCCAAAAACAAAGCACCGCTGAGCGTGTGGTAGATAAGATATAATATCGAATGCACCGTTATCGGTACAAACGGTATGACAGAAAGAGCCACGGCAGCACCCACTAACACACCCCGCACCATCGAGCCAACAGCATAAGCGGCGGTAATTTCCCCAGGTCCAAGGGGCGACATGATGAGATCGACAATGGTGTTGTTGACTTTGGCAATAATCAACGAGGAGGAAGAATTAGCAAATGCATTTTGTGCCAACGCCATCATGATAAGCCCTGGCACTAAGAAGTGAACAAAATCAACGCCAGGAACCACGATATGGTTGTCCCCGAGAGCTAAAATAAACACACACAAAAATAATAGTGTCGTAATGACGGGAGCGGCCACTGTTTGCATGAGCACTTTGCAAAAACGGCGTATTTCTTTCATAAACAGGGTGCGGGTGCCAATGATGTTCATGAGGGTGCCTTAAATGGGTGGTTTTTTATAATCATTGCACATCAAGGTGTGCAATGATTTTGCTCAAACGCCGCGGGGGCTGTACCGCTGCCACTTGCCCCCCTGCACAAGCTAACGCTTGGGCGCGCTCTCCCGGGGGGAGATGTGCATCGTTTACTATACCGCCGCCCATCGTTGCCGTTCTAAAAAGCGTTCTATACTCCTTGCACATGAAGAATGTGCAAGGGCTTCGCTCAGGCACCGCGCGGGCTGTACCGCTCGCAAGATGGAGAGAGGAAGTTTTGATGCACGAGCGGTATATACCCGAGAGAAAGCCGTGCCGCAAGGCGATGGATGAGGGCATTGTAAGCGTAAAGCCACCGCAAGAGACAAGTGAGATAACCACTGTGTATACTGAATGCAGATGAAGACTTCTGGTTCGGCGAGGGAATTCAGCGGCGCGCAGCGTACTAAACGCAAATGAGCACCGCGAGATGTTGCACAGCCAACTAGAATTCTTCATATGCGTTCAGCATAGCTCTCCCGCGGGTAGTTGCAGGTTACTCGTCGGAGGTGACAAGTTCTCCATTAAGCCTCTGGCGCAACTGCTTGCCGGCCTTAAAGAAGGGAACCGTTTTCGCGGCCACGGCAACAGCTTCGCCGCTGCGCGGGTTGCGCCCCTGACGGGCATCGCGGTGGCGAATAGAGAAGGTGCCAAAGCCTCTCAGCTCAACACGCTTACCATCCGCAAGACTAGCCACAATCGTGTCGAGAAGCGTGTTCACCACATCATCGAGCACCCGAAGGCTAAAATCAGGATGTAAGGCGGCCAGAACAGTAACAAGTTCAGAGCGGGTCATAAATACTTATTCCTAAAGAGTTAGATGGTAAAAATTAAAACGGCATCATGACGAATACAAGAGCAAAAAAAAATTATTTTTTTGCTCCCGCTTTTGCGGTCTTTGCTTGGCGCATGGCTTGACCAAGA
Source organism: Holosporales bacterium (assembly GCA_046338525.1). Taxonomy (GTDB): domain Bacteria; phylum Pseudomonadota; class Alphaproteobacteria; order JAJTHO01; family JAJTHO01; genus JBKCUA01. The sequence continues at coordinate 15,487 of JBKDWF010000075.1, forward strand.
ATATCGCCAAGGCTGGCACCGCTATCGGTGGAGCCATATTCTTTCAACGCTTGCTTCTCTTCCGCGATTTCTCTGGCTTTAACGGACAGGGTTAGGCGGCCAGACTTAGCATCGGTGGCGGTAATTTGTGCATCAACTTTTTCACCAACGGCAAAACGATCGGAGCGTTGCTCACTGCGATCACGAGATAAATCAGCTTTTTTGATGTAGCCTGAGGTGTTTTCGCCAATCTTGACCTCAATGCCGTTGGCATCAATGCTGGTCACGGTGCAGGTTACGATTTGTGCTTTTTTGTATCCGCCGCTGTTTTCCACTTCAGTGATGGACGCAACCACTGGTATGGCGCGCGCTTTCCCCTTGCCTTTTGCGTCGGCGGCGTGGGTGGAAAGGGTCAGTTTTTCTTTTTCCACATCCAGATCGAGAACGTGGACATTTAATTCTTCACCTGCAGTGTAGCTTTCTGGCGTCTTATCCAGTTCATTGGTGGCAATAAACGCATCAATATCGTCGGACAAGGTGACAATAATTCCGGCATCGGTCATGGATTTCACCGTTGCGGGGGTAGTGCTGCCAATAAATAACGTGGTGACCAAAGTAGGCCATGGGCTTTCCTGTAACTGTTTAATGCCCAAGCTTACCCGGCGCTTTTCGTGATCGACCTCTAGGACAACGACGGAAATTTCTTGACCGACTTGGAACAACTTATTGGGGTTAATTCCTTTTATCGTCCAGCTTAGTTCAGAAACGTGTACAAGACCCTCAATCCCATCACCTAGACCAACAAAAACGCCGTACTCAGTGATGCTGGTAATGGGGCCAGAATGCCGTGAATCGGTGGGAAGGCGCTCGGTAATAGCTTCCCATGGATCGGCGGAAAGCTGTTTCATGCCTAAAGAGATACGTTTTGTGTCGGGGTTGAAACGAATGACCTGTACCGTTATCTTTTGGCCAATGGTCAAGGCTTCAGAAGGATGCGACACCCGCTTCCAAGAAATATCGGTAACGTGGAGCAAGCCATCAACGCCGCCGAGGTCCACAAACGCGCCATAGTCGGTGAGATTTTTGACTGTGCCTTCAAGAACTTGCCCTTCGCTTAGCCCGGCAACGAAGTCTGAACGTGCTTCAGCTCGGGATTCTTCAAGGATGGTACGACGGGACACGACGATATTACCGCGTTTGCGATCGAGCTTCAGAATTTGGAAGGGCTGTTTGATGTTCATTAAAGGGGCGATATCGCGGACGGGACGAACGTCAATCTGGCTGTTGGGTAGGAAGGCCACAACCCCGGTTAGGTCAACGGTCAGGCCACCTTTTACTTTGCCAAAAATGGTGCCATTGACGCGCTCGGCGTTTACAAAGGCGCGCTCTAGAGTGACCCAAATTTCTTCGCGGCGGGCTTTTTCCCGGCTTAACTGCATCTCGCCGTTGCGATCCTCATAACGTTCAACATACACATCGACTTCTTCGCCGACGTTGGGCACCCCTTCTGGGGCGGATGAGAATTCCCGCAAGGACACGCGGCCTTCGGATTTTAGGCCTACGTCCACCAATACAAAATCGCCAGTAATCCCCACAACGGTACCGCGCAGTACCGCGCCAACAAGGGTCCCCTCTGTGCCCAGCGTTGCATCAAGTAAGCCAGCAAACGTATCGTTACCAAACAATTCAGCAACAGCTTCACGGGAGGGGGTAGGGACAGTGGCAACGGCCATAAAAACGATAATTCCTTGGATGTTCTTGGGTTAGAGGTTGAAGGGACAAAATAGGCTACTTTTTGAACTTCGCCATTCCCTGACGTACAAGGGCGGTGCATTGTGCAACCACCGCGTCTACATCAAAAAACGAGGTATCGACGATGACAGCATCGATAGCAGGGGTCAAGGGGGCAACAGAGCGCCCAGCATCCCGAGCGTCGCGCTCCTCAACGTCACGAAGAACATTGGCGTATGTAGCGGAAGGATCGACGCTTTGCAACTCTTTTAAACGCCGCTGCGCCCGAATGGGGGTACTTGCGGTCAAAAAAATTTTCACCGGCGCGGCGGGGCAGACTACCGTCCCAATGTCTCGGCCATCCAAAACCGCCCCCGGCGGTGTAGAGGCAACCTCCCGCTGACGCTGCAATAGCGCGGCGCGAACCCCCGGCAAAGCGGCGACTTTCGAGGCGGCCTGGGCTACGGCAGGACTGCGCCAAAGGGGATCGGCAGGCTCTAGTGCAATAGTAGCAGCTAAGGCAACAAGGCTCGCTTCATTGTCGAGAGGCACTTTTTCTTTAAGAGCCGTTGCCGCTACCGCGCGATACAATAAACCCGTGTCGAGATACGTCAGGCCAAACGCCTCCGCCAACCGGCGGGCGATGGTGCCCTTGCCCGCCCCAGCAGGGCCGTCAACGGCGATGGTGAAGGCGGCAGGGTGCTGTGAAAATATCATCGTCACCAAAGTCGTAGCATTCGCGGCAACTAACCGCAACAATACCGTCATGGTGCGGGAGGTTGATTATTCGCCCGTGCCCCTGCAAAAAATATAAATATATTAAATATAATATTGACTTTTAATTAATATACTATATAATTAAGAAGTTTTATGGAGCTAAATTATGAGCAAAAATAAACAGAAAACGCCAAGTCAAAACCTTCCCACACTTCTCAGTAAAGCCATCGATAAAGGCAATATAGAATATTTTAAAAAGCTAGAACCACAAAATCTAAAGACATTCACTAGCGTTTTTGACTACGCTCTGCAGCAGGAAAAGTGGGATATAGCAATGCTTTTGCTGCAAAAAAATCTTTCCGGAGGGAAAAAATTTTCACCGGGACGCGCGCGGAGTACAGTACTAGTACTAGAAGAACATTTCCCCGAGAGTAATACTGTACCGCAGTGGCTGATGGATCGAGGTATTTCCACCGAGTTGTTTCAGAGATTGTTGCCCTACTTGCCGTACAAGAGTGATAATGCGTTTTTTGATGCCGCCCACCTACTGGTGAACGCGGCAAAAAACAAAGAAAGCCCTGATTATCTTCCTGTTTTAGCAAATAATCTTATTGGGCTTAATTCATGGGACGGCACCGTAAATCTGAGTGTTTTGTTCGGTGTCGATGATGAAACATTCATAAAAATATTCTTAGCTTTTTCAAGCGCAACGAAATTAAAGCAGCTTATTGGCAAGATTAACTCGGTGCAAGATGATAATACAGAAAAACTTCTTGCTCGAATGGTGCAATTAGTTCCAAATATTTTTCAAGAAAATCTTTTTCCAGGCATTATAGAGGAATTGCCGGATGATGTAGGTATTTTTACTACGATTCTTGAAGGCACAAAAAAGAAATATACCCCTGAAGATTACGAGAAAATGCTGCAGGCGGCCGTTCAGGGGCAACGTTTGCAGATTGCTCAACACCTAATCGTTGAAAAAAATGCCCCTTTGGTGCGATGGAGTGGGTCATCATTGTTTTTTAAATCACCACAAGAAATAGTCTTTGTAAGCACACCGCCCGTCCTGCAAAAGACGTTTGAGCAACAATGGTCTGGCGAATTGTCTGGCCAACAGATGCTAGTCCCGTCTTTCTTTCAAGAAAGCTATTATAAAAGAAGAGACATTGCGGAACACCTTTGGCGGGCGGGCATAAATGATGGAGAACTCAGAAAAACCACGCTGGAACAAACCGCATGGGTTCTTTTGTATAGGGCTATCGAATCGATGCCACTAAGTATTAATACCATGGACTATCGACTCAGCGGGTGGGGTATAAATGGGTTTATTAACCATTTGTGTAACACTATACGAGACGACCCCCGTACGGCAGCACATCTGGATCAAATTGTTCAGCAGCTCACCCAGTCAGAAGAAATATTGGTGAGCCAATTGAAGGTTTTTAAAGACGATGGTCGCCATTTTGACCGCGAAGCCGTTAAGAAAAGATTCGAGGATGTACACCGGTGGATTACAGATAAACTTGATGAAATTACGAAATCCGATACATGTTTAGATGAAATAGAGAAAAAAATCTCCCCGCAGAGTATACAAAATTGTATCCGGGGGGGTGTGGATGGGGATAACTATCTTACGCCCATAACATCGAACACTACAGAAGATATACCTTGGGATAAATCAACATGGTTGGAAGAACACCCTGAATATAAAGAGTTTATCGAAAAAAACAATGAGTTTGATGTTTCTTTATCACCGGACGATCAAGTGATGTTGGTGTATAAGCCACCCCAACCCGAGTTGAATTTATACCTACCCGGCAATCCTTTTAAAATTCCTCCATCGTGCAAACGACTGTTAAAGGATTACTACCTCGTTGAAAACCAGGATAAATTTTATAATAAGAATCCTTTAGCCTTACCTTTAACCACGGGAGAATTCGTTGTACGAATGTTGGCAACTTTTCTAGAGGCAGAGGCCGCAGCATACAACTCATCTGTACAGCCCGATATTAATTTAAGCTTGCCCACTTTCCATTTTACCTGTGTTCCCTCCATAGGCGTACCTGTTGAGGACAACAAAAAGGTTCAAGAGATGGCAAAGGAGCTAAAAGAGTCTACTACAACACGTTCTTTTAATACAAACGTACATCATGAGCTATATAGTGCGCCACCATATTACCCTCAACAACAAAGAACATCGCGGTAGTGAACAATCAACCTCGTTGCAAGAAGAAAAGAGATACGCCCCGACGGGCTATCAAGGGCAACGGTGAAAGCAGCGGGTGCCCTTTCCCCTTGTTTTCTAATTCGTCTTCTCCACCTGGCTATAATCCAAATCCACCGGGGTGGCGCGGCCAAAGATAGAGACAGAGACTTTCAGGCGGCGGCGGGTTTCGTCAACTTCTTCCACATTGCCGCTAAAGGTGTTGAAGGGGCCATCGATGACCGTAACCACATCGCCGACTTCGTAATGGACGGATTTGCGAATAGAACTAAACCCTTCGGTGAGTTGGGCGGTCATGCGCTTGGCCTCAGTCGAGGAAATGGGAACCGGTTTGCCCTTGGCTCCGCCACCGAGGAATCCTGTGACTTTTGGGATGTTTTTGACCATGTGCCACGTCTCATCGGAGAGTTCCATTTCGATAAGAATGTAGCCGGGGAAAAATTTACGCTCGACGTTGACGCGGGTGCCTTTACGCAGTTCCGTAGCATCTTCGGCAGGAATGACGATGTTGTGAATTTTATCATTCAGCCCTTTTTTGAGAGCCTGTTCGCGAATAGCCGCCTCTACTTTGTGTTCAAAGCCGGAATAAACGTGCACTACATACCATTTCGCGGCAGCAGCAACAGGAGCAGACGGCGTTGTCATGACAATAAGAAATCCTTAGAAAAAATCCAGAAAAAACCCCTAGCAACACAGGTCGCTAGGGCTGCGGCTTTAAAGCATGAAATATAGGTAAGCGTCAAGGTTCATTGTGGGTGTGTCCTATTTTTAGTGGATTGTTCAGGTAAAGATGGCAGTATGGAACGATGCCTACCTGGATTGCCCTGTTGCTCTGCATTGTTTTCGCCTCACCCAGTGCTGCTCAGCAAAGGCTTAATAGTATTGAAATTAAAAAGGTTTTAACCTCTCAAGGGAACGTCTTGCGGTTGCTTGACCCCCAATTGCGCCAGCTCATTGAAATGACCTATACCCCCGCGAGGGGCGGCGGCGGAATTATCAGCGATACCCTGGCCTTTCCCTGGCGGTACATCGGGTATCTGGAGTTTCCGCTCAGCGACAATGTCAATGTGACCTGTACCGGGACGATGCTCTCACCCCATATCGTTTTAACGGCAGCACATTGTTTGTATAAGGAGGATAGCGGCTATCTCACCGATGTTACGTTTGTGCCGGGCCGCAACGCCGGGATGGCCCCGCTGGGGCGGTTTAAGGCTAAGAAGATACTCTTGCTTCAACCTATTACAGGCAAGCTAGACCTTAACACCGATTTTGGCTTTGTGATTTTGGAGAACAGCCCGTTTCCTGACGCATCAAAAGAGCGCTTTGTCCCTGTTGGGGTGGTGGATGAGCGGCATTTTGAGGGCGGCGGGATGCCCCTAGCCGTGGTGGCGGCAGGATACCCTACCGATGCCAGCGAAGGTGTAAACCGGGGTTTGCTCACCGTTGCCACCAGCAGCGTGTACCGCAACACACCACCGGAAAAAATAAGCTACATCAATAATGAAGGCCGCCGCGAAACGATGGCTGTGGATAACCAGTTTGAGCACCGCGCCTTCACCGAGCGCGGCACCTCTGGCGGGCCGGTGTTTGTGTACCACCCGGGCTACAATCAATTTGCTCTTGTGGGACTCATTTCCAACAAGCGGGATTATCTAGATCAGCAAACAGGAAGCATCACCGATTCCTGGGCAGTAGCCATTAAAATCAACACCCTAACCCAAGGCGCTATTCAGCGAGCACTGCGCCAGTATGAGCCAAAACAAAAGACTCCCACTACCAACCGTACCACCAATCGTTAAAGCTCATCAGTGATAAATCCACCAGTGGCGCACGGCCCTTGCGGAAAAAACCTTCCCGGTTCATGCAGGCCTCCATAACAGACTGACGAATATAGACCTTGCGGATGGGATCCCGACCGGTCTCCCCCGGTGCCATGGCTCGGACAGCCTCATACCGGCAGGTGAAGTATGCCGATTCCATATTACGGTTGTTGTAGCCTCTGTATTCATTGCTCGGCGATGGGGTGGCGCTGGCCTGAAGGGGTTGTTGCCGGATGACGCGCTGGGGGGGGGATTGTTGTTGCTGTTGCTGTTGCTGTTGTCCCGGCGTCGCATCGCGCTGGTAGACAATCATGCCCTGAGCCTCAGCCCTTCCGGGGAAAAGCCCTGCAACCAACAACAGGAGGAGAAATCGGTGCATAGGAAACCTTTTGGTCAAATGTACCATAATTTTTTTTAATGGCCAACATTTTTCTGCGTATGCAATCTTGATTCATGACCCTCCGCAGCAGCCTTTTTGACGATATATACTACAACCCTGAGCACGGGTTGGAAGAGACTGCCTGCGTGTTTTTGGAGGCCAACAATCTTTCCCAGCGATTTGCCCGCCTATCGCCGGGCGGGGTATTTACCATTGCGGAGACAGGGTTTGGCACAGGGTTAAACGCCGCCGCATCGTATGCATTGTTCGCGCGCATGGCACCTCCCGAGGCACGGTTGCGTTTTATTTCTACGGAGTTATACCCCCTAACAACAGCAGAATTAACCGCCGTCCGTGCCACTTGGCCAAAAGTCTTGCACCCCTTTGCTTCATGCCCGGCAGAAGTCCTGCTGGGCGATGCGGCGGCCTCACTCGCGGTATTGTCCAAAGTGCAGGTAGATGCTTGGTTCTTTGACGGCTTTTCCCCGGCAAAAAACCCGGGGATGTGGAGCCTTGAACTGTTCCAGGCCGCCGCCCGCCTCTCTATTCCTAGCCGCACCACCTTTGGCACCTTTACCGCCGCCGGATGGGTGCGGGAGAATCTACAGCATGCCGGTTTTACGTGGGAAAAGCACAAGGGCTTTGGGTACAAGCGGCATCGCTTGCAGGGGGTATATCAGCCGGCGCCATAGTAATAATTATAAAATTTTATGATTATTTTTTATATTTATCTTTTTTTTAAAATAAAAACAATTACATAAACAATTACATCATGCCGTAAAACTCTTGCTACAGCAGTCTCTGTGTGCTATAAGAACCTCAAGTGCAACAACACGTTCACTATTCAAAGAGAGGACACCATGTTTACCCCACAAACTGCCTTTAGGCAGTCTGCCATTACTCAGGATGAGGGTCTGCGCCGTCATATGCTGAGCGTCTACAATACCATGATGCTGGGGATGCTTGTTACTGGTTTGATTGCTTGGTACGTTGCCAGCAGCCCGGAAACTTTGACCCGCATCGCCCCCCTAGCTCTGCCTATTGGCTTGCTCGTCTTCGGGATGAGCCTTGGGTTTGGCTTTTTCGTCCATAAGATGAGCGCGGCCTTCGCCACCGCGTATTTTTACACCTTTGCCGCCGCCATGGGTCTCGTGGTTGCTTTTTATGTGGCCGCTTACACCGGGGAAAGCGTCGCCCGGGCGTTTTTCGCCGCCGCCGCTCTTTTTGGTGCCATGAGCCTTTATGGATACACCACCAAAAAAGACTTGTCCGGCTGGGGTACGTTCCTCGGTATTGGGATGCTGGCCGTGGTGGTGGTAAGCCTTGTCAATGTGCTGTTTTTCAAAAGCACCGGCACCAGCTTGGCCATTTCCGCCATTGTCGTCTTCCTGTCTGCCGGGATGACCGCTTGGTCTACTCAAGAAATCCGGGCTTTGTATTATGAGGCCAACGGGCGAGAGATGAACACCAAGCTGGCTGTAATCGGTGCGTTGCAGTTATATGTGAACTTTATCAACATGTTCCTTGCACTGCTCCGGCTCTTCGGGCAACAGCGGCAATAAGGCAATAACAAGGACTTCTGCGCTGGGGCGTTTTTATACAACGCTCCAGCATTATTTTCCTTGACGCACTGTTAAGCATTCGTTAAGAAAACCACTCTTTAGGCCGGAACCATGCCCACCATTAACCAACTCATTCGCAAACCACGCACCCCTGAGGGGAAGCGCAACAAAGTTCCCGCGCTGGAACAATGCCCGCAAAAACGCGGTGTTTGTACCCGCGTGTACACCACCACACCGAAAAAGCCGAACTCGGCCCTGCGGAAAGTCGCCCGGGTGCGCCTTACCAATGGCTTTGAGGTTATAAGCTATATTCCCGGTGAAGGCCACAACCTGCAGGAGCACTCGGTGATCCTAATGCGTGGCGGTCGGGTTAAAGATTTGCCCGGGGTTCGTTATCACATTGTTCGTGGGGCACTGGATACACAGGGTGTCAAAAATCGTAAGCAACAACGTTCAAAATACGGCGCCAAACGGCCGAAATAAGGGGTTTTTTAAGTTATGTCTCGTCGTCGCGCCGCACAAAAACGTGAAGTTTTACCAGACCCGAAGTTTGGGGATGTTATCCTTACTCGTTTTGCTAACTGCCTGATGCTGGATGGCAAGAAATTCGTTGCCCAGCAAATCGTCTATAGTGCCTTGGATGAATTGGCTCGGAAAACCAAGCGTCCGGCACAAGAAGTTTTCCATGAGGCGCTGAAAAACGTTGCCCCTTATATCGAAGTGCGCAGCCGCCGCGTCGGCGGGGCCACCTATCAGGTTCCTATGGAAGTCCGTTCGGATCGCGCCACGGCTCTCGCCACCCGCTGGATCATCAATGCTGCTCGCAACCGTTCGGAAAAAACCATGACCGATCGTTTGCTGGCCGAACTTCTGGATGCTGCCAACAACCGTGGCTCAGCTGTTAAAAAGCGTGAAGATACCCACAAAATGGCCGAAGCAAACAAAGCCTTTGCCCACTTTAAATGGTGATTTAACCCTTACGCATTAGCCCTCCCCCTGCCCAGGTGGCGGAATTGGTAGACGCACTAGTTTCAGGTACTAGCGGTCGCAAGACCTTGGAAGTTCGAGTCTTCTCCTGGGCACCAATTTTATAACCGGTTGCACAATCAACAATACGTTCTCAACCGGCGCAAACCGCCGCGGCTGAATGGCCGAAAAGAATGCCTTATAGCGCGCTGAGGCGTTGTTGCACAAGTTTTAATGCCGCTTTTTAATACCGCTTTGCCTTCAATATGTAGAAAATATTTACGCAAAGCGGCAAGCCCGCGCAGCGGTTATCGTCTTCAAGGCAACGGCGTTGCACCGCGCTAATGCTGGAATAGAGCCAATTTTACGACTTGCGTGCATAGGGTAGCCTCTCGGGAGAGGGCGTTATAATTTCGAGACCAATAGCAAGAAAAACACACTATAGTTACTGTAGAAATTGGGCAGAGATTGGGTTTTTAAGTTACTCAATAAACTGTAAATCAGTATCATGAGTCTATTGAAGGGCGCGGTGCAGCCCCCTCTCCCGCGCAGCGGGGGAGGCGTAAGGCCGATGGCCTTACGGGGAGGGGATCAACAGGCAGCCGTTATCGTCTTCAAAGCAACGGCGTTGCACCGCGCTAATGCTGGAATAGAGCCAATTTTAGGGCTTGTGTGCATAGGGTAGCCTCTCGGGAGGGCGTTATAATTTCGAGAACGATAGCAAGAAAAACACACTATAGCTACTGCAGAGATTGGGTTTTTAAGTTACTCAATAAACTGTAAATTAGTATTGGGCGGAGATTGTTGTAAAAATGCCGCAAAAATTCCGTTTTTTTATCAATTTCTTGCGCATTATGCAATAACGCCGATCACCAACACTGGATCACCAATTGACACCCTCTGCCTAACGATGCCAGAACACACCGCCGTGGCATTGAACCTGTCTTCTTCCTTAGCTTATACCGCCGTTAGCACTGCCCGGCAGCGGGGCACCCTTGTTTTTTTGGTGGCAGAAGACGCCGCCGCCGCCGCGCACCATTTGGCCGCAGCAAAGTTTTTCGCCCCGGACATTAAAGCGCTGCCGTTGCCGGCGTGGGACTGTGCGCCATATGACCGCACCTCGCCCAGCCCGGCGGTGGTGGCGGAACGCCTCGCCGCCTTGACGGCGTTAGCCGGGTATCGCGAGGGCGCCTTGCTCATCATCGCTACGGCCAATGCTGTAGTACAAAAAGTTCCCCCGCCGGCGGTGTTTCGCCGCCACGCGGTTCTGCTCGAGAAGGGCGGCAGCGTCAGTCTTGAATCCCTGCGGGCTACCTTATCGGCGGAAGGCTACCGAGCCAGCGCAACGGTGCGTGAGGCCGGGGAATACGCCGTCCGGGGCAGTATCATTGATTTTTTCCCACCCCACCGCGATACCCCGGTGCGGCTCGACTTATTCGGCACCACTATTGAAAGTATCCGTACGTTCGATGCCGCCACCCAAAAAAGTGATACATTTTTGGATCGTATTTCCATCCCGCCTAGCCGGGAAATTTTGCTCACCGAGGCTGCCGTACAGCGGTTTCGCCAGGCTTACCGTGTCCTTGCTCCGGGACGGGTGGATGCCGATCCCCTGTTTCAGGCTGTCAGTGCGGGGCAGGCCTACCCCGGCATGGAACACTGGTTGCCATTATTTTATGAAACTTTAGAACCGCTTGCCTCCTTTTTGCCGGAAAATACCCCTGTTTTTATTGCCCCCGGCGCGGCGATCCATGTGCATGAACGCCTGCACTTGGTGGGGGAGATGCTGGCGGCGCGTCAAGCGGCGTTGTTGCCCAAAGACCCCGCGCCGTATGTACCAGTGCCGGCGGAAAACCTTTATGTGCTGGAAGAGCCGCTGGCCCAGTTCACGGTGGCGGCACTTCCTGATACCATCGCCCGTCCACGCAATTTTACCCTTGAAAAACCCGCCCCAGGCCAAAGCATTTATGAAGCCCTAGCCGAGGCGTGGAGATTTGAGAAAAAAGCCAAGCGCAAGGTCATCATCGCCGCCGCCACGCCCAGCAGTGCGGAACGCTTTGCAAAGCATTTGACGGCGTTGCCGGATACCCTCGTCATGACGGCCAGCAGTTTTGCCGAAGCTCTTGATCAATCTCGTAGCGCGCTCACCATCGTCACTGCCCCCCTCACCGAGGGGTTGCAGACCAACGCCTTTACCGTTTGGGTCGAGGCGGAAATCACCGGCGAACGCCTGCGCCAGCGCACGGCGACAAGTGCCGCTGAGACGTTCCTGCTTGAGGCTAATGCCTTGGAGATAGGCGATTTTGTTGTTCACCTCGATCACGGAATTGGCCGTTATGAGGGGCTGGAGCATCTTACCGTCGGGCACATCGCCCATGATTGTGTTCGGGTGGTGTATGCTGGCGGCGACAAGCTGTTTGTCCCGGTGGAAAACATGGATGTTTTATCCCGGTATCAGGCCGGGGACACGGAGGTCGTCCTCGATCGCCTTGGCGCGGCTCAATGGCAGGCGCGCAAGGCTAAGGCAAAGGAACGCATCAAAGCGATTGCTGCGGATTTATTGCGCGTTGCTGCTGAACGCGCCTTAGACACGGCTCAGGTTTTTGATATAAATGAAGATTACGCCTCGTTTTGCAGTGGTTTTCCTTATTTGGAAACCGAGGATCAGGCCCGGGCCATTACCGACACCCTTGCCGATCTTGCCGCCGGGCGGCCTATGGATCGCTTGGTGTGCGGGGATGTGGGTTTTGGTAAGACGGAGGTTGCCCTGCGGGCGGCCTTTGTGGTGGCGAGTGGCGGGGCGCAGGTTGTCGTTCTCACCCCCACAACCTTATTGGCACGGCAGCATTACGCCAATTTCACCCGCCGGTTTGCAAACACCCCGTTGCGGGTGGCTCAGCTTTCCCGCCTAGTAACGCCTAAAGATGCCAAAAACATCAGGGAAGATGTTGCTGCTGGCAAGGTGGATATTTTCATTGCTACCCACGCGGCTTTGGCCAAGAGCATGGCCTTTGCCAATCTTGGTCTTGTGGTTGTGGATGAGGAACAGCATTTTGGGGTCAAACAAAAAGAACGCCTCAAAGTTTTGGCACCCAAGGCGCATGTCCTGACCTTATCGGCGACACCGATTCCAAGGACGCTGCAATTGGCCTTGTCCGGCGTTCGTTCTATGAGCCTTATCGCCACTCCGCCCATCGATCGCTTGGCCGTGCGAACGTTTGTTGCCCCGTACGACGGGGTGATGATGAAGGAAGCCTTGGATCGAGAGTTGGCCCGGGGCGGTCAAGTATTTTATGTCGCGCCGCGCATCGCTGATTTGGAGGGTTTGGCGGCAGGCCTGGCGAAACTCGCCCCGGCGGTGCGTTTTCGCGTTGCCCACGGCGGCCTGTCCCCCGCCGCTCTGGAACAGGTCATGGGGGATTTTGTTGACGGTCAGTTTGACTTGTTGCTCTCCACCCAGATTATTGAATCGGGCATTGATATTCCAAGAGCCAATACCCTGATTATTCACCGGGCGGAGATGTTTGGCCTTGGCCAGCTTTACCAGCTCAGAGGTCGGGTTGGGCGGGGCAAAGTACGAGGTTATGCGTATCTTACCCTGCCTGGGGATAAGACCCTGCCGAAAACGTCTCTGAAACGCTTAGAAGTGATGCAGACACTAGATCACCTCGGGGCTGGGTTCAGCCTCGCCAGCCACGATATGGATATGCGGGGATCGGGTAATTTATTGGGGGATGAGCAATCGGGGCACATTAAAGACGTTGGTGTGGCGTTGTACCAACAGATGTTGGAGGAAGCCATTGCCGCCGCAAAAGTCGATCACGGCAAGAATAAGGATGCCGCCATTACGCAGGCCTTTACCCCGGTGATTCAACTCGGCTTACCTGTTGCTATTCCAGAGGTTTATGTGCCTGATCTATCCCTGCGTCTTGGGCTGTATCGCCGGGCGGCTGGCCTCAAAAATGAGGTTGAGGTGGAGGCTTTCCGGGATGAGCTTCGGGATCGGTTTGGTGTTTTACCTATTGAGACGGAAAACCTGCTGGAAACGGTGCGCCTGAAACGCCAAGCCTTAGCGTTAGGCATTTCCCGCCTCGATGTCGGCGGCAAGGGCGTGGTGGTGGTGTTTCACCAAAACAAAGTGGCTGATCCCGATAAACTGCTGCGCCTTATTAACAATCCGGTGAGTGCGGCGAGACTCCTGCCCGATCAGCGGGTGGTTTTCCTGCGGGCACTGGACGGCAGCAGGGAGGGTGTGTTGCAAGCAGCGGCGGGGGTGATGAGCATGTTGGTTTGATAACGCCTCGCCTCTGGAATCACTGGAAAATAAAATAAAAATAAAATTGCTTTTTTAAAAACTTTCTTTTAGTGCTTTCTTAACGGCTTTGACTGCACATTGGAACATCACAAAAGAACAGACACACGCACATAATGTCCAACGAAGTTGCTACCGCTGCCTTGCGCCAAGAACGGGATCGTTTTGTGGCTTTTTCTTTTGCGGCGGCGGATTTGTTATTGGAAATGGAAGGTCAAAACGGCAAAGTTCGCTTTGCTAGTGGGGCTAGCCGCGCCATTACCGGAGAAACGTGTGAAACGTTGCCCGGGCAATCTTTATACAGTTTTTTGCTGGAAGCCGATCGGTTGTTGTTTATGCGGGTGCTGGAACGCCTCAAAGAAGGTGGCCGGATTCAGCCGATGTTGTTACAAGTTGTTTTGCCTTCTAAGGTTCACTTGCCTGTTATTGTCGGGGCGTGTCGGTTGCCTGGTACGAAAAATCTTTTTGTTACCATGACGATTGCGGAAAAGTTGCTCGGCCAACCACATGTGCATCGGGATGCAACTACCAATCTTTTGGACGCTGATGCCTTTGTTGATAAAGCCGCTACGTTGATGAAGCATCATCATAAGGGCAGCAGTAAGCTGACCTATGTTGATCTCGGTGATATTTCGGCATTAACAAAAAATGTTCCTTCCAACATTATGGAACGATTTTTGACTCAAATAAGCGCATATATGCGAAGCGCTTCCATTGATGGTGACGCCGCGGGACAGATCGCCGAAAATCGTTTTGGCATTGTCCACCATGTAGCTCTTACTCATCTTGAAATTGCTGAAACTATTGGTCAGCTCAGTCAAGATATGGGTATCACCGATGCGCCTTTGCCCGTAGAGGCAATGGAAGTCAGTACCGCAGGGCTAGAGAATGATTCAAGACTTTTTGCTAAAACACTTTTGTATTCGCTTAAACAATTTGCTGATGGGGGAATAAATAACCTAGGCGCCGGGGATCTGGGGGCTTGCGTCAATAATATTATGGAACAAACCTTGTCTAGGCTAAGCGATCTGCGTAGTGTGGTGAACAATGATGAATTTAGCCTTGTTTTTCAGCCAATTGTTCATCTTAAAACCAGAGCAGCTCATCACTATGAGGTCTTAAGCCGATTTAATGGCACCGATAAAAATCCTTTTCAGATTATTACTTTTGCCGAAGAAGTGGGTATGATCGAAGAATTTGACATGATGGTGTGCCAGCGAGTGATTGAAGTGCTAAAAAAAGCGGCAGAAAAAAATAAAAAACCTGTTGTTGCTATTAATTTGTCGGCACAATCGTTGGTCAGTACAATTTTTGTAGGCACGCTTCGAAAATTATTAAATAAAAACAAAATTTTTTCTTCACAGATTATGTTTGAACTTACCGAATCGAGCCGGGTCAGTGATTTTGATGCCGTCAACGCCGCCCTACAAACCCTGCGCCGGGATGGGTACCGGGTGTGCCTTGATGATGTAGGGGCGGGGGCGACGTCTTTTTATTATATCCGCAGTCTGCAGGTTGATTTTGTTAAAATTGATGGAAGTTATATTCGCAATATCCATGAAAATGAACGCGATAAGGCTTTTGTGAAAGCGATAAAAAATCTTTGTATAGATTTGGGAATTACAACTATTGCGGAAATGGTCGAAACCGAACAGCAATGTCGTATCCTTATCGCTAATGGGGTCAATCTTGGTCAAGGTTGGTTATTTGGTAAGCCCGGTGCCATATTAGAAGAAACCATAACGAAAAAGGTATCCGCTTCGTAAAGCAATGGAAGTGCCCCCTTGCTTTCTGGAGCAAAACCGCCTAACCCCTCACCACTATGAAACTTCGCAACATTGCCATTATCGCCCACGTTGACCATGGGAAAACTACCCTTGTCGATGCCCTCTTGCGCCAGAGCGGTAGCTTCCGTGACAACCAAAAAGTCAACGAACGCGCCATGGACAGCAACGATCTCGAGAAGGAGCGGGGCATTACCATCTTATCTAAATGCACCTCCGTTGTTTGGAACGACACCCGGATTAACATTGTCGATACTCCTGGCCACGCCGATTTTGGCGGCGAGGTAGAGCGGATTTTATCCATGGTGGATAGTGTTGTATTATTAGTCGATGCCGCCGAAGGCCCATTGCCGCAAACGAAATTTGTCTTGGGCAAGGCTCTTAAATTAGGTTTACGCCCGATGGTGGTGATTAACAAAATCGATCGCCCTGATGCCCGCCCGGATGAAGTGCATGAAGAAATCTTTGATCTATTCGCCAGTCTGGATGCCAGTGAGGAACAGCTCGACTTCCCAATGCTCTACGCCTCTGGCCGTAACGGCTGGGCCGTGGAAAAATTGGAAGGGGAGGAACGCAAAGACTTAACACCGCTTTTTAATCTGATTGTCCGCCATGTTCCTGTCCCCAAAGCTGATGCTACTACCCCGTTTGCTCTGCTGGTAACCATGATTGAGGCCGATCCGTTTTTAGGTCGGATTTTGACCGGGCGCATTGCTAGTGGCACGGTAAAAACTGGCCAAGCTATTAAAGCGTTGGATTTGAATGGCACAATGCTGGAGCAGGGGCGGATAACCAAATTGCTGGCCTTTCGTGGCTTGGCGCGTCAGCCCATTGATACGGCGGAAGCTGGCGATATTGTTGCCATTGCTGGTCTCACCAAGGCTACCGTTGCTAACACCATTGCGGCTATGGATGTGACGACGGCCTTGCCGGCCCAGCCTATTGATCCCCCCACCTTGGCCATGACGTTTTCTGTCAATACTTCCCCATTGGCCGGAACGGAAGGCACGAAGCTTACGTCTCGCCAGATTGGCGATCGCCTTTTTTCTGAGGCTGAAGGCAACGTTGCTATCCGTGTTACCCAATCCGATGATAAGGACTCTTTTGAGGTGGCTGGGCGCGGTGAATTGCAGTTAGGCGTGCTCATCGAGACTATGCGCCGGGAAGGCTTTGAGTTGTCTATTAGTCGTCCCCGTGTTTTGTTTCAGACAGACGAAAGTGGACAAAAAACAGAACCATACGAGGAAGTCATCATTGATGTTGATGAGGAATTCGCCGGCGCAGTGATGGAACAGATGAGCTTTCGTAAAGCAGAGCTTCAGGAAATGCGCACCGCCAGCGGCGGTAAGTCCCGGTTGGTATTTCATGCCCCGTCTCGTGGCCTTATTGGCTTTCATGGTGAGTTTCTTACCATTACCCGGGGCACCGGGGTGATGAACCGCTTGTTTTACAAGTATGGCTCCTTTAAGGGGCAATTGTCCGGGCGGCGTAATGGTGTGCTCATTTCCAATGGCCAAGGTGAAGCCGTTTCTTACGCTATGGGGCCGTTAGAAGATCGCGGGGAGTTGTTTATTAGCCCCGGCGACAAAGTGTATATGGGCATGATTGCGGGCGAACATTCCCGGGACAACGATCTTGAGGTCAATATCCTCCGGGCGAAACAGCTCACCAACTTTCGCGCCGCTGGCAAAGATGATGCCATTCGCCTTAGCCCGCCGCGCCTCATTACCCTCGAATACGCCATTGCCTATATTGAGGAAGACGAGCTGGTGGAGGTCACGCCGAAATGCCTGCGCCTGCGTAAGAAACACCTCGATCCTAATGATCGCAAGCGCGCCAGCCGGAGCAGTGGGAATTAGCAGTTTTTAAAAGCGGCAAGCCCACGCCGCGTTTGAGCGAAGCATTTTGCAATCACTTGATTACAAAATGGTATCAGGTGCGTTCAGTATATTAAAGGTCGCCCTCTGATGGGGTGGCCAGCACCTTGCCGCAATGCTTGCAATGCACTGCATCCCGGTCGTGCAGAAAAAGACCACAAGCATCGCAGGTAAACCGCACTTTGAACGGTCGAAACAATGTTTGTATCAGTCGCAGAAATAACGATACACCAAAAATCATGATAACGATTGACAACGCCCGACCGGATTGTCCTTGTAACGTGACATCACCAAACCCGGTTGTGGTTAGCGTTGCGATGGTAAAATACAAAGCATCGAGAAAATTGGTAATGTGCGGGTTGGTTTCCACCTGTGTAATGAATACTAACTCTGTCATTAGAAAAATAAAAATGAACAGATTAATGGAACTTAACACCACTTCGTCGTGCTGACGAAACAGGGGAAAATCCTGAGTGAGGCGCTGCCGTAGGCTATAGGAATGCAGCAACCGTAATACCCGTAACGCCCTCAAAAAAGCAAAATTGGCACCCAGCAGCGGCGCAAGAAAAGAGATGATGACCACCACGTCAAGAACGCTAAGCGGATGCAGAACAAATGCCGCTTTTTTTTTGGCAATCCAATAACGCGAAGCAAAATCAAGTGTAATGAGTATTCCAAAAAAAACATTCAGCCACTGCATCACATCATGGCCATAAAAAAACGTCGAAACGATTAAGAACAGCATTGTTCCAATATCAAACAGAAACATTGCATACCGAAAGCGATGGGCATTGGGTGTATCCCCTTCGTAGAGTGTACAGATGTTTTGTTTGATAGCGGACAGGGACATAAAGTACTTCAACAATTGAGTCTGTTGTTCATCGTTTCATGCATTTTTTATTGTGGGAATCAATCATGGCGTTGTTGCGGCCTTGATAAAACTCTTGAATAAGGGGTGCGGCTCTAAAGGTTTGGACTTTAGTTCGGGATGGAACTGAACACCCACGAACCACGGGTGATCGCGCAGTTCAATGATTTCCGGCAGGCGGCCATCGGGGGAGAGGCCAGAAAACATCATCCCGGCGGCCTCTAAGCGATCGCGGTAGGCGATATTGACCTCATAGCGGTGGCGGTGGCGTTCGCTAATGGTCTCACAGCCGTAAATGGCGCGGATTTTACTGCCAGGGGTTAGGGCGGCCTGATAGGCACCTAGGCGCATGGTGCCGCCCATGTCCGAGGCGCGGCTGCGCACCTCACGGCGGCCAGCGTTCTCCCACTCGGTCATCAGGCCCACCAGCGGATCCCGGCACGGGGCAAATTCGGTAGAGTTGGCCTCAACAAGGCCAAGGACGTTGCGGGCAAATTCAATGACGGCTAGCTGCATCCCGAAACAAATGCCAAGGAAGGGAATCTTGCGTTCCCTCGCATGGCGAATGGCGTTGATTTTGCCTGAGGTGCCGCGCTCACCAAAGCCGCCGGGTACTAAAACGGCATCTACCCCGTGTAATAAACCAGCCGGGTTTTCTTTCTCAAAGAGTACCGCATCGAGCCACTTGATGCTCACGCCAACACCGTTGGCCACCCCGCCGTGGGTTAAAGCCTCAATAAGGGATTTGTAAGAGTCAATCATTGCCGTGTACTTGCCGACAATACCAATAGTGACGGTACGAGATGGGTTGCGTAGGCCGGATACCAGCTTTTCCCAAGCGTTTAGGTTGGCCGGCTTCTCATGCGCTAAACCAAAATGGCGCAGCACTTCCCGGTCAAGCCCCTGATCGCGAAGGGCTAGGGGCGCAGCGTAAATCGTGTCTAAGTCTCGCGCAGAAATGACGGCTTCCCGGCGCAGGTTGCAGAACAGGGCAATCTTGGCTCGCGCGTCGGCGGGAATGTCTTGTTCGCTGCGACAGATAAGAATATTGGGCTGAATCCCAACGCTAAGCAGTTCTTTTACCGAATGTTGACTTGGTTTAGTTTTCAGTTCCCCCGCAGCGCGGATATAGGGAACATAGGTTAGATGCACGAACAGGGTTTGCGCCGCGCCAAGCTCCTGTCCCAATTGGCGAATGGCCTCAAGAAACGGCAGGCCTTCAATGTCGCCCACGGTGCCGCCGATTTCGGCGATCACAAAATCATGGGTATTGGCATCGTGGGTGATAAACTCTTTAATTGCATCAGTAACATGAGGGATAACCTGGATCGTTGCGCCGAGATAATCGCCCCGGCGTTCCCGGGCGATAACTTCTGAATAAATTTTACCCGTGGTGACGTTGTCGCCGCGCCGGGCGGCAACACCCGTAAAACGCTCATAATGGCCGAGATCGAGATCGGTTTCCGCGCCGTCGTCGGTGACGAAGACCTCGCCGTGCTGATACGGACTCATCGTGCCAGGATCGACGTTGAGGTAGGGATCAAGCTTGCGAATGCGGACTTTATACCCGTGGGCGAGGAGCAACGCCCCTAAGGAGGAGGCTACAATACCCTTGCCCAACGATGAAACAACCCCGCCGGTAACGAAAATATAGCGTGTCATATAAACGTCTTACTGCGCTAAGGGAACGGCAGGGGTTGCCGGTGTTGCTGGTGGCGTAACGGCAATCTGCGCCGCCTTGTCCGCTAAGGATACAGCCTCTTTTGGTTGTTTAGCCAACCAAGCCAGTGCCAAGGACAGCACCAAAAACGTGCCGCCTAAAATCCCTGTTAGGCGGCTCACAAATGTCTTGCCGCCCCGGGCGGACAGCACGCCGCCCATACCGCCGCCAGCCCCCAGGCCGCCGCCTTCGGATTTTTGCATCAGCACCACCGCGATGAGGGTTACTGTAACAATCAATAAAAGAACGAGAAGCACGAGTTGCTTGGGCGGTCCTAGGGGTGTGTGGTGGGTGGTGTGTGGTGGGTGGTGGGTGGTGGGTGGTGAGTGGTGGGTAGTGGGTGGTGAGTGGTGAGTAGTGAGT
>JBKDWF010000073.1:0-9193 GCA_046338525.1 Holosporales bacterium
GCTGGATCGCCACGCGCTTCCGGCGCTCGCGAAGACGACCGAGGGCGTGGCATTGGCAGGTTTTCTACCCACCCATTTTGGAAGAGAGCCAGAAAAACCAATGCTTTGTTCTCGTGCTTTTCACCCCCTCCCCGGCTCTCCCCCGCTGCGCGGGAGAGGGAGCTAAACCGAGCACTTCAACAGTTGTGTGCATAGGGTAGCCCGGGGGGAGGGGTGTATCTTTTTCTATTCTGATACATGGCTATATCTTTAAAACTAAACAAGAAATCACCTTTTCCCCAGAAGAGGTCGCCGCCAACGGCGGCGGGTGAGGGCGTTTCAGAAGTGAAAATGAGGATGCAACCCGCAAAACGGATGCCTCTAATGCTCAACCTTTGACCACACTTGCCGCTTCAGTAAATAGAGCAATCCCGTAAAGACCACGAGGAACAGCATCACACGCACCCCGGTTTCCTTGCGCTTTTCCAGTTCCGGCTCGGCGGCCCAGGCGAGGAAGGCGGCGACGTCGCTGCTCATCTGATCCAAGGTGTTAGGAGTCCCATCGGCGTAGGTAACCGCGCCATCGTCAAGCGGCTTGGCCATGGCAATTTTGTATCCGGGGAAATATTTATTGTAGTAGATGCCGTTGGGGACTTCAAAGCCTGCCGGGGCTTCGCTGTAGCCTAGGAGGAGGGCTTTTAGATAATCCGCCCCACCAGGACGGGCTTTGACGATAAGGCTCAAGTCCGGTGGGTAGGCACCGTTGTTGGCGGCCCGGGCGGCGTTGGCGTTGGGGAATGGTGGAACAAAGCGATCGCTGGGCATGGCGGGACGCTCAAACATCGCGCCTTCGTCGTTGGGGCCGTCCCAGACTTTGAACTGGCTGGCGAAGGCCTTGATTTCGTCTTCGGAATAGCCAAGATCGCCAAGGTTGCGGTAACTCTTTAAGGATAGGGAATGGCAGGTGGAACAGACCTCTTTGTACACTTGAAACCCGCGCTGAAGCTGGGCGCGATCAAATTTGCCGCGCACGCCGTTAAATGTCCAATCGTGCTCAGGTAGAACAATCTTCCCGCCGCCGGCTTGGGCAAAAGGAACAGCTAAGATATACAAAATAACAAAGGTAAACAGGCGGTTCATTGGGAACCTCCTAGCACGGGGGTGGCAATACTGAGGGGCAGTGGCCGGGTTTTTTCAAAACGGCTCAATCCCGGCAATAACACGAGGAAAAAAAAGAAATAGAACAGAGTGAACGCCTGGGCGAACACTACAGTAGGCAGGATAAAACTGATATGTTGGCCGAGGAGGACAAAATAAAAGGGCTCATCGGGCTGCAATGCTCCAGCCTGGCCTAATCCTAGGCAAACTAAGGCAAAAACCCAGAAGGCTTTTTTATAAATAGGCCGAAAAGTGGCCGCACGTACCGGGTGTTTGTCGAGCCACGGCAGTACAAACAACACAGCCACAGCCCCGAACATGGCCAACACGCCGCCGAGCTTGGCGTCAATCACAAAGCCAAACGGCAGAGGAATATCAAACGTCACCGCCCGCAAAATGGCATAGAAAGGAAGGAAATACCATTCCGGCACAATGTGCGCCGGGGTTACCATGGGATCGGCCTGAACATAGTTGTCCGGGTGCCCCAAGTAGTTTGGGGCAAAAAACACAAACCCCGCCCATAACAAGGCAAACAAGCCAAGACCGTACAAGTCCTTGATAGTATAGTATGGATGAAAAGGAATTTTATCTTTCTTCGCCTTCAGATCAATGCCCAGTGGGTTGTTTGAGCCATGTTTGTGGAGTGCAACAATGTGTAATACCACCACACCCACAATCACAAACGGCATAAGGAAATGCAAGGCAAAGAAACGGGTTAATGTTGGGTTGTCAACGGAAAAACCGCCCCACAGCCAAGTGACAATACCTTCGCCAATCAACGGGAATGCGGAGAACAGGTTGGTAATAACCGTAGCCCCCCAAAAGCTCATCTGACCCCAAGGAAGCACATACCCCATGAACGCTGTCGCCATCATGAGCAGCAGGATCACGCAACCTAAAATCCACAGTAACTCGCGTGGCTTTTTATACGATCCGTAATACAGGCCTCGAAACATGTGGATATACACCACCAAAAAAAACATCGAGGCACCGTTCATGTGAATATAACGTATTAGCCAGCCACTGTTCACATCGCGCATAATGCGCTCAACGCTTTGAAAAGCTATTTTAGTATCGGCGGTGTAGTGCATCGCCAAGACTAACCCCGTTATAATCATCACCATCAAGGTGATCCCGGCTAGTGAGCCGAAATTCCACCAATAGTTCAGGTTTCTAGGAGTAGGATACTCATTAAGCTCATGGTGCATGGCACTGAAAATCGGCAGGCGATCGTCAACCCAGCCCTTCCAGCCGGTAAATTTAGGTGTTGTTGAGTGTTCAGACACGCGGGAATATCCTCAATTTTTAAGCAGTTTGGCCGATAACAATTTTGGTATCGCTGACAAATTTATAGGGGGGAACGGCAAGATTCAATGGTGCTGGCCCTTTACGAATACGTCCCGATGTATCGTAGTGTGAACCATGGCACGGACAAAACCAACCGCCAAATTCACCCCGGCTATCGCCCAATTTTTGACCCGAAGGGACACAGCCGAGGTGGGTACACTGACCCACGACAACCAGCCATTCTGATTTAGGGGCACGGGCGGAATCCAACTGCGGATCGCGGAAATCCTTGATACTATCATCGCTTTGCGCGGTCTCAACTTCTTCAGGTGTACGACGGCGGATGAACACTGGCTTACCGCGCCACATAACGGTGATACTCTGGCCTGGGGAAACTTTACTGATATCAACTTCCGTATTGGCCAAAGCCAGAACATCCGCCGCAGGGCTTAAGGTATCGACCAGAGGTAAGGCAGCGCACACAACGCCAGCGGCTCCTACAGCACCGGCAGCAAGGGTCAAAAAATCTCGGCGATTAGGCTGGGCAGCAGTGGTATCAGGGTGCGATGTCATTACAGGAATTCCACTATGAAAAAAACTTATGCGCCGCAGGTAGCATTTCAACCAGAAAAACGCAATTGCTTTCAGATAAGAGACGCTAAAAAGGCGCAAAAATCAATCTAAACCTGATGTGTAGGGCAAAAATAACTTTGCCGTCCAGCTTGGGTAACTACCTGTGTGGTGCAGCCACCTTTGCATTGCCCGCAAGGCTTATCGCCGCGACCATAGACTATAAATTGATGCTGAAAAACCCCAAGCTCCCCCGTTGGCGCGCGATGATCCCGCAGGGTACTGCCCCCCGCTTTGATGGCTGCTTGCAAAACTTTCTGGCAGGCGGACACTAAGGCTGTGGTTTCTTGATGCGTAAGACTATCGCTGCTCCGGGTTGGGCGAATCTTGGCGGCAAACAAAATCTCCGACGCATAAATATTGCCAATCCCGGCAATGAGAGTTTGATCAAGTAAAGCCACCTTAATGGGGCGGCGACTATGCTGAAGCTTGGGGTATAAAACATCGGTTTTTAACTGTTCAGGCTCAATACCTAATTTCATAAGCCACGGATGTTCCGCTGGGATATCCGTGATGTCCATCATGCCAAACCGACGCGGATCATTGAATGCAAGGGTAGTACCGTTGCCCAGTACGAACATGATATGATCATGTTTTTCTTTAATGAAATGCGCCGTTGGTGCAAAATGAAACGATCCGGACATCCCCAAGTGCACAATCAGGGTATCATCATTATCTATTTTTACTAACAAGTACTTGCCACGACGTTCAATGTCTTTCACACCATGCCCGGTAAGCCGGACGGAAAAGTCCTTGGGCAATGCAAAACGCAGGCTATCCCGGGTTAGATGCACATTTGTGAATGTTTGGCCTATCATCAATGGCTTGAGGCCGCGCCGAACAGTCTCAACCTCGGGTAATTCCGGCATACATTAAGCCCGTCGCCAAGTGGTGCCTTGTGGGGTATCTTCCAGCACGATCCCTTGTTGTAATAGTTCGGCGCGGATGGCATCGGCACCGGCGAAATTTTTGGCTTTTCGCGCGGCTAGACGGGCAGCAATCTTGGCCTCAATAGCGGCGGCATCAACGCTATCACCTTGGAACCATGCCTTAGGCTGTTCTGAGAAAAAACCCAACATGTCGCCGGCTCCTAATAGGCGAGCTTTAATGTCAAGACGGACGGCATGCTTACTACTTTTGAAAAAATCCCCGGCCAGTTCAAAAAGCCGCGCAAAAGCCAACGGCGTGTTGAGATCATCACACAAAGCCAAAGCCACCCCATCATCATGGAGCAGCGTCACCGGTTCAGATTCCATCTCAAGCAGTATCTTATAAAGCCTGTCAAGATTAGCTTTTGCCTGGGTTAGACCTTCGTGCGTCCAATCCAACGGCTGACGGTACTGTGCCGAAAGCATGAGCCAGCGCATGGCCTCGGGTCGGTAGCGTTGCCGCAACTCCTGCACCGATTGCCAATTGCCCAAGGATTTGGACATTTTCTCACCGCCTACCGTGACAAACCCGTTATGAAGCCAGAACCGAACAAAATCGCCGCCGTAGCCGCATACGCTTTGAGCACGCTCATTTTCGTGATGCGGAAACACCAAATCATTGCCGCCGCCATGAATATCTATTGTTTCACCAAGGTGTTGGTTAATCATAGCGGAGCACTCCAAGTGCCATCCAGGGCGGCCAAACCCGTAAGGACTTTCAAACCCGGGTTGTTCGGCAGATGAAGGTTTCCACAGCACAAAATCTTCAGGATGACGTTTATAGGTCGCAATTTCTACCCGTGCACCGGCCTGACATTCAGCCTCACCACGATGAGATAGCCCCCCATAATCATTGAAAGAGGTAACATCAAACAAAACATGGCGATCGGCAATGTAAGCATGACCGCGCAGCAATAGTGCATCAATAAGGCTTAACATCGCGGGGATAGTCTCGGTGGCTTTTGGTTCTATGGTGGGGTTTAAACACCCTAATGCCGCCATATCTTCTTGGTATGCAGATGTATAACGATGGGTAATTTTGGCAATATCTTCCCGGCGCTCTGTGGCTGCGGTAATGATCTTGTCATCAATATCGGTGATATTTCGGGCATAAACAACATTGCGGTATTGCCAACGCAGCATGCGGAACAACACGTCAAAGACAACGGCGGAACGGGCATTGCCGATATGCGCCACATCGTATACCGTTGGACCGCACACATATAAGGTTACTTGATCAGGCCGAAGCGGAACGAACAACTCCTTTTTGCGCGTTTTGGTGTTGGTGAGGTATAAGGTGGGCAGCACAATCAGTATTGTTCCTAAATAATATTATTAGAAGGTAAACATGAGTGCTTATCTTGTGCAAGAAGACATCTCCAGACAATAGCCGCAACCAAAGCCACCACCAAACCCGAAAATAGGGCATCAGAGGTATAGTGTGCGCCCTGCATTACCCGTACGACACCCAGACCCAGACCCGCACCAATCCCCAATCCTGCCCACAACCGCCGCCGTTGGCGTATCCCTGCCAAGGCAATAAAATAATACCCTACCGAGGCATCTCCCGAAGGAAAGGAGCAGTTTCTGGCGCATTGATCGGCTATTACACCTACGGGGGTAAAGTGCTTCGAGCCGCCGAACTCTACTGTTTGACTAGGGCGCGCCCGACCCCAATTATCTTTCAAAACAGTATTGACCATCAACCCTGGACCGAGAAGCAGCACTAGCAACAAGTACACTGCCTGCCTGCGGGATATACCCCACAAATGCTTTTTATACACTACGGCGAGAGCAATCGCCGTTATCACCACTGCCACGCCATCCACCGCCGCGTTCAGTAGGCGGAACAACGGCCATGCCTTAGCCGGAAATCGATTCTGTGCGGGATCAAAGAAAAAACCGGAGATGGCTCTGTCGTATTCTGGGAAAAGATAAAAAAATCCTCCCACCAGCAACATTCCAGCCAACACAGTTATAATAACTTTTTTATACATAATTACTCTTGCCAATTGCTGACGCGATACACGGTGATGCTTAAGGTTCGTCCAGGATGCGTGGTTGTTTGTAGAGTATCCAATTTTTGAATAACAGAAAAATAGTCTTTCATACTGCCCATATCCTCGCGGCTGAATGTCAAAAAATCCCCTTCATGACGTTGGCGGACGTTGCAGCAGAGACTAAAATGATGCGTGGGGACAGAGGCCGGATCGTACACAGCAATATCATCAAGCCCGATGTTATCTCGTCCATAATACAGCAATAACGCCGTCTGCATCCGATCTCGCGTTAATATGCGGCATGTGGGACATTCCCGCTCTCGCAAAGCAAGAAATTGTTCCGTAAGGCTTTCCATGCCCACCAGCCGCCGCAGCGGATCGCGCTTCCACGGCAATGCCCAAGACCACCAAGGAATACTCAAGGCGAGTATCGCTACAGATGTGTGCACCAGCACTGCTCGGCGCAACCAAGATTCCCACCCCCGGCCTACACCGACAATAGCGACCAGCAGCACCGCCCCCAAATATCCCACCGCTGCCCAGTTTGGGTTTGCTCTAGATAGAACTGCTTGCGCTGTAATCAACCCAAAGGGCAGTAAGCTTAATAGTAAAGCATTGCGATAATCTTCTGCCAGCCGCCAGCCGCGCTTCCATACCGCTACTCCCAGCAATACAGTCACCAGCCCCCCCATCAGCACCTGACCACTCACAAATTCCCACAGATGCTTTAGGGAAAAAGTAAGACCACCACCCCGAATATTCTCTCCTGTGTGATGCCACGTACTGCCCCCGTGGGTGAGGTTCCAAAAAATATTAGGCACCAGCAACACCAGCGCGGGAATAAAAAGCCACAAAACTTTGCGCCGGGCTATCACCACAAACATCGGCAATAAAAATACCGCCGCGTACTTACTCAATAAGCCCAGACCAAAAGCAATCCCTCCAGATAATTCCTTCTTTTTTACTAACAACAGCCAAGTAAGAGCCGAAAAAAATAACAGATACACATCAGTGGAGGCGAGGATGCTAGAAAGAAAAACCGCAGGTAGGCTGACATACAAAAGCCCCGCCCATGCGCCCACCCGATCCCCGCCTATCTGGCGACCAAGCAGTAATAAACAATATGCCGTACCGCCTTGGGCTAGGGGACTGCCTAGCCGCACCCACGCTGCTCCGTCATTCATCCATGTGGTACTGGCAATGGCCCAGGCAAGAAACGGCGGCTTGGAAAAATACCCCGCCGCCGGGTGTTGCGCCCACACCCAATATTGAGCTTCATCCCCTGATAACGGTAACGGCACCACAAAAAGATATAAAATCCGCAACAATGTCAACCCAACAATAAAAAACGTTGCCTGTCGCAGCGACGGAGTCTTGGTAGGAAACATATCCTTGTGCTACGCCATCTGGGAAATGGGAACAAGAGGTGTCCGATGCATGATATAAAATTTATCCGTAGCCATCCCGATGTTTTTGATTCCGGATTGGTACGACGAGGCCTTGCGCCAACGTCGGCTGCGTTGCTGAATCTTGATGAGAATCGGCGCAAAGTGCGGCTGCGCCTTGAAGAACACCTCGCGCTACGCAATCGGTTATCCGGGATGATCGGGGCCGCCCGACAGGCGGGTAAAATGGAGGACGCCGAACGCCTTACGGCGGAGGTTGCCCATATCAAGGAAAACATCCCCGCCCTAGAGGCCGAAGAGGCCGCCGTGGCGGCGCAGCTTGATGATCTTTTGTTCTCTCTCCCCAACATTCCCGCCCCGGCCCCCATTACCCCCGACGGCGCGGATGAGGATGCCAACGTAGTGCTTAAAACCGTGGGCACGCCGCCGCAGTTTTCTTTTACCCCCAAAGCCCATGAGGCCCTTGGGGAAGCCCTTGGCCTGATGGACTTTGCCGGGGCGGCGAAGCTGTCCGGGGCGCGGTTTGTGGCCTTAAAAGGGCGGCTGGCGCGGCTGGAGCGGGCACTGGGGAATTTCATGCTGGACACCCACACGCGGGAGTTTGGCTTTACCGAAGTCTCGCCGCCGCTACTGGTGCGTGATGCCGCCATGCGCGGCACCGGGCAACTGCCCAAGTTTGCCGCCGATCAGTTTAAGGTGGACGGCGGCTGGTGGCTCATCCCCACGGCGGAGGTTCCTCTTACCAACCTATTTGCCGAGGCAGTGCACGATGCCGAGGCTTTCCCCCAACGCCTGACGGCCCTGACCCCTTGTTTTAGGGCCGAGGCTGGAGCAGCCGGGCGGGATACCGCCGGGATTATCCGTCAGCATCAGTTTTACAAGGTGGAATTGGTTACTCTCTGCACCCATGAGCAGGCCGAGGCGGAGTTTGAGCGGATTTTGAACGCCGCAGAAACAATTTTGCAACGCCTAGAACTGCCCTACCGCACCCTTGCCCTGTGCGCTGGCGACATTGGTTTTTCACACCGCCGCACGGTGGACATTGAAGTTTGGATGCCGTCCCAAAATCGGTATCGGGAGATTTCCAGCGTCTCCTATTTCGACAGCTTCCAAGCCCGCCGCATGAACGCACGTTTTAAAGCCAAAGGCGACAAACAGACGCAGTTTTTGCACACCCTCAACGGCTCAGGGCTGGCCGTGGGGCGCACGCTGGCGGCACTGCTGGAGAACTTTCAGCAAGAAGATGGGGATTTTAAATTGCCAAAAGCGTTGCAGGATTATTTGTCATAACCCCACCATCTGCCGTGGATCAAAGCGGATGGTAAATGTCTTCCACTCATTAAATTTCTGTGGCGGTAACGCTAGCGGGCTGCATCGAGGACTAAACAGCGCCCGCACGGCACTTTCACTAGCAGCAGTATAAAATAACGAAGGGTTTGCCGGGCTGTTGATAATAGTCGCTGTACGCACGGTGCGATCGGGGTTCATGACGACGCGCAGGGTAACGATCAGCTCTTCTGGGTTCTTTGCCCCTGCGGGAAAGTTCCAGCAACGACCGATCTGTTGCCGCACCGTGTCCAACTCACTGCCTGAAAGCTGGCTGGCCAGATCGTCTGCGGGTGCGCCGAAGGAACCGCCGCCAGGAGGCGTTTTCCCCGGCGTTGCTGTTGGTTGTGCAGGCTTTGCTTTTTCGAGATTATTTAGGAAGCTGCTGGCAAAAAAATCGGAGCTTTCCATCGGTTCTTTTGCTTTATTTTCTACCGTTTTTTCTGGTTTAGGTTTTTTAGCCTCAGGTTTTTTTGGG
>JBKDWF010000015.1:0-3868 GCA_046338525.1 Holosporales bacterium
AATAAAATCGAAAACTCATGGGCAACCATCAAACATTATGCCAGAAAATTTTTGCAACGCACCGGGGCATCTTTAAAGCGGTCCATTCTCAGGGCGATAGTTTTGTTCCAAAAGGTCAAACCTTAGTGGGGAAGGCAATAATTTACGCTGCGTGCTCGGGACATCGACAAGACCTCTTCTTGCACTGCCCTGTAGCAGCTTCCTTTTCTTTTGTTAACGCGTAAGTCCTATATAATGGATTGCGGCATTATTAGCGAGAATCCGCTTAATTTAGCGGCGTTTTTGTTTACAAGGGGGAAACTCGTTGAGCCGTATCAACGGTATCTTGTTTGCCATGGCACTATTAAAGCATTATTAGAAGATTATCAACGAATTACCCCTGAGGAAGCAGCCGTTCTGAGCAAAAAATTCTCCCCTGATAATATTAAAGCAAGCGCGGTTCCTCCTTTGTATTATCTTGCGCAATCATTCAAAGATCGATGAAATTGACTTATGCCGCTAGCTTCACCTGAGAGCCTCTCTTTTCAAACAAATTTTTTCCAGCCTCCCAACCCATGCCTCCCAACCCCATTGCAACCCATGCCCCCTTTCTCTATACTCTTTGCACATGAAGAATGTGCAAGGGCTTCGCTCAAGCGCCGCGCGGGCTGTACTGCTCGCAAGATGGAGAGGGGGAAGTTTTGATGTGCGAGCTGTATGTACGGATAAAAATATTTTAATTAATACCCGGTAGAGAGAACAGCATGGACAAAATTACCATCCCCTACCTTGTTGAAGCTAGTGGTTTTCTGGTGGCTGCGTGCACCATTGCGCCGTTGTTCAAGAAAATGCGGTTGTCCCCGGTGCTGGGGTATTTGGTGGCGGGGTCACTCATTGGTCCCTATGCCTTGGGGTTTGCTAACGACATTGATCGGGTTCAGGGGGTGGCCGATTTGGGCGTGGTGCTGTTGTTGTTCATCATTGGCTTAGAGATGCCCATGGAACGTCTTATGGTCATGCGGCGGTGGATTTTTGGACTGGGGGCGGCTCAAGTGGTTATGACCACTTTAGTGGTCGCCGGAATATGCTTGGCTTTGAACATGACCATGGAGGCCGCCATTGTCACCGGCGGGGCGTTAGCCCTGTCGTCTACGGCGTTGGTGGTACAATTGCTTTCCGAACGCAATGAAATGAAAACTAAATATGGCCGAGCCACCTTTGGCACCCTGTTATCTCAGGACTTAGCTGTCGTGCCGCTGCTAACCATTGTTTTTTTACTGGGGGGTAAAAATGAGGAAGGCTCCCTAGTTGTTACCTTGCTGTTGGCTCTCGGCAACGCGATATTGGCTCTTGGGGTAATCTTATTGTTCGGTCGGTATGCCTTACGGCCTATCTATAATTATTTTTCATCTATTCAAGATGAAGAGCTTTTTGTTGCTGTAACGTTGCTTATTATTTTGGCGGTAAGCGCGTTTACTGGTCTCATGGGTCTGTCCATGGCTCTTGGGTCTTTTTTGGCCGGAATGCTGATTGCTGAAACGGAATACCGTCATAAGGTCGAGACTGACATTAAACCTTTTCAAGGTCTGTTCCTCGGGCTGTTCTTTATCGCCGTGGGTATGACTATTGATTACAGTATGGTGGCGGAAAATGCTGTGTTGGTGGTGCAACTTTTATTTGGATTGATGTTCATTAAAGGCGTGTTGCTTTTTGCTTTGGCGCGCTCTTTCGGGCTGAGCGGCACAGCTTCCGTGCGCACAGCCACTTTTCTAGCTCAAGGGGGAGAATTTGCCTTTGTGATTTTGAAACTGGCTATGATCCAAGATATTCTACCCGTAGCCACGGGGCAATTGTTGTTCGTGGTTGTCGCATTATCCATGGCGGCAACCCCCCTGTTTGTGGAGATTGCGGCCAGTTTCACCCACTCTGGCACGACTATTGCCGATACTTCATTGGCTCTTGATGAGATTGCCGGCACTACCCAAGGTTTATCGGGGCACACTGTACTGCTGGGCTTTGGCCGAGTTGGCAAAACGGTGGCGAGCATTTTAGAGCAACAAAATATTGCCTATGTTGCCCTCGATCTTGATGCCCGCCATGTGCGGGAGGCGAACAAACAAGGCCTGCCCGTGTACTATGGCGATGCGGTGCGGGAAGATTTGCTCACTGCTTTGGGCACCGAACGTGCTTCTGTCGTGGTCATCACCCTAGATGCGCCCAAGGCCACCCGGACAGTGATGCGCGTTTTAAAAGATAATTTTCCCGGTATATGTATTTTGGTGCGTGGCCGGGATGAGGCTGATTGCCGCGAATTAACCAAGCTCGGTGCGGAAGCCGCCGTTCCCGAAACCGCCAGCGCCAGCGTCCAGCTTGGCAAAGCCGTGGTCGCCGCCATGGGAACAAAAGCATGACCACCACTCCCATTACCAACGATCCTATTGCGCGTCAGGCCGCGCACATTTTGCTCTCCACTGGTGCTGTGGCCATCCGGCCTGGACAGCCTTTTACCCTCACCTCTGGCCGATCCAGTCCCGTGTATGTCGATTGCCGACGCTTGATTGGTTTTGTCCAAGAACGCCGGGTGTTAACCCGTCTATTGGTGGCGCGAATGCAGGCCGCTGGCGTTGCTCGCCCTGATGCTGTCGCCGGGGGGGAGACTGCGGGCATTCCCTATGCCGCTTGGCTCGCCGAAGCTTTTGATGTTCCCATGCTTTATGTACGCAAAAAGCCCAAAGGTTTTGGCAGGGGCGCGCAAATTGAGGGGTTCTGGCATGAGGGGCAAAATGTCCTTTTGGCCGAAGACCTCGCCACCGATGGCGGCAGCAAAATTGTGTTTATTAATGCCCTGCGCCGCGCTGGGCTTGAAGTTCGAGATTGCTGCGTCGTCTTTCATTATGGTATTTTTTCTTATGAAGGTTCCGCGTTGGCGAGCACCGGGGTGCGCTTGCATTCCCTGTGCACTTGGGCCGATGTGCTTACCCTAGCACAAGAAATGCGGCTGTTACCCAGCGAGGACTTGCACGCGGTGCGAGAGTTTTTACACAGAGCCTAAAAGCATATTTTATTCGGGCACTTCTATTAATCAGTCCTCAGATATTCCGACATAAATTTCCCACCATTACCCTTCCCTTTTCGTACCGCTGTCAACGCAAAGTAGAAATGGGCGTTGTTGCACAAGTTTTAAGCCGCCTCTAGCCTAGGCGGAAATTGTTGTAAAAATGCCGCAAAAATTCATTTTTTTATCAACTGCTTGCGAATTATGCAACAACGCCGTGTCAGCTTCTAGCTGGTCATTTTCGCGACACATTATGCCAAAAAGTGAGGCACTAAAGCCTGTTCATACCATTTTGCAATCACTTGATTGCAAAATGCTTCGCTCAAGCGCCGCGCGGGCTTGCCGCTTTGCGTAAATTTTTTCTACATATTGAACGCAAAGCGGTATCACGACAAAAAACTGTCGCGATTGGTGTGCTTCCATTTTTCAAACGCCGCTGCCTGAATCCGATACCGCGCCAAAACCCCCTCGTGCAGCCGCTTTAGGTCATCAAGCACCATATCCGTAAATGCAGCCCGATGCTCTTCTGGTAGAGCTTCTGCTGCTTGCTCAATCACCGCGAGGGGCTTGCTAATGTTTTCCTTAACAATCTGATGAATGATGGTATGCAGCGGCACGCGGTATTTCAAACGCAGTGGATCAGGCGGGGTTAAGGTTTTGCGCACCGCAAGGTATTCCTGCACCGACCGCTCATATGCCCAAACGAACACATCGCGCAGAATTTCAAAGCGATTCAGTTCATACACCGCCAGATACCCATCAATATAAGCCCGCTCTGGCACATCCAGAAAGGTGAGCGGGCAGAGATTATGGCGCAGCAGCGGTATATTGGCC
>JBKDWF010000025.1:0-25118 GCA_046338525.1 Holosporales bacterium
TGCAAGAGGCGTTTTTGTAGAAAGCGGTTTGTATTGCAGGTTCAGAATAAATTATTCTTCTTTATTTGTGTAATGAATGGCGGGCGGCTGTGGGCTTTCCGCCATTTTTTTGTAAATCTTGAAAAATACAGGTGATCGGTATGCGCATCCTTCAAGTTCTCCCCGCCCTAGAAGCCGGCGGTGTGACCTCCGGCACACTGGAAATCGCCCGGGCCTTGGTGGATTGCGGTGATGAAGCGCACGTTTTTTCTGCCCCCGGGGATCGGGTGGCGGCCCTGCAAAAAATTGGTGCGATCCATCACATAGCTGGATCGGCGCGGAAAAGCTGGAAAAACTACCGTGCGCTAAAAACAGAAATTGAAAAAATTATTGTGGATCAAAAAATTGACCTGGTGCATGCCCGGAGCCGGTTTCCCGCTTGGGCGGCGTATGCGGCATGCCGCACAACGGGAGTGCCGTTTATCACGACATACCACGGAGTGTACACGGGCATGGGGGTGCCGCCGAAGAAATATTATAATTCGGTGATGGTGCGGGGCGCGGCAGTGATTGCGGTGTCCGATTTTATCGCTGGGGAGATTCGCCGTCATTACCCGTGGGTGCCGTCCCAGAAGATTCATGTTATTCCTCGCGGCGTCGATGCGGCGGTGTTTGATCCGGCCAAGGTTGTCGCGCAGCCATTATGGGGGCAGGGGCGCATTGCTCTGCTCCCCGGCCGGCTCACGGGCTGGAAGGGGCAGGGGCTGGCGATGCAGGCGGCGGCTCTACTGGCGGCTGAGTATCCCGATCTGCGTCTGGTGTTACTGGGGGATGATCAGGGGCGCACAGAATATAAGGAGAGCCTGCACAGGCTGGCGGCGTCCTTGGGCCTTGGGGAAAAGGTTGTTTTTGCCCCACCCACTGCCGAGATGCCGAAAGCCTACGCGGCGGCGGATATTGTTCTAGCCCCCTCGACGTTGCCCGAAGCTTTTGGCCGGGTGATGGTAGAGGCGGCAGCCATGGGCAAACCTGTTGTGGCCGCCGGTCACGGCGGCGCGGCGGAAACAATTTTGCCTGGCGTTACCGGTTTTCTCCATCAGCCCGGTGATCCCGTTTCGCTTGCCGCTGGGATACGCAAGGTACTGAACTTATCCTTTGAGGCCAAATCTATTCTTGCGGCTACGGCAAGGACGCGCGTGCAAGATAACTATACCACTGCAAAAATGCAGGCAGCGACTTTAAGTGTATATGCACGTTTAATATCCGTACGCAGTGGGGGCTATTAGAGGAGTATTTTCTTATAGGGTATACTTTTACTGAGTCACAAGACTTTATTGGCCATTGTTTTCTTGTATTTTTTTTAAGTTTTGCTGGGCGGCGTTGGCCACAACGCCTTGGGGATTGAGGCGCAAAACATATTCCCAATCGGTTTTTGCCCCTATCATGTCGCCCCCGGCGGCCTTGAGCAGGCCTCGCTCTAAGTATGCTTCGGGTCGGCCTGCGTCTAAGGCAAGAGCCTTGGCCACATCGGCATGGGCTTGGTTCCAGCCTTCAAGATTCCGCCAGGCCGTTGCTCGAAAAATTAATGCATCAACATTGCCGGGTTGTTGTGCGATCACAACGTCTAAATCTTCTAGTGCATCGCGATAGTTTTTGAGGGTAATTTGAGTTGCCGCCCGGTCTTGGCGTAATTCTGGATCATTAGGAGCCTGTACCAGTCCCGCCGTTAGGGTGGTCATGGCCTTTTGCGGAATCCCCGCGAGTAAATAGGATTTCCCGGCTCGGCCTAGAAGGGCGACTCGGCCTGGCAGGCCGCTTGCCGCCTCATTGCTAGTGGCTAAACGTTCATACATTTCTCCAGCTTCACGAAATCGACGCAGGGCAAAAAAAGCCCCAGCTCGACAATGCAAAGCAAGTGCCCCGCCACCGATGCCGCCCCAATATTGGGCTGCATCTACTGCTGATAGGGGGTTAACAGTAATAAGATCAAGGCAGGCTTTATATTGACTTGCCGCATCTCCCCCGGTCAATGCCAAGGCCGGAAGTGTCCACAGCAAATTAAGGGCTGCAAATTTAGTTCCCCTTAGTAGCATTTGCCCCTCCGGATGTAGGAAAAAGCTTTGTTAGGCTTGTTTCTGGCACACGAAACGCCCACGCTTCGCCCATACGTCTCAGTACCTCGACCTCAGTCTTAACTTGGGCAGGGGAGCGCAGGACTGTTGAAGCAATAGTCTCTTTTTCTTTGGTTAATTTCCAAGCATCTACACTTGGCGCTGGGCGCCAGTCTGCCTCAAGTGTAATCCATACTTGATTATCTGTGGCTGACTGGTGAGCTTTCAGTGCCACTGTCATCCCGTCAAACGTCTGGGCGGTAAGTGTTCCAGAAATAGATGTTTGGGTTAATGCTTTTTCTTTGGGAGCAACATCAATGAAATGTAAAAACTCTAATATTTTCCAGTGTTCTGCATCGGCTGCCATAAATGGTGAAGTGCGTTGAACTTCCATCCCTTTGCCCCAAGTTATTGATTTTAGTCGGCGCGGCTCCACATGAAAAAAATCACGATCTAGCCACGATTCCGCTTGCATGGGAAATGCTACCATTCCTTGCACTAACCATGCTTGAGCCTCTCCAACCCGGCGAGCAAAGAAATTTCGGCTGAGCCGACCACCAGCCCCATGATCAGGCTTTCCTATTAATAAACCCATCAACACTCGCTCATCTTGACCCAGCACTGTTACCGCTTTTGCTGCGCCCATTTTGGCACCGGGATCGGCTACATGGAGTCGTCCATATAATTGTGAATCTCGTGTTTTTGGCTCTATAATTTTGATCCGAGCTAGATTGAGTAGTTGCTCGCGTAACCGGTTAGCATCCACTGGTAATCCATCATAGCCATTTACGAACCAACTGTCCCCAAGGCGAGTAAAAGTTAATAGTGCACGATCGTCGTGCACTCGTACTATTGCTGCATCGTTTAACCGATTTAAAAACCCGGGAAACATTATGCTTGGATCAGAAGAATATAGGCTTTTCTTTCCTAGCCAATTCCCGACCCCTATGCCTGCAAAAATCACCACAAAGATTGTCGTTATAATTAAACCCCAATTGTTTTGGGTAGGAACCTGATGAGACTTGGCGCCAGTACGGGCAGTACCTTTTTTCATTGCTCCTCCAGCCGAGCCGAACCGCGCCGTAGGGAATGGCGACGACGCCAACCACCCACAATAGCAATAAGAATCACCAGTGCCGGAGCAATTATTAAGTTTGTCACCACTATCTGAAGTTGCAGCCGTTCAATATCCCGGCGCAACGATCGCTGCACTTGGCGTAGTTCACCGCGCAATGCAAGGATTTTAATTTGATAATCGTTTATGGCAATTTCTTGATCCTTTGTGATCAAACTGGCCGTGGTATCATCGCTTTTGATTAATTCGCCTAGATGGCTTTCTGCCTCTTGCAGCTCACTGCGCAGATGTTGTTCAATAGCGCGAAATTGTTGTTCCGCGATACGCGCTTTGTTTTCCAAAACCGTAAATGGGCGCTGGGATGTGCCGCGGCTGCGTAAACTGATTAAATCATCGGTGCCGAGCAAGTTTTCTGCTGTATTGAGAATAAAAGCCCCATTGCCTGATGTGGGAATAGCCACGTCGCTTCCCATAAAAGAGCCTGTTTGCAGCCATAATTCATCTCGGAGCATATCCGTATCCGCCACCAGCACAGAGTGGAATGCTTTAGTTCCTTGTCCTTGATGATTTAAGGCACCGGATGGTGGCTCATCGAACGCACTTTTTACTACCCCCGATACCCGTACAGCCAATGTTAATGGTGAGCCATTGGTTTTGAAATCTTTGAGTAATCCAAGCAAATCTGGTGCCGGACGCAAGTACCGCATGGGCATTAACGCTGCATCAACAGAACTGCGTACCAATACTTCCCGTGTCACGGCAGCATTAGGTAAAAAACTGAAGGCTCCTGCACTGGCTAGGGTTAATGATCCCAACAGAGCGGTGATACGATCATTCTTATCTAGCGCCCCCTCATCTAATCCCAACCAACCTAAATGCGGCACGTCGATATCGCGATCATCAACCCGGATGCTCACTTTGCGGGCATATCGGCTATCGGCCACTATCATAGACGTATCCATTGCCAAGCCCCATGTTGCCAGAAGCTTCGCCAGCGTTTCTTCGCTTTCCTTGTTTAAAATCATTTGCGTTCGTACTCGGCGCAATTCTGGAAACGGATCGATAAATGCCAAAAGGCGCCCGCCACCCACTGCAAATTGATCGACAGCGTATAAAGCTTTCAGGGGTAATTCTTCTGGCTGCACTAGGATCAATAAATTGGTATCTTCTGGTATAGTAGTGCTTTCTGGAGGTAGTACCGTAACCTCAAAAAGTTGGCGCAGATGGCTGAGCACCGCCCAAGGCTTATCGCTGCGCCCAGTAGTGAATAACGCCATCGGATCGCCATCAATGGACAATGCTGAGAGCACCGCAATGCGGGGGCGGGCGGGATGGCTCAAATTTTGAATCATCCTAGTAATATCGTATTCTAGAAACGCCTCGCGCTCTGGCTGAAAAAAACCAATTGCCTCACGTCCATCGGTGCTGTTGCTGGCCACTAAGCCAAAATACGCTTTGTCCCCGCCGGCATTCAGGCGGATCCCTTGTAGCCCTTGAGCTAAAGCAGCGTCTTCATTCTCTGAAAACGGTTCCGGGTCAATTAGTAGTAGGCGCAATTTTCCCCGGCTGACATCTACGTAGGTACGTAATAATTCCTCTATTCGCCGGGCATAGGTGGCATAGGTCGGAGCCGATTGGCCTAAGGCACTAGAATAATAAAACCGCAACGTAACGGGTTCTTCTAGCTTGGTGAGCACACGCTTACTGCCGTCCGATAGGGCGTAGAGCTTTTCTTGGGTTACATCCCATGCTGCCGTAGGGAAAAGTAGGCGCAATAAAATGTTGCCGCCTAGCAGTACTAAGCCCGATATCGGTAGCAGCATAAACCGCCGTTGCAGTGCCGCTACTGCACTGATGTAAAAAGTTACCATTAACAAAACCAGAAAACAGACACTTTTGACGGCCACTAGACCCCGGCTTATCCCGTCTACGTGCCCTAAGACACTAAACGCGGCGATGGTATCACTCACTGCCAGTGGTGCCCAAGGGGCAAGCAGTTTTTGCACCAATGGCGTACCGCTTAGAATAAAGAAAAAACAAGAGACAACACCAATAATAAACGCTGTTACTTGTTGGCGGCTGAGGCATGAAGCAAAAACCCCAATAGCCGCAAAAGCACCCATGAGCAGAGCATGTGCCGCATAACTTACCGCAACCACGCCATTATCTGGATGCCCCAATAGGTTTACTGTTACCCAAAATGGCATTGTAAGCAGTAACGCCAGCATGCAAAATCCCCAGCACGCTAACCATTTGGCCAACACTGCCTGCGCTGACCCCAAAGGCAGGGTTAATAGTAGTTCTAGTGTGCCGCTTTTGCGTTCTTCCGCTACGGATCGCATAGATAAGGCGGGGACAAAAATTAAGCATAGCCACGGCTGAAATGTAAAAAATGCCTGTAAGTCTGCTTGATTGCGATCGAGAAAGCCGCCGATAAAAAATGTTAGTAGCCCGGATAGCAAGAGATATAATGTTAAAAATACGTACGCCAGTGGCGTGGCAAAATATGCCGACCATTCTTTATGCACTAGTGCTGCTACGCGCCCCCACCAGAATAACCGCACCACGGGCAACTTACGCATGAATACGTTTTCCTTCCGTTAAGCGGGCAAAAGCATCATCATAGTCGGGCGGCACTAGACAAAGCTCTATGATATCGAGGCCTTCTGCCGCCTGACGTACTAATGCCAATAGCTCTTCTGCTGTGCGGCTTGGCGATGTCACCTTAATATAGCCTGCTTCTTCAATAAAATTCAAACCACCGCGGGCACCAAGGGCACCGCGTAAGCGTAGTGCCCCTTGCCCTGCTAGGCGTACGCGCACTGCTTCATCAATGCCCGCTGCCGTAATCATTCCAGTTACTGAGCCTTGATAGGCAATACTTCCTTTGGACAACAATACCACCCTGGTACACACTGCTGCGACTTCATCGAGGGCGTGGGTGGAAATTAAAATGGCTTTATCTGTAGCCATAGCTCGAATTAGTGTTCGTACGGATTGTTTCTGGTTTGGGTCAAGACCGTCTGTCGGCTCATCCAGAATTAAAATGGGTGGGTTGTGTACCAATGCCTGCGCTAAAGCCACTCGGCGACGCAACCCCTTGGAAAGCAGTTCAATCCGGCGCTCTAAAACCTCGTGTAGATCAGCCTTGTCTACTGCGGAAAACAATGCCGCTTGCCGCCTGTACACTGGCACGCCACGAGCCGCAGCGATAAAATATAGAAACTCATATACTGTCATCTCATCGTATAATGGTGCACCTTCAGGTACATAGCCGATGAGGGTTCTTACGGCGTGGGGATTGCGGCGTAGGCTTTGGCCAAACACCTCTACTTCACCAATATCTGGGGGAATGAATCCTGTGAGCATCCGCATTGTGGTTGTTTTTCCCGCGCCATTACAGCCAATTAGTCCTAGGACATCCCCCTGAGCTAAAGAAAAAGAAACGTCCCGCACGACAGCTATGCCGGCGAAGGACTTTGATAAATGTTCAGCGTGCAGGGCGGCGTAGGTCACGGACGCACTCATTGTTGTTGTTTAGGAGCTTCTTGTACGATCATTCTGAAAAGAGGACAAGTTGAAGTATTATCTTGAAGACAAACCGATAGTTTCGCGTATTTTTTTTATAGTGGTATCGGCTCTTGCGGTGGCGATGTGCCGTCCGGCTTCTAGAATGCTTTTTAATTGTTCCGGTTCGGCGAGCAACGCTTGTATTCGCTCTCGTACAGGCGTGAGGTGATCGATGAGGAGATCGGCGAGGATAGGTTTAAAGGCACTGAACGCTTGTCCGGCGAAGTGATGCACGGTGTTTGCTAGGGGTTCGTTGCGTAGGGTGCTGGCGATGGTGAGAAGGTTTAGAGCCTCAGGGCGGTTTTTTAGTTCCTCAACGCTACCTGGTAGGGGCAGGGGATCGGTTTTGGCTTTTTGAATTTTGAGGCGCAGGGTATCGGCACTGTCGGTGAGGTGGATACGGCTGTAGTCCGAGGCATCGGACTTGCTCATCTTTTTTGTGCCATCGCGTAGGCTCATGATCCGGGCTGCGGCGGCAGGGATAAGGGGCTCTGGGATGGTTAATAAAGGAGCATCGTAGTGCCGATTGACGACCCCGGCAATATCCCTAGCTAGCTCTAGGTGTTGTTTCTGATCCTCGCCGACGGGGACATGGGTTGCTTGGTAGAGTAAAATATCGGCGGCCATAAGGACGGGGTAGCTATATAGCCCCAATACTGCGTTTTCTTTATCTTTGCCGGCTTTTTCCTTGAACTGGGTCATTCGATTAAGCCAGCCTAGGGGGGTAAAACATGATAAAATCCAAGCCAGCTCGGTGTGTTGGGGTACTTGGCTTTGGACATAGATGGGTGTTTTTTCGGGATCAATGCCTGATGCCAGAAAAGCGGCGGCAGTCTCCAGCACAGAACGACGCAAACCGGCGGGATTTTGAGACACGGTAATGGCGTGGAGATCGACGATGCAAAATAGACAAGGGTGTTGTTGTTGTAACGCTACCCATTGCCGCACGGCTCCAAGGTAATTGCCGAGGTGGAGGTTGCCTGTGGGTTGAATACCGGAGAAAACAAGGCTCATACGGGTTGCTTCTTGAATTGGCGTAGGAGGCTGCGGACGCTTCCAACACCCAAGGCGTGGACGCTTATGATAAAGGCGAGACTCGCGCTGCCGCACAGGCCGCACAGGATGGCGAGGCGTTCCAGGTTGCTGCCGTCGTGAAAGCCGTGCAGATGCTTTGTTGCCGCGTACAAGCCGCCGCCGACAATGGCTAAGGCGACTGAGGCAAGGCCGATGCGGGCCACAAACCGCCGGGTGGGGGCATCAATACCCCAGCCGTAGTGGCGATGTAACACCCGGTGTAGCAAGAAGACGTTGAGCCAAGCTGACAGGGCGGTGGCCAGAGCAATGCCGACGTAGCTCAAAAACTGCATGAAGATAAGGTTCATGATGAGGTTGGCCAGCACGCAGACGGCGGCAATCTTCACCGGGGTTTTGGTGTTCTCCTGCGCGAAAAACGGCGCGGTGGTAATTTTGGCGAGGATATATGCGGGCAGGCCGATGGCAAAAGCCTTGAGGGTGTTGGCCGTGGCCACGGCGTCCTCGACGGTGAATGCTCCCCGGCGGAACAGCACGTCAATGATGGGGGTTGAGAGCACCAGTAGCGCGGCGGTGCAGGGCAGGGCGATGAACATCCCAATCCGGATGGAGTGGTTGAAGGTGTCCTTGGCGGCGGCTAGCTCATCCCGGCGCAATTGCGCGGATAATAGCGGCAATAGGGCGGTGCCCAAGGCAACGCCGATGCTGCCCAGGGGCAATTGGTTAATCCGGTCGGCATAGTATAGGTAGGAGACAGCCCCTTCGCCGGCATAGGTGGCCAGCATGGTGTCAACAAGAACATTGATCTGGAATACCCCCGCCCCCAGCATTCCGGGCAATAATAACCGCAATAATCGCCGGGTTTGGTCGCTTAAAAATTTCCACCGCGGCCAGAACAGCATGGCGTGCCGCCACAGGGCAAACACCATCAGGGCCAGTTGCGCTACCCCGCCCAGCACCACCCCCAACGCCAAGCCGTGGGCCGGGGTGGCAAAGCTGTGGTGAAAAGCATAGAGGCTGGCGATCATGATGAGGTTGAGGAGGGTCGGGGAAAACGCCGCGTACTTGAACTTATGCAGGGTGTTCAGCACCCCGCCGGCCAAGGCTACCAAGGAGACCAGCAGGATATACGGAAACGTGATCCGGGTGAGATCAACAGAAAGGGCAAACTCAGCGCTGGCAACATTGTACCCCGGGGCGATGATCCGCACCAGGGCGGGCATGTACAGCTCAAACACCAGCACCAGCGTGCCGGTAAGGAGCAACAATAAGGTCAACGCCTCCCCGGCAAACCGCCGGGCGTCGGCGGCCCCCTCGCCGGTGTAGCGTTTGGCAAAAAGCGGCACAAAGGCAGCGTTGAACGCGCCTTCTGCAAGCAATCTTCTGAAAAAATTGGGAATCTTGAAGGCAATCAGGAACACGTCCGACAGCATCCCCGCCCCCAGCACCTTCGCCATGGCCGCATCCCGGACATAGCCCAGCACCCGACTCAGCAGGGTAAACGAGGTAATCGTGGCAACAGCGCGAACGAGCATGGGGTTGTTATAGGCGCAAACCCGGGGAAGTCGAGGGGGGTTGATTGGCAAGGGATTATTGTTGTTTTTATGCAAAATTATAAAAATTTTGTCAAAAGACTTGATTTTTTTTTTTATTTGTTAGGTTCAAAATGGCGTTGTTGCATAAGTTTTAAGCTGCCCTTGGCTTAGGCGGAAGTTGTTGTAAAAATGCCACAAAAATTCATTTTTGTTATCAACTGCTTGCGAATTATGCAACAACGCCGGTTTTCTTGAGAAACCAAATATTAACCCGCCTGATATTGCGCAGGTCTTGGATGTGTTTCGACGGT
This sequence comes from Holosporales bacterium, assembly GCA_046338525.1. Lineage (GTDB taxonomy): Bacteria > Pseudomonadota > Alphaproteobacteria > JAJTHO01 > JAJTHO01 > JBKCUA01. The sequence goes on from JBKDWF010000025.1 coordinate 9,614, forward strand.
ATGATGATATTTTTAGCCTGTTTGAGGCATTGGCTAAATTTGGTAAGCAAAAATAACATCCCCCTCAATTCGTCAACTCACTCAACTTCTTCCCCTTCAGCTTCTGACGGTAGTCGTCGAGGAACCCTTGAAACACGCCAATTTCGGCGAACTGGCGGGTGATGTCGCTGAGGCTGGCGGCGGCGGTGTCGGCGGGGGCGCGGGCTATGACGACAAAGGCCGAGGCCATGTCGGTTTTGTCCATGACCTTGCGGTATTGGCGCTGCAGCTCTGAGAGTTCGGTGTATTGCTGGGATAAAGACAGGGCTAGGCCAAGGTTTAGGACATAGCGGGCCTGGACATCGTTGATGGAGTCCTCTTTGCCGGTGGCGGTGAGCAGGCGTTGTAGGGTGGGGATGAGGCGGGTGTAGTCCCGCTGATCCCAGAAGATTTCGGTTTGCAGCTTGAGGCTGGCCTCGCTGCGATCAGCATCCAGTAAGGCCATGGCGGCCGTGTATTCCTTTTTCATTAGCAACGCCCGCGCCCGTAGGCGGGTACGCTGGGCCAGCACGTCTGGCGCGTCCATTCCCGGCGCGGTGGAGGCATCGAGGGCGGCAATGGCTCCTTCGGCATCCTTGTCGAGGAGGCGCAGCAACGCTAGCCTTGCCCCCACTTTTGCCCGTTCGCTGCCGGTGAGACGTTCGCGCACCTGGTGGAACAAGAGATCACCGGCGCGGTCGAGAAGATCAACGGCCACTAGGCGATCGGCCAGATTGCGGATCATCGCGTCCCCGGAGGTATCATCAGGGGTGAGATCGCGAAACTCATCGTACAAAGCCAGAGCCGTCAGGGGCGGAATGCTGTCGGCTTCACCGTTAAGGTAGAGGCGTTTAAACAGCTCGTGGACTTCGGCCTCGAGGCGTGGGCGTTCTGGGTGTTTGGGAAAACGGTTGATGATGAGGCGCATTAGGCGCAGGCTTTTGCGGTATTCGCGTTCATCTACATATAGGTTTCCCAGTTTTTCCAATACTTTGAACTCAAAATCATCGCCGCGCCAGGCAAAACGCAGGCGTTCTAGTCTGTCGATGGCATCTTTGGGAGTAATATTTTTATCTTTCAGACTCATTTTGATGAGGAGGAATTCTGCCCGGGTGCGAGCCCATTGATCCCGATCTTCGCTTAGGCTGGTTAGGATGGAGGTTGCGCGGTCGCGTTCACCTTTGGCGGCCAGAAGGCGCGCCTGGAGGTATTCGATGCGCTTGCGCTGGCCGTAGCTCATTGGCTTGAAGGAAGCCCCGTCGAGATAGGTTAATGCTGCCGAAAGTTTACCGGTTTCAATAAGAGCCTCTACCGCATAGCTGGCTAGCTCTACGGCATGCCGGGAGGGGTAAGCCCCGGGAATCCCTCGCGCGGCTTCCAGCAGCGGCGCGGCGGCCTTGTTGTTGCCAAGGGCGGCCAAGCTTGCTCCTAGCCACAGCTTACCTTCGGGGTTTTGGCTGTAGATTACTTGAGAGAATAACGCCTTGGCTTCGTTCGGGTGGCCGGTGAGCAGGGCAATAGCTCCTTTGAGGCTGGCTACGGGCATTGCGGTAGCAAGGCTTTGCTGTTCTTTAATCATAGCGTCGAGTATGCCGTTGGCCTCATTGAGGTAGCCGTAGCTGAAGAGGAATTGCGCTAGGCGCAGGCGCATGGGGTTGCGTTGAGCCTTGGGGGCAGTACTAACCCCGGCTTGGAGGTTTTGTCGTATGGTAATAAATTTTGTCTCATTGCCCTGACGCCATTCGGCAAAATTAAATAAGATACTGTTGTAAACGAGTTCAGAGGTGGTGTTGACTTCAGCGGCGGGGGCTTGCTGAGCGGTGACGCGTAACCCTGTTTCGCTAGTAATACGGACTTTGTCACGGCTACGAGTGACGCTTAGATTATCTGTTTTTGGTATGATGACAATGCCTTGAGTGGATTGAAGTACGTTGAATTCCTGAAAAAGAATATCTTTTCTGTTTCCTTGTCCGGCCAAGGTAGTAGGGGCAACCCACAAGGTATCACCAACACTGGGGTCAGCGATTGCAATGGGGGTTGTTATCTGAGGAAGCATTAGTTCAACAAAAGAAGCCGTGCCGGTTGCAGGTTCGGCCAGTACCCGCACCGTACCGTCCACAGCAAAGGATCCGGGACGAAGATCAAGATTCCAGACTGTTCCCTGATTCCATAAGCTAGGCATGAGATCCTGGCGAGTTTGTAGGCGTAGTAAGGTGAGGCTTGAGTGTCGCCTTTGTTCAATAAAAATTAATCGATCGTCAGTTTGAGAACGTAGCCCGGCAACGTCAAGGCTGGCTTGCCCATCAAAAACAACCCAAGTATACCCGGCTCGTTGAAAGACGGCAGCGGCAACGTTTTCTGGCCAAGGAAAGCGCAGTGTTAGGCCGCTGCCGCCCCGGCTCAGCGTGGCCTGTAGTAGAGGTGGCTTTGCGGTTTCCGCAGGCTTTGTTTCAGTTGTCTGCGACGGTATAGGGATATCGGGTAGGGCAATCGGGGGTAGGGATGAGGGTGTTTCGAGGATAGGTACCGATGTTGCTGCCGACTGTGCGGTGCTGGGGTCTGAAGTACCTTGGTTGGAAGGTACAGTAGGGGAGGGTACCGCTACTGGTGTTGGTGCAGGCAAGGCTGGCTTGGCGGGAGGAATAAGGGTGGCAGATGCTGTTGCGGTACCAACTGGATAAAAATCAATGGCTGTTGCAGTGTTGACCCGCTGCATTTTGACGGTCAAGGGTTTGCGTAGATTGAGAATAGCCGTATTGGGACTATCGAAAGTCACGCTTTTAATAACGGCAGGCAATCGTCTGGGCAGGCCGCGTAGCGGTTCGGGCAGTGGGCTAGCACTGTGTAGGGTGACTTTTGTACCTTCGGCACTGACGCTGGCGTAAATATTGGGATCGCCCCAATCGAGGGCGATACGCTGGAAGACTTTGTGATCACCAATACGCAAAGCTGGTTCCGCCGCCGCTGCGACGGAGCACCACAGTATCAGCACCAAGGCACAAAAACGCACCATCCCACGACAGTGTACTGCTTTTCGCGTTAAGAGAACGATAACTTTTGCCTATGAGTCATATTTTTAAAGGCTGTGGCGATCCTGCCACGCTGCGGTGAGAATCTTTTTCATGACCGTGGGCAATGGAGTGTCAATTTTGTTCCAAAATCCAGAAATATAAGGATTTTTTTCTTCTTTGTAATAAACCGTTACGTGCGTCTCGAAATGGGAAAAAATGTGGCGCACGGGTTTTGGCACGCATCTATAGTCACTTGGTGCGGAGCTAGTTGGAGCTTGATCTAGCCAAGCGGATGTTTCTGGAAACACCAGCATTCCGCCGAGCATACCTTTGGGTGGGCGCCGTTGAAGCCAGACATATTGATACAATGGGTCGAATATCACTAGCGCGATACCTTTTCGGATAGGACGTGGCTGTTTGGCTTTTTTGCGGGGTAGATCGGCGGCAATGCCTTGGGCATAGGCATCACATTTGTCGGTTAGTGGACAGTGTGGGCATTGGGGACTGCTGGGGGTGCAAAGTAAACTCCCCATATCCATGAGGGCTTGGGCGTAACAGCCGGGACGTTCGGTAGGTGTTTCTGCGGCGGCAAGCTTTATCAAAGCAGGCATACACCCGGGCAGAGGATCGGCAATGGCGTGGAGCCTAGTCATGATTCGGGCAATGTTACTGTCCACCACTACGGCTGGCTGGTTAAAGGCGATGGCGGTAATGGCGGCTGCGGTGTAGGCTCCTAGGCCGGGGAGTTGGCGCAGGGCGATTTCATTGTTTGGTACCTGGCCATTGTAATCTTGGACGATGGCCTGCGCTGCCCGGTGCAGGTTGCGGGCGCGGCTATAATACCCGAGGCCAGCCCAAGCGGACAAAACATCCTCGACGGGAGTTGCTGCTAGTATCGCCGGGGTTGGGAATTGCTGGATAAAAAGTGGAAACCGGGTGCGGATAGTGGCCACGGTGGTTTGTTGAAGCATGATTTCCGAGACCAGCACGGCCCAAGGATCAATAGCTTCCCCCGGCTCATGCCGCCACGGCAGGCGGCGACGGTGAGCATCGTACCAATCCAGCAAGGGGGCGGCTATCCCTTTCATGTTACCCCGAAAAATACGCGGCACTTTTGGCGGCGGTGGCGGCATCAATACCTGGAACATTGATAAGATCGGTGACACTGGCACTGCGGACGGCTTTGGCACTGCCAAAATGAAGGAGCAGGGCTTTTTTGCGTTTTGCTCCGATGCCGGGTATGGTGTCGAGGCTGGAATCAAGCATAGTCTTGCCTCGTTTGGCGCGGTGCTGAGTGATGGCAAAGCGATGGGCTTCGTCCCGTAGGCGTTGCAGGTAGTAGAGCAGTGGATCGTCTTTGGGCAGTTGAAATGCCTCCTTGCCGGGGCAAAAAAACCACTCCCGCCCAGCGTTGCGGTCTTCGCCCTTGGCAATGGCCGCCACGGGCAGGGACAGGTTCAGTTCTGTCATAACCTCCAGCGCGGCGGACAACTGCCCGGCGCCGCCGTCAATGAGGAGGAGATGGGGAGCCTGCCAGCCGTCCTCACGATGAGCAAAGCGGCGGCGCAGCATCTGGCGCAGCATGGCGTAATCATCGCCTGCCCCCGGCGCGGCAGGAAACTTGAACAGGCGGTAGTGTTTTTTCTCAAACCCCGCCGGGCTGGCAACAATCATCGCCCCCAGGGCGGTGGTGCCTTGAATGTGGCTGTTGTCGTAGATTTCCATGCGTTCCGGGATAGCCGGAAGGTCGAACAATGCCTGTAATCGGGTGAGGAGTTCTGTTGTCCGCCCGGCCTCGCTGTGGTGGCGGGCGAGGGCATGCAGGGCGTTGTGTTCTGCTGCCTGCACTACCGTGTGTTTGTTGCCCCTCTGGGGTTTGAGGATGCGTACTGGATGGTTTGCTTGTAGCGTTAGAGCCTCGCTGAGCAAGGATTCTTCAGCAGGAAGTAGATTCACGAGGAGCAGGGACGGGCAGGGAGTCGCGGCGTAGAACTGGCCAATGAAACTGGAAAAAACCTCCTCAAGGGGCAACAGGCCGTCATCCTTGAGGAATTCGGCGGTGTTGCCGTAATGCGTGCCGCCCCGATAAAAGAACACCTCGACGCAGGTTTTGCCGCCCACCCGGGCGATAGCCAGAATATCGGCGTCGCCCACGCCGTCGAGGTGCACCGCTTGGCTGGCCTGAACTTGGGTGAGAGCCTTGAGGCGATCGCGGTAGAAGGCGGCTTGCTCATAGTCCTGCTGGCCGCTGGCGGTGAGCATCTGTTCGCGCAGGTGTTCTTGCACCCCCGTGGTTTTGCCCTTGAGGAAATCCGCCGCGCCCGTCACCAGATCGCCGTAGCGTTCCGCGTCAATATACCCCACGCATGGGGCAGAACACCGCTTGATGTGGTACTGCAGGCACGGCCTTGTGCGGTTGTTAAACACCGTGTCTCGGCAGGGGCGAATCTGAAAGATTTTCTGTAAAGTAACAACGGCCTCGGCGGCGGTGCTGGCCGAGGCAAAAGGGCCGAAATATTGGCCCTTGCTGTCGTCGCGTGTTCCCCGGTGGCGGAGAATCTGGGGGAACGGGTGATCCCGGCGGATGAGAATATAGGGGTAGGTTTTATCGTCCCGGAGCAGGACATTATACCGGGGCTTGAGCTTTTTGATCAGGCTGCATTCCAGCAGCAGAGCCTCGGCCTCGCTCTGGCAGACCACGAATTCCATTGCCGCCGTCTCGGCAATCATCCGCTGCAGGCGCAAGGGCAGGGTGGCGGGCTTGGTGTAGGCGGCGACGCGCTTGCTGAGATTTTTGGCCTTGCCGATGTACAGTGGCTCATTCGCGGCGTTCAGCATCCGGTACACCCCCGGCGCAGTGTCCAGGGTGGCGAGGTAGCTGTTGATGATGGCAACGCCGGCGGCTAGGGGGGTGGGGGTGTTGGGCATGTGCCCTTTAAATGTGGGAGGGGAGAGAAAAATCTGCAAGCGGCAATTAAACTTGAAAATATAATATTTTGTGTTATATTTTCAAGCATGATACCGCGTCTTGCCCAAGATAGCCTTTTGGCTGCCCTGAAGCGTTCCCCCGCCGTGGCATTGTTGGGGGCGCGGCAGGTGGGCAAAACGACGCTGGCAAAAACCTTGCGAGCTTCGTTGGGCAAGCCCTCGGTGTACCTTGATCTCGAGCGGCCTTCGGACTTGGCAAAAATGCAGGAGCCGGAGCTGTACTTGCGGGATCAGAAAAACACGCTGGTGATTCTGGATGAGGTGCAGCGGCTGCCGGAATTGTTCCCCATCCTGCGCGGGGTGATTGATGAACGCATTGCTGGGGGTGAGGCGGCAACGCAGTTTTTGCTGCTGGGGTCGGCCTCATTGGACGTGGTGCAGGGGGCCTCGGAAAGCCTGGCCGGGCGGGTGTCGTATTGTGAACTCGGCCCGTTGAATGTGATGGAAGTACTGGGGCAACCGGATCTAAACACCCTGTGGCTGCGCGGCGGTTTTCCCCGCAGCGTGTTGCAGCCCGACGATGACAGCAGCCTCATCTGGCGGCAGGATTTTATCACCAGCTATCTTGAACGCGATATTCCAGCATTAGGGCCGCGGGTTCCGGCCGAATCCCTGCGGCGGTTCTGGACGATGCTGGCCCATTGCCAAGGCGGCCCGGTGAGCGGCCCGAAACTGGCCAGCAATCTCTCCCTCAGCGTGCCGACGGTGCATCGGTATGTGGATATTCTGAATGATTTGTTGTTGCTGCGTGCGCTTCGCCCGTGGTCGGGGAATATCGGCAAACGGTTGGTGAAGACGCCGAAAATTTATGTGCGGGACAGCGGTTTGTGCCATGCCTTGCTGAACATTGGGTCACTGGACGAGTTGCTGGGGCACCCAGTGGTGGGGGCAAGCTGGGAAGGGTTTGTCCTTGAAAATATTCTCTCTGTTGCCCCGCGCCGCGTCACCCCGTGGTTTTACCGCACCCACGCCGGGGCGGAAATGGATCTGGTGCTGGAGGTAACGCCGCAGCGCCGCATTGCCATTGAAATCAAGCGCACCCTAACCCCTAAGTTGACCCGCAGTTTTACCCTCGCCTGCGCCGATCTCCAGCCAACAGAGCGGTATATTGTCTACGCGGGGGAGGAGGCCTATCCCCTTGGCAAAGACGTGATGGCGATGTCGGTGCGGGGGATGATGGAGCGGGTGGGGAGTGCGTGAAAATTTAAATTTAAAATAATGTGTTTTTGTGTATAATATTTTTTATCGTGCAAAGGAGATTGCGATGACTGAAGATTTTACCCCCCCCCTAACGCTTCTTTAAATAAACTTTTTCAAAATATCACGGACTACGGTGATTTTCGGTTCGTTTTTGTTCAAAACGATAGCGGGAATCCATACGGTGTTTATATTACAGGTCTTAATATAGGTGATATCAATGCATTAGAGCCATTAAAAGACGAAATAGAGACGCTCCCTGGTGTTAAAGTTTCAAGTATGGCTATTATTTCGCCCGAGACAATAAAGGAAACAGTCGGTGCAGGCGAATTACCGGATACGATGGTAGCACAAGAAGGTGAGCGAACTTATGTAATATGGTTTAACACTGATCGTGATGCTCAAAATCCTCAAAATCCTCGTGGCAGGCTGGGATTTCCTCTCCAGGGAAAGGATCGTTAACCACCGCGTTTTCTACCCCATCTTCCTCAACCCCCCATCCTCCTTCACCTTCTCCTGCACCGCTGCAAGGGCAGGGGCAAGGTCAACGGTGCCGGCCTGAAGCCGCTGCTGGAGCGCTTTTTCGGCGGCCTTGATGGTGGCGTCGACGACCTGTTGGCGGAATTCGTAGTGGATGAGGGTTTCGGTGAGGGTGATTTTATCGGCCAGGGCTTGGCGGCGTTCTTCGGTGTCGCGCTGGAGATCGGCGAGGGCTTGGGCGCGGTAGCTGTCGGCCTCGGCCTTGGCCCGGGCGATGATGTCGGCGGCTTCGGCTTCGGCGTTGGTGAGACGTTGTTTGGAGGAGTGTTGGAGGCGTTCGGCCTCTTCGCGCAGGCGGCGGGCTTCGGTGAGTTCGTGCACCGCCTCTTCCTGATAGTTCTTGATACCGTTGGCCAGTTTACCCTTTAGGGCGCGGCCGGCAAAGACCAGAAACAAGATAAAGGCGACGAGATAGACTAGCTTAGCATCGACCCAACCAGTGTGGTGGGCAGCTTCCGCCGCGGCGGTGTGGACATCACTCATGCCGCTTCTCCCCGCATGACTTGGGCTACTACAGCTTGGGGATTATCCAGTGGGGCTGGGGTAATTTTAGCGTAGGCACCGGGGAGAAGAGCCGCAGCTACCTGTTCCACATCCGCCAAGGCCTTGGCCCGGAGGCGGGCGATGCGCCGGGCGGCGTCTTCGGATTGGCTCAATAAGTTTTGCCGTAAGTCGGCCTGCTGGGCTGCGATGGCTTTGGCAACCTCGGCTCGGATGCCCTCAATAAGGGCGCGGGACTGAGTTCGGGCTTGCAGCTCGCTCTGGCGAACCGCGGCAACGGCAACCTCGGCGGCCTTTTGGGCCTCCTGCGCGGCGTGCAAATCGGCCTTAATCGCCCGTTCCCGGAACGCCAGTGCCGCTTCCACCCGGGGGAGCAGCACAAACGTCACTAGGACGAACAACAGGGAAAAACACACCGCCAGCCAGAACAACTGGCTGGGGAAGGAGGCCGGGTCAAACTGCGGCATAGAGGGTTTGTCTCGCTCTTACAGAGTTATCAACATGATGGCGATAAGTAGAGCGAACAGAGCCACGGCTTCGGTCACGGCCATGCCGACAAAGGTCATGCCTTTGAATTTGGGCTCCGCGCTTGGGTTGCGGGCGGTGGAGGTGATATAGGCCGAGAAAATGTTGCCAAGGCCAATGCCAACGCCAAACACGCCCAGCATTGCGATGCCGGCGCCAAGGAGTTTTGCTGCTGCTGGTTCCATGAGGGGGTAGTTCCTTTCGTTATGGGTTAATGGAGGTGGATAGCGTCTTTAAGGTAAATGCAGGTGAGCAGGGCAAAAATGTATGCCTGAATCAACGCCACAAACACTTCAAAGCCGATAAGAAGCAGGGTGAACACAAACGGCAGCACCCCAAAAGCACCTAAAGCAATGACAAAGCCAAGCACGACTTTGAGCAAAATATGCCCCACCAGCATGTTGGCAAAAAGTCGAACGGATAGGCTCATGGGTCTTACAAAGTAGGAGAAAATTTCAATGGGAACAAGCACCGGGGCTAAAATCAGCGGTGCGCCTTCAGGAAAAAACAAATGGAAGAAATGCAGACCGTGGCGTACCAAGCCGATAATGGTTACGGTGACAAAAACCAGCAGAGCCAAGGCCAAGGTGACAACAATATGACTGGTAAACGTAAAAGCATAGGGCAGCATCCCGAGCAGGTTGCCCAGCAGCACAAAAGTAAACAGAGTAAAAATAAGCGGCAGGTAGCGCAACGCTTCTATCCCCGCCGTGTCCTGAACCAAATTGCGGACGAACTTGTAATACATTTCGGCGCAGGCTTGCCCGACGGAGGGAAGCAAGCGAGACGGATTGACAAAGGCGTGTAGTATTGCAAAGGCCACAATAACGGCGAGAATCATCATCACGGCGGAATTAGTCACCGACAAATCAACCCCGGCCACCGTGGGCAGGGGTATCAAAGGGGTAATAACAAATTGGGCGAGTGGGTTAGACACAAATCCTCATGATGGCGGGGTTGCCGCACGGATGACACTTCTAATGCCCGCCCCGAAGCCGAGCAAGATAAAAATGACCATCATGACCGGAGAAAGTGCAAGCCAGCGATCAAGATGGTAGCCTATAAACCCGCCAACCCCGATAGGCACCAGAAATTCAATCATAATATGCATGGCCTTGCCCATGGCTTCGCCTTGGGTTTGCGGCTCAGGCGGCGGGGTATTCTCTCCTATTGCCTGTTTCATGTCTTGCTGCAGGCGGCTGAGTTCCGCCTGCAGCCGGGCATCCTCGTCGTTATTGGGCGGGGTCTTTGGGGGCATTAGTCAGAGCCTTGTCCAAAGCGGCGGAAAGCGCGTCAATGCCAACGTCGCCGCTGATTTTCGTATTGCCAACAAACAGGGTGGGGGTGGACTCAACTTTTAGCTCATTGCTGGCGTTCAGGCGAATTTCCAGCATCTTGACTTTCAACGGCTCTGAAGCCAGGCAGGCATCGGCAGCGGCGGCATCAAGCCCCGCCAAGGTTAATAATTGCCGAACGGCGGTCAGATCGCCGCTGGTGTTCTGCCAGTCGGCCTGTTTTTCAAACAACAGGGAAATAGCCCCAAAGTATGAAGATTCTGGTAGGCAGCGAGTCAGTTGAGCCGCTTGGAAGGATAAGTTTTCTAAAGGAAAGTCACGAAAGATAAAGCGTACCTTGCCGGTGTTGATGTATTTTTCCTTGATGGCCGGTAATGTATTGGCGTGAAAATGCGCGCAGTGGTTGCACCCTAAGGATGCGTATTCCGTGACGGTTACCGGGGCATCGATGGCACCTAGGCTGCGCTCGCTCCAAAGATACGGTGTTGCTTCAGCGGCAGGCTGAGCCGCTTGGGCAGGGGTGGTTGCTTCAGCGATAGCCGTAGACTCAGCTTGGGGCGCAGGGGCGGCGGCTTGATCAGCTTTTTTGTTATCACAGGCAGTGAGGACGCTAAGTAAGGCTAGCATGGCAAGAAAACGGGATGAGCGCATGGGTATTCTCCTTTAGATGTTATGGCCTCTTAACCTGTCCGCCAAGTCTTGCCAAGGCTATTTTTAGGTTTTCATCCAAGCCGATGTCGGGCAGGGTAATAGGCACGGTCTCAGGTAAGGGTTTTGGTGGTGCAGGGCGTGCAAAATCTTTGAGGGGGAGATGGCTTAATTTTACCCGCGTTATGGCCGGGTAGCCGAACATGCTGTTAATTTTTTCGATAAATAAGGGTAGGGCGTGTTGGGCCTGTAAGGCGAACGCGCTGGCGACGCCGATATGTAGGGTGCCGTCGCGCCGCCTGTCCCCGGGCGGAAAGGTGATTTTTAGTGGCCGTGTGTACTCTCCTAGGGGTTTGCCGAAGACCTCAAGCCAGCGATGCAGCAATGCTGGATCAGAAAACCCGCGACGATTAAAAGCATTTTTCAAGATATGCGGCATGGCGGTTGCCACGGCGGTTGGCTTCATGCGCCGGGGAAACTCAATAGGGTGCGTGTGTTCTGGCACGATAAAAGTATGGCCTGGGCTGTCCCAAGGCAGCAACGATTTTTTTCTTGCACGCGGAAGTTGTCATGTTATGACATAACACATGAATTTTTCGGTCTATCTCGAACCAGATTTATTAAAGTCTTTGGAGACAGAGGCTAAGGCGGCAGGTTTAAGGCGCAATCATGCTATTCGTGCTGCTGTGGCTTTATGGTTGCAGCATCGGCGTTTGGAAGATCCTGCCGCACGTTGGTCGGATAGTGTTCTGAGATATCAGGGGAGCAGTGCTTTCCCCACCCTTGAAGAGTTGCGGTGCAGATGACGCCCTCTCCGCGTCCGGTGTATCTTTTGGATACCGCGACGGTGGTGGATTTTTTGCGTGGGGAAGAGCACACCCTTATTGCTATGCGGGCTACTTCTGCGGTGCATATAGCTTTGTCGGTGCTCAGCGATATGGAAATTGAATATGGTTTTGCTCGTGGTGGTGCGAAGTTGCAGGACGGTCGAGGGGTGTATCAGGCGTGGCGACGCCAAGTGCAGTTACTCCCAGTCACGGCGGACATTGCAAGTGCAGCAGCGCTTTTGCACGGTTATTTAGATGATCGCGGTCACCAGCTTTCGGTGCTGGATATTCTTATCGGTGCCACGGCTTTGCACCACGGATTGACACTGGTGACGGCGAACCCCGAAGGGTTTTTTGGTCACTTTCCCGATCTGGAGATTTTTTGCTGGCGCGCATAAGAGGTCACTGCTTATACCATTTTGCAATCAATTGATTGAAAAATTCTTCGCTCAAACGCCACGCTGTCTTGCCGCTTTGCGTAAATTTTTTCTACATATTGAACGCAAATCGGTATTAAGAAGCAACTCCAGTGCCTTCGGCAGCAGCTTGTGCTTGGGCTTCGTCCTCGGATTTAGCAACGTTGACCTTGACGGTGGCGGTGACTTCGGGGTGAAGGCGAACGCGGAAGTCGTAAATGCCGAGGGCTTTTACCGGGATGGTGATTTGTACTTGCTGGCGATCAACCTTGAAGCCGGCAGCAGTAAGACCCATGGCAATATCCCGGGCAGTGACGGAGCCAAATAACTGACCGTTTTCACCTGCTTGACGGATAAGGACGATGCTTTTGCCGTTGAGCTTGGCTGCTTCAGTTTCGGCGATCTGGCGTTGCTTGGCGGTATCGGCGGCAAGAGTGGCTTTGCGGGATTCAAAGGCGGCGATGTTGTTATCGGTGGCGCGCAAAGCCTTGCGTTGCGGCAACAAGAAGTTGCGGGCAAAACCAGGTTTTACGGTGACAACATCACCAAGATTGCCGAGGTGTTCTACTCGTTCTAAAAGAATGATTTGCATTATGAATTCCTCCTATTGTCTGAACGTAAACGAGTGCGCAAGGGAAGTAATGGCTCTACAAATCCCAGCGCAAAAAAGAAAATTAATGGATAAAGACTAAGCAAAGAAAATACAACTACGCCAACGCGCAAGAAGGTGGGTAATTGCCATCGATCCGCAATAACTTGGAATACCCCAAAGCCCAAAAAAATTATTGGAATAGCGGCAAAAATACCTAGATTGCGTATGTAATATAAAGGTGATGTGGAAAGGGTGGCACTATCTAATTCCTGTATTCCAGCGAAGGCGCCGATAATAATTAATAGGCAAGCCAAAGAGGTCAGGGGTTGTACCCGTAGTTTGGAAAAAGACTTGGGGTACAAAGATGTGGTAATCCATACGTTGAGGACAAGGGTGATAAACCCGCCTGCTGCGGAAAAGCCGGATACAAGGCTGGCGATGGAGGCCATCTGGTTTTTATTCATGGTGATATTGCCTTGGCTATCCTCAGCAAGGCGTAGGGAGATTTCGTTAAGGGCATCAAGTAATGGCTCTTGTACTGGAGATAGCAGCCAAGCCCCCACTAAGGTGACAAAAATGCCGTGCAGGAATAGCAAATTTAACCAGGCAACGTGTTTGCCTAAAGCTCTTGCCCGTATGCGTAACCAGCAAAGTAGAACAGCCGGGAACACCACGCGCAACAAGAAAAATAATGTATTTTGATGTAAAAAATATAACGTTCCTGTGTGAGAGGTTTCTTGCTCGAGGCTGAAACTGGGGGCAATAGGCGTAACTATTAATAGTCCAGCATATACCCCCCAAGCCACAACACCTGCTAACAATACCGTTTGCCAAGACAACGAAATACCGATGAGCAATAAAGGGAGAACACTGAATGCAATCAGCAGAGGAGCATATGTTGTTCCAATGCCCAAAAGTGCCGTCAGTGTTCCAGCCAATAACACGCACAGCCAAGGCCTTGCCAGCAACCAACCACGTAGTTTAACAGGAGTAGTCGAACTTAGCACGGCACGAATTATGCGCCCACGTAAGGCATTAACGCCAAATAACGAGCCCGCTTGATTGCTAAAGCCAAGGCACGCTGTTTGTCGGTGGAAACGGCGGTGATGCGGCTTGGCATTATCTTACCGCGTTCGGTGACAAAGCGTTGCAAGAGGCGTACGTCTTTATAGTCAATTTTGGGGGCGTTTGCAGTAGAAAACGGGCACGTTTTCTTCCGACGGAAAAATACTTTTCGGGTACCAGAAGCACCATCAGCAGAGTGAGGGGTACGAGGCTCAGACATGGAAAAAATCCTTATTAAAAATATTAGGCTTCAAGAACGTCGATATCAGCATCCGCGACGCGACGGGGGCGATAGCCCTGATCACTGCTGTCGAGACCTTCAAGTCCCTCGGCTTCAGCAGCTTTGCTTTCTTCTCGTTGCTTGGCAAGCAATACAGCCGACGGGCCTGCTTGCAAGGCGTGCACTGATACAATAAGAGATCGAATAATGTTCTCATGTAGCCCAAGCAAGCGGCGCAGCTCATGCTGGCCAACGGGAGCAACATCAATATCAAAATACAGATAATGGGCGCGGCGAGCCTTGCCAATAGGATAAGCTAGTGGGCGCAGACCCCAGTATTCCTGTTTAGCTATTGTGCCACCTTGGGCTGTTACAATATCGGCAATTTCTTGTTGCAGGGTAGTAACTTGGGTGGCGGACAATTCCGGTCGCGTCAGTACTGTGACTTCATAGTAGGCCATCGTTTTTTCCTCACGGTTCACGCCCGCAACAGCGCGGGCGGAGCTGATCTTGTCAGCGAAGGAAGAAAGCTTGTAATGACTTTTTGCTAAAAAGCAAGAACTCTGATACGAGCGTCGCTTTCAAGGAGAATTCTATTTATGCACCGCCCTATTCGCAAAGCTATTTTCCCCGTGGGGGGGCTTGGTACTCGTTTTCTTCCTGCTACTAAGGCGTTGCCCAAGGAAATGCTTCCCGTGGTGGATAAGCCTATCATTCAGTACGCTGTTGAAGAGGCGTGGGCGGCGGGAATTCGTGAATGTATTTTTGTTACTGGTCGAGGCAAGACGGCCATTGAAGATCATTTTGATTTCTCATATGAATTACAGGATACATTGCTCAAGCGTGGTAAGCAGGAACTGTGGGAAACTATTACCAAAGGTATCCCGCAACCGGGCGAGGTGGCCTATATTCGTCAGCAAGAAGCTCTTGGTCTCGGTCATGCCGTCTGGTGCGCGCGCAATTTGATTGGAGATGAGCCATTTGCGGTGTTACTGGCTGATGATCTGGTGCTGGCGGAACGGCCTTGTTTGGTACAGATGATGGAGGCTTATAATAAAGTCGGCGGCAATTTGGTGGCGATAACCGAGGTCGCGCCGGAGCAAACCAGCCTCTACGGCATTATCCGCCCGACGCGGCAGCAGGGCAATCTTATTGAGGCCGACGCTATTGTCGAAAAGCCGACGCCGCGCTTGGCCCCTTCTAATAAAGCGGTGATTGGCCGTTATATCCTTCAGCCCAGTATCTTTAAGCACCTAGCGGAAAAGCAAACCGGGGCAGGGGGAGAAATTCAGCTCACCGACGCCTTGGACAAAATCATCCGGGAGGAAACCTTCCACGGCGTCCAGTTTGAGGGCCAGCGCTTTGATTGCGGCAATAACCTCGGCTTTTTAGAGGCCAACATTGCCTTCGCCCTCGCCCGGCCGGGGCTAAGAGAAGGGGTGCGGGGGTTTTTGGGGAAGTATACTTGACTTACATTCTTATTTGCCGAGGGCGATTTGTTCAATGTGGAGCCCCAAACCAGTGCCGTTTGTATTCCCTTTCATTACTCCATTCTTGCCAAACATAAGAGGGCGTTCGGTGATATCATATTGTAATAACAGTGTGCCGTAGGCACCTTCTTGCCCAATAAGAACATCACGATATGCATTTGCTAAAGATAAT
>JBKDWF010000024.1:0-25663 GCA_046338525.1 Holosporales bacterium
CTTTTCATGTTTAAAAACAGCATAGGTAACAATCTGTATCATATCCCCTCCCCCAAGAGATACACACTCGATTGGCTCATTTTTCGTTAATAATCTCTTGCAGACCATCAAAAAATCGTTATCATGAGCCTCCCTTTTAGGAGTTTGTATGTCTGTTGTTCTTCGTCTGGCTCGCCGTGGCACTAAAAAGCGTCCAGTGTACGCCGTGGTTGTGACGGATTCCCGCAATCCCCGTGATGGCCGATTTCTGGAGAAGCTGGGCACGTACAACCCCTTGTCTGAACACGGCAGCGCGGAGCGTTTGCGGGTTCAAGAAGATCGCGTGAAATATTGGCTTGGCGTGGGTGCGCAACCTTCGGATCGCGTGGCTCGGTTATTATCCTCATTGTCGCTGGTGGACAAACCCACTTGGCGTGAAACACCAAAGAAAAGCGCTATTGGTAAAAAACGATCCGAGCGTGCGGAAGCTAAAGCTGCCAAGCTGGCCGCCGCCGCCGCGCCCACCGAAGACGCCGCCGCCTAACCCGCACGAGGTTTTTTATGGCCGAGAAAAAATACCCTGTCGCCGTGGTTGGTGCGACGGGCAATGTTGGCCGGGTCATGCTGCAACTACTGGCAGAGCGCAAATTCCCCGTGGAACGGGTGTACGCACTAGCATCCCAGCGGTCAAAGGGCAAGGATGTCTCCTTTGGCGATGAAACGCTCAAAATTGAAGCCTTGGACGACTTTGATTTCAAAAAAGTAAAAATCGTCCTTTCATCCCCGGGGGCTAAAGTCTCATCTGTTTTTGCGCCAAAAGCCGCTGCAGCCGGAGCTGTTATCATTGATAACACATCGCAGTTTCGGATGATGCCCGATGTACCTTTGGTAGTACCCGAAGTTAATCCCCAAGCCTTAACTGGGTATAAAAACAAGCGCATCATCGCCAACCCCAACTGCTCCACAATTCAAATGGTGGTGGCCTTAAAACCATTGCATGATCTGGCTACTATCAAGCGGGTGGTGGTGTCCACGTATCAGTCTGTCTCCGGCGCGGGCAAAGAAGCGATGGATGAACTTTTTAGCCAAACTCGTAACATCATGGTTGGCCAATCCATTGAAAAAAATGTTTTTCCAAAACAGATCGCTTTCAACGTCATCCCCCAAATTGATGTTTTCAAAGAAGACGGCTCGACCAAAGAAGAGTGGAAAATGCAGGTAGAGACGCAGAAAATTCTTGATCCCAGTATCAAGGTTGCTGCAACGTGTATTCGGGTGCCGGTTTTTGTCGGCCATGCCATTGCTATAGCAGTAGAATTCTCACAGCCGATCACGGTAGCTCAGGCTAAAGGTGCCCTGAGGCGTGCCCCCGGCATTGTTGTGCTTGATCATGAAGGCGAGCGGGAACAGTATGCAACTCCCAAGGACTGCGTCGGTGAAGATGCCGTTTTTGTAAGTCGTATTCGCATCGATCCTACTGTTCCCCATGGCTTATTGTTGTGGGTGGTGGCCGATAATGTTCGCAAAGGTGCAGCGCTGAACAGCGTCCAGATTGCCGAAACCTTGATCCGTGATCATGGTTTATAGCACCAAGCTTGCGCTTTAGATAGTAATACAGTAGGACGGAGAGGCTATGAATAAAACTCCCAACACCGGGTTGGCGGTGGATGAAGAACTCGTCCGCAAGCTGGCTTTATTGCTTGACGAAACAAAGCTCTCTGAGATTGAGATGGCTAATGATGGCTTTCGCATTCGCGTGGCGCGGCAAATCGCGACAACGCATATTGCGCCAACATCGGTAACACCGTCTTTACCTGTGCCTGTACCAGCCAATACCTCTGGCGGCGTTCCGGCGGGGACAATTACCGCCCCGATGGTGGGAAATGTGTATTTGTCTGCTCGCCCTGGTGCTGCACCCTTTATTACTGTCGGCGATCGGGTGGAAAAGGGGCAGACCCTGCTCATTATAGAAGCAATGAAAGTCATGAATCCTATCCCCAGCCCCAAAGCCGGGATAGTGCGGGAGATTATGGTTGCTGATGGGCATCCGGTAGAATTCAGCGAACCATTATTAGTGCTTGAATAAAATGGAAAAAATTATTATTCCCAACCGTGGTGAAATTGCCTTGCGGATCGTCCGCGCCTGCAAGGAAATGGGCATTGCCACGGTGGTGGCTCATTCTGTAGCTGATGCTGACTCCATGCCCGTGCGTCTTGCTGATGAAAGTGTTTGTATTGGGCCAGCTTCCTCAAAGGCTAGCTATTTGAACATCCAATCTATTTTATCGGCAGCAATGATTACCGGGGCGACAGCTGTCCATCCCGGCATTGGTTTTCTTGCCGAAAATGCAGCTTTTGCCGCCATGACGGCAGAGCATGGCTTTCGCTTTATTGGTCCTTCTGTCGAGCATATTAGGGTGATGGGCGATAAAATAACCGCCAAACAGGCCATGATTGAGGCCGGGGTTCCCGTGGTTCCTGGCTCTGAGGGCGATATTAGCTCCAGCGAGGCGGCAGCAAAAATTGCGGCTCAGATTGGTTACCCTGTACTGGTGAAGGCCGCAGGCGGCGGCGGCGGCAAAGGCATGAAAGTCGCTTGGAACAGCAGCGAAATTGCCGAAGCGGTGGATTTGGCCCGAGCCGAAGCCCAAGCGTGCTTTGGAAACCCGTCTGTTTATATTGAAAAATATCTATCTCACCCTCGCCATATTGAGGTGCAGGTGTTGGGGGATACCCACGGCAACGTAGTGCATCTTGGGGAGCGTGATTGTTCCTTACAACGTCGCCACCAAAAAGTATTAGAAGAAACCCCAAGCCCCGGGCTAACACCGGAATTACGAGCCTATATCGGTGAAGTTGCCCGCAGTGCGGCGGAAAGACTTGGCTATTACAGTGCGGGGACATTTGAATTTCTTTATGAAGATGGCCGTTTTTACTTTATTGAAATGAACACCCGCCTCCAAGTAGAACATACTATCAGCGAGATGGTGACCGGTATCGATCTTGTCAAGGAGATGATTAGGGTTTCTCGCGGTGAACACCTTGGCTACAGCCAAAAAGACATTCACTTTTCCGGCCATGCCCTGCAATGTCGTATTAACGCCGAAAACCCCCAAACGTTTGTACCCTCCCCGGGAAGGATTACTGATTACGTTGCCCCAGGCGGTTTTGGGGTACGTGTCGATTCTCATGTCTATGCGGGATACAGTGTTTCACCCCATTACGATAGCATGGTAGCAAAGCTCATTATTCATGCTGACGATCGGGCAACGTGCGTACGCCGAGCATTGCGGGCTTTAGAAGAATATGCTGTATTGGGAATTAACACGACCATTCCGTTGCACCAACGCCTGTGCGCTGAACTCGATTTTCAAGCAGGGAGCTATAATATCCACTGGCTAGAAAAGGTTTTTTTAGCAGAAAAACACGCGGTAGCAGCATAAAATAAATACTATTGGAGGGTTCTATGAAGTTAATTATGGCTTTATTTTCAATGTTTTTTTTCTCCCTGCCCACGCGGGCGGAGCAGCCTGCCCTTACCCCAGCTCAACAAGATGAAGTTCGCCGTTTGGTCGAGGATGTTATTCGTAACAAGCCTGAAACATTGATTGAATCTTTGCAATTATATCAAGAAAAACGTCAAGCCGAAGCCTCCGCCCAACAAGCCGCAAAGGCCAAAGAAATCCTGCCAAATATATTAAAGGACAAAGGAATTGTTGGCATTGGCAACCCAAAAGGTGATGTGACTGTTATTGAATTTTTTGATTACAACTGCGGCTATTGTAAAAAAATGCTCCCCGTGCTGCAGGAGATTCTTAAAGAGGATAAAAAGGTTCGCTGGGTTTTTATTGACCTCCCCATCTTGGCTGAATCCTCTACACTAGCCGCAAAAGCCGCAGCCGCAGCCGAAAAACAAGGAAAATTCATTGAAATGCATATGGCCTTATTGGAACACAGGGGTCAGATTGACAATGCGGTTATCGAGACAGCGGCAAAAGCCGCAGGTATGGATATACAACGCTTACAAAAAGATATGGCTGATACAGCCATTGATGCCAAACTTGCCCGTTTTCGTGACTATGCACGCACATTAGGGATTAGCGGTACACCGGGTTTCATTATCGGGGAAAACTTTGCCCCCGGCGCGATGGATGCAGATACATTTCGTACCTTAATTGCTACAGCACGGAAACAAGCTAAAGAAAAAAAGAAATGATATACACCGCTCGCGCATGTGCAAAAGTATACTGAATGCAGATGAAGACTTGGGCGGCAAAGCGGTATTAAAAGCTTCAGCGATGCATCAGAATAGGAAAAGATACACCTCTCCCGCTGGGCTACCCTATACACACAAGTCTCATGAGCTTATGGAAGGGCGCGGTGCAGCCCCCTCCCGCGCAGCGGGGGAGAGCGGGGGAGAGCCGGGGAGGGGGTGAAAAGCACGAGAACAAAGCATTGGTTTTTCTCATTTTAAACACCCCCTGCCTCACCTTCCCCCGCTGCGCGGGGAAGGGGTCAACAGGCAGCCGTTATCGTCTTCAAAGCAACGGCGTTGCACCGCGCTAACACCATTTTGCAATCACTTGATTGCAAAATGCTTCGCTCAAACGCCGCGCGGGCTTGCCGCTTTGCGTAAATTTTTTCTACATATTGAACGCAAAGCAGTATTATGCGTTGCCCCAGTTATCGTTTGTAGAAGGTGTCAGGAAGGGCTTTACTGCGCCTCTAACCCTTTCACCACTTCTTCGGTGACTTTCTTGGCATCGCCGAACAACATCATGGTGTTGGGGCGGAAGAACAGCTCGTTTTCAACCCCGGCGTAGCCCGACGCCATGGAGCGCTTGATAAACAAGACAGTTTTGGCTTTTTCCACGTCAAGAATGGGCATCCCGTAAATTGGGCTTTGGGGGTCAGTCTTGGCCGCAGGGTTAGTGACATCGTTGGCACCAATGACGAAGGCCACGTCGGTGCTGCCGAAATCGCGGTTGATATCTTCCAGCTCCAGCACATCTTCATAGGGCACGTTGGCCTCGGCAAGAAGGACGTTCATGTGCCCCGGCATCCGCCCGGCAACCGGGTGGATGGCGTAGCGCACGGTGACGCCATGTTTTTTCAAGTGATCCGCCATTTCGCGCAGGGCATGCTGAGCCTGAGCAACAGCCATACCGTACCCTGGTACAATGATGACAGAGCTGGCGTTGCTAAGAATAAAGGCGGCATCTTCGGCACTGCCGGCGCGGACGCTTTTGTCGCCGCTGCTGGCGGCTGCGGCTGCACCTGTCCCGGTACCACCACCAAAACCGCCCAAGATGACGTTAACAATAGAGCGGTTCATGCCCTTGCACATAATGTAACTAAGAATCGCTCCTGATGCCCCAACCAGCGCGCCGGTAATGATAAGCAACGGGTTTTGCAAGGTAAATCCAATGCCGCAGGCTGCCCAGCCGGAATAGGAATTGAGCATGGACACCACCACCGGCATGTCCGCACCACCAATAGGCAGAATAAGCAAAAGACCCAAGGCCAAGGACACAATCACAACGCCCCAGAATACGGCCTCTCCTTCGCTGACGGCGAGTAGTAGAATGCCTATGATCGCTGCAATGCCAAGGCCAGCGTTGAGCCAATGCTGACCCTTAAACACCAGTGGCTTGCCACCGATAAGCCCTTGCAGTTTGGCAAACGCCACCAGCGAGCCGGTAAAGGTAATCGCGCCAATGGCGGCACCAAGACCCATCTCAATGAGGTTGCCGCCGGGAATGCTGCCGGGCGTACCGAGGCCAAAGGCCTCCGGCGCGTACAGCGCGGCTCCGGCCACGCAGACGGCGGCAAGGCCGACAAGGCTGTGAAACGCCGCCACCAATTGCGGCAACGCGGTCATGGCAATGCGCCGGGCAATCACCGTACCCACCGTGCCGCCGATAATAATGGCGGTGATGATGAGGCCAAAATTGCTGATCTTCGGTTGCATCAGGGTGGCCAGGATGGCAATCCCCATCCCGATCATGCCGAACAGGTTGCCCTGGCGCGCCGATTGTGGGGACGACAGCCCCCGCAGGGCGAGGATAAACAGCACGGCGGCGGTCAGGTAGGCGTATTGCGTTAACGACGACACGGGCGTCTCCTATTTATCTTTTTTACGGAACATGGACAGCATACGCTGGGTCACAACAAAGCCGCCGAAAATATTGATACTAGCCAGTACCACGGCAACAAAAGCCAACAGACGCGGCAATCCCTCCACTTCCACCGGTCCAAGAGCAAGCAAAGCTCCGACAATAATCACAGAAGAAATAGCATTAGTCACGCCCATGAGCGGCGAGTGCAGTGCTGGGGTCACCCGCCAGACGACATAATAACCGACAAAGCAGGCTAAGATGAACACGGTGAGCAGGCCGACAAACCCAGCCCCTTGCCCGGCGGCGGCAGGAGCGCTAGCAGACAATGAGTCGGTGAAGCCGGAAAGCTGTTGCAACAGTTTTTCTGCGGTTTTAGAAAGCTCTTCGCTTTGCTGGACAAGGCTATTTTGGTCGGTCATGAAGGAAGTTCCTTAGACAAAATGGGGATGAACAACGGCACCGTCTTGGGTCAACAAGGCTCCGGCGATAATGGGGTCGGCTTTGTCAAGGTTCAAGGTGCCGCTCTCTTTATTAAAAAAGGCGGTAAAGAAGTGCAGAATATTGCGGGCGTACAATGCGCTGGCATCAAAAGGAATGCGGCTTGCCCAGTTGCGGTGTCCCAGAATTGTCACGCCGCCAGAAGTAACAATGACTTCCCCGGGCTTCGTGGCGGCGCAGTTGCCCCCGCGCTCGGCGGCTAAATCGGCAATAACACTACCCGGTTTAAGAGCGGTTAACATATCTTCTGTAATCAATCGCGGTGACGGCTTGCCGGGAATAGCCGCCGTAGTGATGACAATATCAGTCTTGAGCAAGGTTTCGCGAATCTTCGCCTGTTGCCGAGCCAAGGTGTCGGCGGAGGCTTCCTTGGCATAGCCGCCACTGGTTTCTAAATTTTCTGATCCCTCAATGTCTAAGAACGTTGCCCCTAAACTTTGCACTTGTTCTTTCGTTGCTTGGCGCACGTCAAAAGCGGTGACAATAGCCCCAAGACGTTTGGCCGTAGCAATGGCTTGCAGCCCAGCAACCCCAGCCCCTAATACCAAAACCCTAGCCGGTGGAATTGTTCCAGCAGCGGTCATGAGCATCGGAAATGCCCGGCCAAAAGCAGCGCCAGATTCGATGACGGCGCGATACCCGGCGAGGTTGGCTTGGCTAGATAATACGTCCATGCTTTGGGCGCGGGTGATGCGGGGTAGCAATTCTAGTGCAACGGTGTTAAGTCCCGCTCCAGCCCACTGTTTAAGGTCGTCTTTGCGATCAAATGGCGACAATAACCCCAGCACAACTGCCCCTTTTTTGTAGGGCAGGGAGGTGGCAGGGGGTTGAACATGAAGGATAATATCCGCATCCCCGGTTGCCGGGGTATCGCTCAATTCTGCCCCGGCATCTTGGTAGGCACTGTCCAAGAACCCGGCATTTTTGCCGGCTCCGTTCTGGATGCGTACGCGCTGCCCTAGGGTGATGAGCTTTTTTACGGTTTCAGGGGTGGCGGCGACGCGGCGTTCGTCGGGGGCGGTTTCGGTGGGAATAACAACAAGCATGGCGGAGTGTTTGTACCTTAGATTTTAGTTAACCAAGCACAAACTTATGGGCGTGTCTATAGTGGAATTAATATTATATTTTTTAATGCTTTACATTTGTACTTCCTGCGCATGAAGGATGTACAAGGTTTCGGTCAAACGACAGGAAGGCCTTGCCGCCTGCAAGATTTTTAGGAAAATCATCAATGTGTGAGCGGTGTATATTCAATGTATGGTCGGTTACGAGCCTGTTACATTTAACTCCAGATTAATTAGATTTCTGTATTTTCAATTTATGGTTTATTTTTCAACAGGAGGCACCTGATGAATTCCACATTGATTGCTTTATGTTTGGCGGTGGTAGTAGTTTATGGGGGTGGTGTGCCGCCAAGCCTTTCTTCCGACAGGATTGATAGTGCGGCCGTGGAAAAACATGTTGCCGCTCTTGATGCTCAACCCCGTGACGTTAATCTTTTATGGCGGAAAGCCGAGGAAAATTTGCGTCAGGCAGCAGACCATCTTCGTTGACACGGCTGCACTTCCCCTGGGGGTTGAAACAAGCAGTATCTTTTAATGCGCAAAGATATTCTTCAGCAGGCTTTTGGGTTGCTTGAATAATAAGCTTGGTCAGCCCTTCAATAAATCTTGGGGTGGTTTGTACTGTTGGGGCACGGGTGTACTTTGGTACTTTAGCCAATGTCGCCAGATGGCGATACTCGTCATCTAGTTCCACTAGGGTTTCCGAGTGTTCGGAAACAAAAGCAATGGGTACTACTAAGATGGGTATCCCTTCTCGTCCGGCGCGCTGAATCTCCTCTTCTGTGGAAGGTTTCAGCCATTCCATTGGGCCGACCTTACTTTGATAGCAAACGACGCTGTCCTTGGGTTTAGTGGTGAGTTTTTCTAATACTGCCTTGGCACTGGCCTTTACCTGAAGTGGGTATGGATCACCTGCGTCCACAATTTTTTTTGGCAGGCCGTGAGCTGAGAATAAAATACGCGTATGTGCCAAATGAACCCCGCTGCCCTGGATGGTTTGAGCGACGGCTTCTGTCCAAGCGTCGTCCTCAGGATAACAGCACACCGGATGCACCGGAGCGATAAGGCCTTGACGGCGTGCTTCTTTTGTAAATTCGTCAAAAGAAGATGCTGTCGTTGTCGTTGAAAATTGTGGATAGAGCGATACTAGGGCGACGCTATCCGGATTCCAAGATTTTATTTGTTCTACTGCCTCTTTGGTAAACGGGTGCCAATAACGCATGGCGATAAAAACTTTTGTGTTGGGAAGCGTTTGTTGCAGGGATTGTTCAAGGACTTTTGCTTGGGCTTGGGTATTAGGCAGTAATGGTGAGCCGCCACCAAGCTTAGCATAAATCGCCTGCGCCTTGCGCGCCCTGAGCCTAGAAATGAGGCGCGCCAAAAACCATCGCACTGGTGCAGGAACCCTTAAAATGGCAGGATCACTGAAGAGGTTTTGTAAAAATGGCTGCACCGCAGCGGGGCTATCTGGCCCGCCAAGGTTGCATAAAACAACAGCAAGACGTTTGGTCATGCCAAAAATATACAAGAGTTCCTCTCCTGTTGTCGAAACAAAATGCATTATGGCACATTTTGCTGTTGCAACTGGTCAGCGAACGTATCAAAAGCATCGGCAATGGAATTGCTGAGTGCCTTATTTTATGTGTTTGCGAGCCTGCTTCTGTGCAGTGCTCTTGCGGTCGTGTTGGCGCGGCACCCGGTTCACGCCGTGTTGTTCCTGATTTTTGCATTTTTTAATGCGGCCGGGTTATTTTTGTTGGCGGGAGCGGAGTTTTTAGCCCTGCTGTTGGTTATCGTTTATGTGGGTGCGGTAGCGGTTTTATTCTTATTCGTCGTGATGATGCTGGATGTTGATTTTGCCGCCCTGCGCCAAGGAATGCGTCGGTTTGTGCCCGTGGCCGGTGGTGTGGCATTGGTATTAGTTGCTGAAATGATTTTGGTTTTAATGGCTTGGCCGGAATTACCCGCGCGAGCCGGAGAGAGCATAGCCCCAGAAGGTGTCTCTAACGCTGTTGCGTTGGGTCGGGTTTTATATGATGATTATTTTTTAGCCTTTCAGGGGTCGGGGGTAATTTTGTTGATAGCGATGATTGGGGCTATCGTTCTTACGGTACAGCCGCGAGAAAAACAGCCAAAACGACAGTCTATTAGCCGCCAAAACACCCGGCAGATGGCGGATACTCTGGAGATACGCAATGTTCCTAGCGGCAGCGGAGTGGACGTTTGATGTTGTTCCCGTCCCTGTATCATTATCTTGTGTTGGCGGCTTTATTGTTTGTCATTGGGGTTTTTGGTCTATTGTTGAATAGACGCAATATTATTGGTATTTTGATGTGTTTAGAGTTGCTGCTGCTGGCGGTAAATATAAGTTTTGTTGCGTTTGGTGCCCATCATCATGATTTAGGTGGGCAGGTCATGGCCTTGTTTGTCTTGACCGTGGCTGCGGCAGAAGCGGCGATTGGTCTTGCCATCTTGGTTATTTATTTCCGCCATCGCGGCACGATTGCTGTCGATGATGCGCGACGGTTACGGGGGTAGTCAGTGGCGTACGTTACCCTTTTTGCTCCTTTGATCGCGGCTCTTTTTGCTGGTCTTTTTGGAAAGACCCTTGGGGTTAGAGTGGTGAATATTCTTACCGTGCTTGGGGTGGCGGCCTCTTGCGCCGGTGCGTGGTTGCTGTTTTGGGAAATTGGCGTGGAAGGCGGTGCCAGTGTTACGTTGCCGGTGTTAACTTGGCTGGATGTGGCGGGTGTGAAGGCGAATTGGGCGATCCGTCTCGATACATTATCTGTTGTGATGTTGATTGTCGTGACCACCGTATCGTTGTGTGTTCATGTATACTCCATTGGCTATATGAGCCACGATACAAGCCGTCAGCGGTTTATGGCGTTATTGTCCTTGTTCACTTTTGCCATGTTGATGTTGGTAACAGCGGATAATTTGGTGCAATTATTTTTTGGTTGGGAGGGTGTGGGGCTTGCTTCTTATCTTCTGATTGGGTTTTGGAACGAACGTGATTCGGCCAACGCCGCGGCTGTGAAGGCGTTTGTCGTCAACCGGGTTGGCGATCTTGGGTTGGCATTGGGTATTTTTGCTGCGTACCAATTGTTTGGAAGTGTTGAATTTTCACATATTTTCAGCACTGCCGGTGCGTTGGCTGGGTCGAACCTGTCGTTTTTTGGTGTTGAGGTGCATGGAATAACTCTAGTGTGTCTGCTGTTGTTTGTGGGTGCTATGGGCAAGTCGGCTCAGCTTGGTTTGCACACATGGTTGCCTGATGCCATGGAAGGACCAACCCCGGTTTCAGCCTTGATTCACGCGGCAACCATGGTAACAGCGGGGGTATTTTTGCTCTGCCGCATTTCACCGTTGTTGGAATATGCGCCGGATGCCCGGCTTGTGGTTATGATGGTGGGTGCGGCAACGGCGATTTTTGCGGCTAGTATTGGTCTGACACAATTTGATATTAAGCGCGTTATTGCTTATTCGACGTGTAGCCAGTTAGGCTATATGGTCTTTGCCGCTGGGGCTTCGGCCTATGGTGCGGCGATGTTTCATTTGTTTACCCATGCTTTTTTCAAAGCGTTGTTGTTCCTTGGTGCAGGGTCGGTGATTCATGCTATGGATGGGGAACAGGATTTGCGTCGTATGGGTGGTTTGCGCGCCCTTATTCCGGTGACCTGCGGCTTGATGTGGTTGGGTAGCTTGGCGTTGGCCGGGATACCACCGTTTGCTGGTTTTTATTCTAAAGATATGATTTTGGAAGCGGTGTATGAGTCTGCTCTTCCTGGGGCTGTTTGGGTGTATGGAATTGGCGTGCTGGCGGCGGCGTTAACAGCGTTTTATTCGTGGCGGCTGTTGTTTTTGGCTTTTTCTGGGAAAAGCCGCGCTGACGCACACACGATGGCGCATGTCCATGAATCCCCTTGGATGATGCTGTTGCCGCTGTTTGTGCTGGGAGTCGGCGCTCTTGGTGCAGGTTTCTTAGGGTTCGAGATGTTTGTGGGCGATCATGATGCTGCATTTTGGGGCACAAGTTTATTTATTCTAACAGTTAATGATACCGTGGCGGCGGCTCATCATGCGCCTGAATGGGTTGCTAAATTACCGTTGTTGGTTGCTGTTTTGGGGATTATGGCAGCGTTTGTTCTGTATTGCCGAAAGCCTACCTGGCCGGCACGCATCAGTCGTTTCTTTGGTGCAGGCTACCGTTTCTTGTTCAACAAATGGTATTGGGATGAGTTGTACGCGGCGGTTTGGGTTCGCCCGGTATTGATGCTTGGGCGGGTTTTTTGGCAACGCGGCGATGTTGGGTTTGTCGATCGCTTTGGCCCCAATGGTTTCGCAGCGTCTAGCCTGCGGTTGAGCAACGCTCTACGCGGCGCACAAAACGGAGCAATTCCTAGTTATGCGTTGGCGATGATGGTCGGCATAGCAATTGTATTGGGCATCATGCTGTGGCGGGTGATAGCGGTATGAGTATCGGTCTAATTTCATGGCTGTTGCTGTTGCCGCTGCTGGGCGTTGGTGTTGTAGCAATGGTGCCCGTGCGGTTTGTCCGCGCCGCCGCCCTTGGTGTTGCATTGGCCGTATTTTCTTTATCCTTACAGTTATGGTTGGGGTTTGAAGTTGGCAACGGCGGTTTTCAGTTTGAAGAGCGGTATGCTTGGTTTCCTGATTGGAATATTTATTGGCATGTTGGTGTGGATGGTATCTCCTTATTCTTCGTGCTGCTGTCCACGTTGTTGACGCCATTGTGCCTATTTTCCAGTGTTAGCGTGACGAAGAGGCCACGAGAATACGCCGCTGCTTTTCTCATACTGGAAACCGCCATGATCGGCACTTTTGTGGCCTTGGATTTTGTTGTTTTCTATGTTTTTTTTGAGGCTGTGTTGATCCCGATGTTCCTTATCATCGGTGTTTGGGGCGGCCAACGCCGGGTGTATGCGGCATTTAAATTTTTCTTATTTACGTTGCTGGGCTCTGTATTGTTGCTGGTGGCGATTTTGGTGCTCTACCGATACGGTCAGACGACGGATTTTGTGACGTTAACTGCAACGGTTAAGGTTCCTCCCGATGTGCAAACGTGGCTATGGCTAGCTTTCTTTGCTTCTTTTGCGGTAAAGGTGCCCATGGTGCCGTTGCATACATGGTTGCCAGATGCCCACGTCGAAGCACCCACCGCAGGTTCGGTGATCTTGGCTGGTGTACTTCTCAAAATGGGAGGGTATGGGTTTATCCGGCTGGCACTGCCGTTGCTGCCCGATGCTTCAGCCATGTTTACCCCGTTTATCTTTTGGTTATCGGTGTTGGCGGTTGTTTATACATCTCTGATTGCTTTGGTTCAGCAGGACATGAAAAAGCTCATCGCCTATTCTTCTATCGCTCATATGGGCTTTGTGACGGCTGGTGCTTTTGCTGGCAATGTTCAAGCGGTCACTGGTGCTGTGGTGCAAATGCTTTCCCACGGCTTGGTATCGGGGGCATTGTTTTTGTGTGTTGGCGTGCTTTATGATCGCTTGCACACGCGGGAAATTGCTCGCTATGGCGGCGTGGCACAGGTGATGCCAAAATTCGCCGTGGTGATGGTATTTTTTAGCATGGCCAGTGTCGGTCTTCCTGGGACGAGCGGTTTTTTGGGCGAGTTCCTCGTCCTTTTGGGGGTTTATCAGAGCACCAGCCTCATTTCGGCACTGTTAGCGCTAGGCGTTGTTTTGGGAGCTGCGTACATGCTGAGTCTAGTGCGGCGGGTGCTGTTCGGAGCGTTGGTGCATGATGATGTAAAAACCCTGAACGATTTAACGTGGCGTGAGAAGCTAGTGTTTGCACCGCTTATCGTGTTGGTGTTGTGGATGGGAATTTACCCTTCCAGTTTTACCAAGCCTATTGAGCCTGCGGTGACCGTTTTGCTCAGCCACGTTCAAACTAATCGGGACGGCGGTGTGCGTACCGTGGTGGAAGGAGAGACGACACCATGATAGCTTGGGCGCAAAATTTTGTTGTTCTTGTTCCTGAAGTGCTGCTGCTTTATGGGGCGTTGTCTATCTTGTTGCTGGGCGTGTTTTATAAGGGTGAATACGCAGGCCGTGCTGCTGGGTTGACGGCTATTTTTTTGGTTTTTGGGATTGTTGCTGTTCTTAATCAACAGCCTGAAATCCCTCGGGAAGCTCTTTTCTTTGGGATGTACACAGCCAACGCGTTCACACAGTTTGTGAAGGTCGTGTTGCTGGCTAGTGTTTTAGCTGCTGTGTGTCTTAGCGTTAGGTATTTTAAGGCGGAGGATGAGCGGCCTTTTGAGTTCTACGTCCTGATGATCCTCGCCACCATCGGCATGGGAATGATGGTGTCGGCCAATCATTTGCTGACACTGTATATTGGTCTTGAAATGCAGAGCCTTGCTTTGTATGTCCTTGCTGCCTTGCGTCGTAAGGATGGTTTAGCCATTGAAGCCGGATTAAAGTATTTCATTCTTGGCGCGCTGGCTTCGGCGTTATTATTGTTCGGAACCAGTTTTTTGTATGGGGCAACGGGAAGTCTGGGCTATGATGGTATTGCCGTTGCGTTGGGTGAATCGGGTTCTTTATCATTGCCCGCCGTGGTGGGTTTGGTCTTTATTCTCGCCGGGTTTGCTTTCAAGGTGTCGGCGGCACCCTTTCATATGTGGACACCGGATGTCTATCAAGGTGCGCCCACTAACGTGACGGCCTTTTTTGCCGTTGCGCCTAAAGTGGCAGCGTTGGCAGCATTGATCAAGTTCCTAGTGGTTCCCTTGCATGTTGGGATTGAGGACGGGCGTCAAATCCTATTGCTGCTGGCGGTGGCATCCATGGTGGTGGGGGCTTTTGGGGCGTTGCGATCTGAGAGCTTTAAACGCCTTATGGCCTACAGTACCATCAACCATATGGGGTATATCCTTCTGGCGGTGGCTATGGTCACGAAAGTTAGCGTAGCGGCGGTGTTGATGTATCTTGTCGTGTATGCCGTCACGAGTGTTGGTCTGTTTGCCCTAGCCCTACGGGTGGTGCGGGGCAATGTTTACAGTGATAAGTTGAGCGACTGGGCCGGGTTAGCCCGGCAGCATCCTGGCATGGCCTTGTGCGGCGCTGTTTTTCTGCTCTCTTTAGCGGGAATACCGCCTATGGCCGGGTTTTTTGCCAAGTTGTTTGTATTTGAGGCTATCGTAGAAAAAGGCTTTATTGGTTTTGCCGTTGCCGGGGTGATAGCCAGTGTTGTTGCTGCGTATTACTATCTGCGATTGTGCAAAGTGATGTATTTTGATGATGCTCCGGAAGGTAGGGTGCTTTTGCCTGTGAAGATTCTAACGGGGATTAGTGTTGGTGCCGCTCTGATGGTGCTGGGTTTTCTGGCGGTACCTGAGCCACTGTTGGTTCTGGCTCGTGAAGCAGCAGAAGCATTGTTTAATTTTTGATCGCTGTCAGCATGTAATTCACGGACGGGCTTCCCCCTGCCGCCCAAGTGCCAGACAGTGGATGGTACTGCATCCCTAAAATTTCTTGTACCGTGAGTCCTGCCTCTTCGACCATTTTTGCTAATGCGCCGGGGG
Source organism: Holosporales bacterium (assembly GCA_046338525.1). Classification (GTDB taxonomy): domain Bacteria; phylum Pseudomonadota; class Alphaproteobacteria; order JAJTHO01; family JAJTHO01; genus JBKCUA01. The sequence goes on from JBKDWF010000024.1 coordinate 15,225, forward strand.
TTAGGAATTTCCGCCAGTCGTGGGTGCCGCGCGGCAACCAGCCCAGAACATATTCCGCACCGACAATAGCCAGCAGGAAGCTCTTGATAGTCTTGCTCAGGGTTGCCAGCACCACCAGCCCGCCGGGGCGGCACCGCTGGGCCAGCGTGCGGCAAAGCAAGGCTGGATCAGCGACATGTTCCACCACCTCCAAGCACAACACTATGTCATAGGTGTCCGTGAGGTCTTCGGCCAATCCCTTTCGGTAATCAATCACTAAGCCGCCTTGCGTGGCGTGTTGCTGGGCAATAGAGATATTTAGGCCACTCGCATCAATCCCGGTGACTTGTCCGCCTAAACGGGCAATAGCTTCACTGATTAACCCGCCGCCGCAGCCGATATCCAGCACCCGCAGGCCAGAAAATATTTTTAAGCCATTGGAATCCATGTTGAAATGCTGCAAAGCTAACCGGCTCAGTACCGCTACCCGGGCGGGGTTAAGGCGGTGCAGCGGCTTGAACGGACCGTTGGGGTCCCACCAGGCGGCGGCCATGCGGTCGAATTTGGCGACTTCAAGGGGATCGAGGGTGGTCATGCTGCTACCATCCGTTGGTAAAAAGCAATAAGGTGCTGCATGGAGGTTTCCTCGTTATACGGATCGCGGATAGTTTGCCGTCCGGCAGCGCCCAATTTTTTCCGCAACGCGGGATCATCACGAAGAGTCCGAAGGGCAGCGGCAAGTTCATCAATGTTTTCTGGTGGTACTGTTAAACTATTTTGATTGTTTTTTGCTACTTCATCGGGGCCTTTAACATTCGTTAGGATAAGCGGCGTGCCTTGAGCCATTGCCTCCAGCATCACAAACCCGAATGGTTCATACCGCGATGGCATAACCGCAATATCCGCCATGGCAAACAGATTGGCCACGTCGGATCGCCAGCCTAAAAAGCGCACCCGATCCGCCACTCCATGCTGCTCCGCAAGGGCGCGCAGCATGGCCTCGTCTTCCCCTTCCCCGGCAAGCAATAAGGTTATTCCCGGTGCTTGTGCCATGGCCGGAATAAGAATATCAAAGGCCTTTTGGTGCGATAACCGCCCTGCCGCTACCGCAACAATATCGGTATCTTTTAATCCCAACGCGGCACGGCTGGACGGGGGCACATCGACGTGATCGGGAAAATGCAGCAGGCGGCCTACGGAAGCGTCGGGGGCATCTAGGGCGATAATCTCTTGGCGTAACGCATCGGAACACACAACCCAAGCATCCACCACTTTGTTGAGCCGTTGGAAGCGACGGGGCCAAGGTGCACTGCCTAAGAAAATGCTTGTAGGTCGCCTTGGCCAGCGCGGCATGAGAAACCAAGCAATCTTATGCGACCATAATTGAATAATATCAGGGTTAAAAGTGAATATTTCCCGACGCAGTCGCCAATGGTTGGCAATATCTTTTAAGGGATGTCTCGCAATAAGGGGGGCAGCAGTAACATTAGGCAAGGAAGCAAAAATACCAAGATCATCGGGATTGGTGCACACACGTTGGACACATTGATGTGTGGATAGCCCTTTGACGGTTTGCAAAAACGCTGTCTGCATACCGCTTTTCCGGGCGCCCGTATTCAAATGCAACACCCGCATCCCCTAAAACCCAAACATATGATCAAGGTTAAACCCGCCGTTTGTATCATCCCGCAGGCCGGCATAACCAAACAGGCGGCAGGTTTTATCGCGAATGGAGATATGGGCGAAATCGCCGGCTTTGGCTAAGTCCGCCGCGCTGAACAAATCCGCCGGGGTGACGAGCACCGAACCGTTGGCGGGAATCGCCCGGCGGGCTTCGGCCACGGCGGCCCCGTCGCTGCCGCGCAGGACAAACACCGTGTCGGAATGGGCGTGCCACGCCTTGGAAACAGGATATATCAGGCAGCAGAAGCCGTTATACCCCGGCACGAGGCGCAAGAACAACCGGGTGGTTAGGCCCGGGGCGGCGCTGGTGTAGGATTGCGGCTCGTTCTTGTACACCGCCGCGCTGTTGAAAATATGCGCGCCGAAGCTGGTTTCGGCCACATGACCGTTGTCGCGGCGGGTGGCTCTTGCAATGGCGTGCAGCCAGCCGTCCACGGCGACGCCATGGCTGAAATCGTAGATCATCTGCATCGTGCCGTGGCCTTTGAGGGTCACGTTGTGTTTTTTGAGCAGGGCATCCACCGACACGAGGCCAATTTTGCCGCGTTTTTGTAGGCCAAGAGGTTCCTCGAGCAGTTGCTTCCCCTCGGCGTCAAACACTAAAGCCTTGAGGGGCAAGGCATTCTGTACCGTGGTCATGGGCGTGGGCAGAATATCGGTCGCATACTGTTCCGCCGGCAGGATGGGCAGGGGGAGGATAAAGCCCTTGCCGAACACGGGTTCTAGCGTCGCCAGTTCCGCATCGGGCTGAAGATCGGCGCGTACCACGTTGCCGTGGCCGATCCACCGCTGAGAGCCGTTTTCAACGGTGTAGCGCGGGCGGACGAGAGCTTTATGGGCGATAACTTCCAGTTGCTGCGGCCAAGCAACGCCGGGAAACACCTCACCAACAGAAATATTGATGAGGCCAAAGGCGGGGAGTTCCTGGTCAATCCATACGATCTTTTCCGGCTTTTCCGGCTTTTCCGGCGCGCCGTGGACGTACAGACCAATGGTGCCGCCCGGCGTGGCAACGGGCAGGGCGCTTTGCAGGTGGACAATGACGTGCTGATCCTTGTCCGGGGCGGGGATGCCGGCGTAGCTATGTGCAGGCCAAGGATTCGCATCATGAGTGGCTGTTAAACGTCGGGGGTTAGCATCAAAAAAATCAAGACCATACTTGATGAGATCATGCCCGGCGGTACCGACAACGTGAATAAAAAGCGTGCCGAAAAAATCGTCTTTAAGACCAAAATGCGCGGCAACATCCCGGCTGTCGAGGCGCCAGGCCGCGCCCGCGGCGGCGGTAAGGGGATACCATCCCTTTGCTAGAACCGTGCCATCTGCTTTCACCAAGCATAACCACAACCGGGTGTTTTTCGCGCCGTATTCAGCCCAATAATGGGTAGCGGATAGAACGGAATACGCGTCCGCCCGATGCTCCCACAAAATGTTGTTCACCACAAAATTCAGGGGATCGAGGTAGTTTTTGGTGTTGGTGAGGAATGCTGCGTCGAGGTGTAATTCCCCCAACGAGGCCGTGGGGGTGGTGCCAACATAAGCCACAGCTTGCTGGGCAACGCGCTCAGCGGCGAAGCTGGCTAATAAAATCACATCATAACAGCTTGCGTCTAGGTCAGTGATGAGCCTAGCCGGAAGCCCCTCAACGCTGAGGCGGCCACGATGGGCCACGTTTTGAACATAATACCCCTCGATACGGCTTTCTTTCAGAGGAAACAATGCAGCAAACTGGCCGTAATGACCATCGGGATCGTACACGGCAACGCGCTTGCCTTGTAGTTTTTGCTGGAGTGCCGCCGCCTTGGCCGCCACTAATGGGTGGGTCAAGGCCTTGAACACGGCGTTGCCGCCAAAATTGTTCCCCGGCCTCCATGAGGCAGAAGGGTTATACGTTTCAAGCTGATCCGGCGTGGGGGCAGGAACAGGTTTTTCGGAAACGGCGGGGCGATGTACAGCAACCATACAGGCTTTCATACTGTTTAAAGCAGGTGGTGACAATGGGGGCTTGAGAGAAAAAACCATAATATTTTTATGGTAATTCCTGCAGTGGTGCGTATTCTACGTCAGGGCTTGACACAGGCCGTTCAACCAACAACAAACTTCACTTGATATGGACGCTGCCCCTATTCGTGCGAAAACGTTATTGCCTTCGGGGGCGGTAAAGCAGTTGCGCCGACGGTTAGAGCAACTGGTGGCACTTGCCTTGGGTATTATGGGCATCTTTTTTATTGGGGCGTTGCTCAGCTATCACAGCACCGATGCGTCGTGGAACACCGCAGGAATAGGGGAGACAAACAACCTATTTGGTTCTGCGGGGGCAAGGTTGGCCGATGCGGTGTTGCAACTGTTCGGCGTGGGAAGTTTTTTTTTAGTGGCGGCGGTGCTGTTGCTGGCGGTGCAGGGGTGGCGGGGGTATGGCATGGGCACGCCGTCGAGACGGTTGTTGTTGGCCTTTCTTGCGGCAACACTGGCCGCGGTGGCAGCAGCCCCGTGGCCGGGGGGAAGCTTCTGGAGTTTACCGGTGGGGGAAGGCGGCTGGTTGGGAACGCTTTTTTATGGTCTAGTGCGTCGTGGCCTGATGGATCACGCGTGGTTGCCTTGGGGGGTGAGTGGGGTAGCGGCACCGCTGGCCTTGGTGGCGCTGCGGGCGGCAGTGGGGGTTCCCTGGCGCGATGCCCGGCGGGTGTGTGCCTGGTTGCTGGCGGCAACATACGAAGCACTGCTGGTTTTGAAACATGCGGCGACAACGGCAATGGGCGCTGTGCTGTTGGCGGCGGATAAGGTGAGCATCTGGGTTTCAGAACGTCTTGCGGCGCGACCCTCCAAAGGCGTTGAAGAAAACGACATTGATGATGTGTTTTTTGGAATGCCGCGACCCTTGGGGGATGAGGTTGCCAACGATAATGCCGCGAACAGGGCGGCGGCTAAAAAAGACAAAAAAGCCCCCAAGCCAAAGCCTGTTGTGGCCAAGCCCGCAACCACCATCTTGCCCACGGGCACCACGGCGCAGTTGCCGCCCCTGGCCCTGCTCAACGCCGAAAAGGGCAGGGGGGCAACGATTGATGCTCGCACGCTCAAAGCCCGGGCGGAACAGCTTGCTGTCGTGCTCAACGATTTTGGGGTCAGCGGCAAGATTGTGGATGCCAAGCCCGGGCCGGTGGTGACGTTGTATGAGCTGGAACCCGCCGCCGGGGTTAAGTCTTCCCGCATTATTACGTTGGCCGAGGATATTGCCCGATCCATGAGCGCGCTGTCGGCGCGTATCGCCATTGTCCCGGGCCGCAACGTCATTGGGATTGAACTGCCCAACCCCCAGCGGGAAACGGTGTACCTGCGCGAACTCCTCACCGATACAAGCTATAAAGATACCCAGGCCAAGCTGCCCCTGGCCTTGGGTAAGGATATTGGCGGCAACCCCGTGGTGGCGGATTTGGCGCGGATGCCCCACTTGCTGGTGGCCGGAACGACGGGATCGGGGAAATCCGTGTCGGTGAACGCGATGATTTTATCGCTGTTGTTCAAGATGACCCCGGCGGAATGCCGCCTGATCATGATTGATCCCAAGATGCTGGAATTGTCCATTTACGACGATATTCCCCACCTGCTGGCCCCGGTGGTGACGGATCCGGGCAAGGCGGTGGTGGCCCTCAAATGGGCGGTGAAGGAGATGGAGCAGCGGTATCAGGCCATGTCCCGCCTTGGGGTGCGCAACCTCGACGGGTACAACCAACGCCTGGCCGAGGCGCGAAGCCGCAATGAACCCCTCACCCGCCGGGTACAGACAGGCTTTGACCCCGATAATGGCAAGCCGATATATGAGGATCAGCCAATGCCGCTTGATCCCTTGCCGTATATTGTCGTGATTGTCGATGAAATGGCCGATTTGATGCTGGTGGCGGGGAAGGATATTGAGGGCGCGATCCAGCGTCTGGCCCAAATGGCACGGGCGGCGGGGATTCATCTTGTTATGGCCACCCAGCGACCCTCGGTGGATGTTATTACCGGCACCATCAAGGCTAATTTCCCCACCCGTATCAGCTTTCAAGTGACCTCTAAGATCGACAGCCGCACTATCTTGAGTGAGCAGGGCGCCGAACAGCTCCTAGGCCAAGGGGATATGCTGCACATGGTGGGCGGCGGCCGGATTAGCCGGGTGCACGGGCCGTTTGTTTCCGACGGCGAAGTCGAGGCCGTGGTGCGCTTTCTCAAAGCCCAGGGCGCGCCGCAATACGTCGAAGACGTGACGATTGATGATAGCACCGAGGACTTCGGCGGCGGGGATGAAGGCGATGCCGACAACGATCTCTACCACCAGGCCGTGGCTATCGTCCGTCGGGACGGCAAAGCCTCGACAAGCTATATCCAGCGGCAACTCCAGATTGGCTACAACCGCGCCGCCCGGATTATTGAAGACATGGAACAGCGCGGGGTGATCAGTAAACCCACCGCCACGGGCAAAAGAGAAATATTGTGATAAAAATCACAAATTAACCCTTTGGTAAGGTTTCGGGCATAGGGTGTCTGCATTATAGTATATTTATACGGATTTCAGGAGGTCTGCATGACCACAGTTTTAATTAACAAACCATCTGCGGACACCACGGTAAGCTACGATATTGCTTCCGGTGATAAGATTGTTTTCAAAACGCCGCTGAAAAATGTTAAGATGAACCTGGTCGGTTCGGACGTGGTGGTGTATTGGCCCGATGGCGGCAAGGTGGTGCTGGTGGGTGCCGGGCTGTCGATGTTTAATGCCGAAGACACGACACTGTTTGAAACAGTGGACGGTAAAATTATGACCGGCAACGAACTCCTAGCCCAGATGGGTAAGTTGGAAACGGTGCTGGCCAGTGAGATTGATAAAATCAGCGCGGTATTTGAAGAAAAAAAGCAAGACACCACCGCCGATTCAAAAGAAATACAACAACTTAAAAGTTTGCTCAACGAAAAATCCGCAACCCCGTCGTTCAAAGCCATTGATGAGGTGTTAAGCCCGACGGATGCCCTGAACCCGGAAGTCAACCAGTCCAAACTTCAAGAGGTCATGCGTAAAGCCGATGAAACCTTTCGCCGGGTGCAGGACGAAGACGGCTTTCATGGTCGTTATAACATGATTCCCGCGCCGCCTGTTACTCCGATAGAACCCGGCCTGCCGCCGCCGGAACCGGCCAAGCCGGAGTATTTTAGTTTGTTTGTGCAGCATACTCTTTTCAGTGGCGATAATGGGGGAAGTGGTAATTTGGGAACGAAGGCGTCCGCCCGGTTCGGCGCGGAGAGTTTTGCTGCCATTGGGGGGGGTATTATCTACGGTGATGATCCCTCTAAGTTTAATGCGACAAACATGCAGCAGGTGCTGAATTTCAGGGTCAATGATTTGACGGATTTTGAAGCAGGCTTGAAGCAAAGCGGGCTGCTCAAGGGGAATCTGGATACCTACAAATTTACCATCGAGGTGCCGGGGGGCTTACCGGACGGCATACAATTCACGTATAATAATACGGTTTTAAGCCCCACGTCGGTTGCCGGAAACCAAGTGTACACGATTTTAACGGGCGGAAGCACCAGCCTCAACATTGGCGTCACATACCTGAAATCGGCCTTCACGGAGGGCGCGACCATCAAGACGGTCATGAAGGGGTATTTTGTTGATAGTGCGGTGACTCTTCCTGAAACGGGCGAGCCAGAATACGCTTTTGTCTATAATGACACCGGTGAGGGCAGCACATTCAAGTTTGTTGACCCCACCACCCTTGATGCCACCCAAAGCCTTTTTAACAGCAGTTTTGCGCTACCCCTTTCCCCCGTCGGCACCAATATTACCGGCAGCAGCGCTGATGATGTTATTGTTCCCGGCATTGGCCGCAGCGGGGCGGCGGCCAATACGATTGACGGCGGTGGGAATAGCACCACTGCTGGTGATAACGTGAATTATGCTAGCATGTTTTCCCAGGCGGGATTATCTGCCGATACCAAGGTTATTATTAACAACGGCCTAAAAGCTGTTACCGTTGGCAGTGAGACACTGGCCCCGGGCGGGACGGTATTTTTAGATTCGGCAAACCCATCGTTCGCCAACCGGAAGGATTTGATAAAAAACGTCGAATCCGTGACCACCGGGGCCGGGGATGATGTCTTTTATGGGAATATACCGACGACTAATTTATTGACGGGTACGTTTATTCCGCTCAGCAACCTCAACGGCTTTAACGCCGGTGCCGGTAATGATACCCTCAATTTTTCACTGTCAGGAAGCGATTATAGCGTCTGGGGCGTTACCGCGCAGTGGCGGCAAACCGGAACTCTCACGGGAGGGGCTACGGGTAGAGCGTTGGGCACCTTTTCCGATGTAGAAAATTTTGTCGGATCGCCCTTTTATGATCAACTCTATCTGTATTCGGATGCCCCCAAGAGTGGTGCCAACATCCCCCTGTACGATGGCGGCGTCGGCTGGAACGGCAACGACAATTTCATATCGTTCCGTAATGTGCCTTCAGGCCCCACCGCCGGCAACGTGCTGTATTTCGATGCGGATGCCCCTGCTGATAGTGCCGGGTATCGCACAGCATGGATTGGCAACGGCACGCCCGGCAACGGCACGGGGTATCAGATTAAAAATTTTCGGCGGATCCAAGGAACCGTCAACGATGATGCGGTGGACCTGCGGGGATCGAACTACTTTATTTATTATACAGGCGGCGGCAAGGATACCGTCGCGGGGACTGGCAGTTCAGAGTTGGATATCGGTGGATCCGTCACTGGCACTACCACCTTTACCTTTGATGGCACGGTGACATCCACGCCGGTGAACTTGGGATCCTTTGGCACGATCACGGAAGACAGGGCCTACCGATTCATTGATGATCTTAGTACGCCGCTTGTTAATGAGAGTACTAGCGGCTTGCCCGGTTCGGGGGTGAACTACGCCGGCATGAACAGTATGAGCGGATTTCAGGGTGCAGTGTTTAACTATAGTGGCAACAACCCTACGGCTGGGTATGGTGCTTGGACCGTTGCCAACCCGTTTCTGCAGAATCAGTACGGCTACACCACGGTGGATTTAAGTGGCTATACAGGCGGGGCGGGGGTGGTTTTTCTGGCCGGGGGAAATTACTGGGAAATGGGCGATGCATCGTGGACTATGTACGCCCCCACGTTAAACGCAGTAACCACCATTAATATAGATATGTTCGGCGGTACAACCGACAACAACCCTGGTCTCCTATTTACTATCTCAAGCGTTGAAAGTTTGATTGGCACCCAGTACGATGATACCCTGGCGAGCAGCACCGCCGGGACAGTGACCATCAACGCCGGGGACGGGAACGATTCCTTGTATTCGGTGGATGCCTATCGGAGCAGCGTCAAGACAGTAACCTTTGATAATTTCGCCGGGGATGTGGTCAACGGTGAGGATGACAATGATATTTTTTACCGTATTGTCGATGACGTGCAAAAGAGCGTTGTATCTACAAGTTATCGTGACACCCTCAATGGGGGAGCGGGCACCGATACCCTGGTGTTGTCGGCGGTGAAAGTTACTAAGGGTGCGGCCATTAACCAGAGCGCTGTGCTGGGTGCCGCCGCCCCTGTGCGGGCATTTTTTGAAAGCACGCAGTTCACGGGAAATCTTGCGTCAGTCGCCTCCAAGTCCAAAAACACGGCGGGGGCGACGCTGAGCAATATTGAAAACGTGGTCATCGGCGGCGCCGGCTTTGCCGGGGATGACGCGGCGGCGACGGCCAACCAATACTGGTTTACGGCTGACCAGACCGCCACGGCCAGGACGCCAGCGGCGATGCTGTTTAATGATAATGACGCGGTGGGAACGGATACCGTCACCACGTACACAGGCAACGTGCTGGTCTATTTTGACGGCCTCGGCACGGCGAATATTAACCAGCCGGGGGGCACGTATTCCATTGGCTCCATCACGAACCAATCTATTAATATCAATCCCGCCACTGGGGCGACGGAAACACTTGGATCGGGGCAGATTTCTCTTTTTGCCTTGGGGGATGTGGGGAATGCCAATGGTAGAAGTGTTGCGGTGGATTTAACCAACGCCGTCGTGGCAGGGGGCGGCACCCTGCAATACAGCGGCGGCGGCGGGGTGAACAAAATCTGGCGTCCTTCCCTTGCCCAGGGCGGCGCGGATGATGATATCTACGCTGTCTACACCACGGCCCAGGCGGATACCATCACCGGGGATGCGTTTGGAAATATTATCTTTACCGGTGGCGGTAAGGATACAGTCAGCGTCGGCGCCGGCAAGGATACGGTGTATGCCGCCGGGGGCGAGGCAACCAGCCTTAACCTGGGCAATGATAACGATGTTCTGGAAGCGGCTTTTTATAAAACCAGTGTTACGGCAAATACCTCTACCGTGGATGGCGGGGCGGGCACCGACAGCCTCCAGTTCGGCCTTACCAACACGGGGTGGAGCCAACCCGGCGGCGGGCGTCAAATTCTCGGCGTGGATTGGAATGCCGTTGGGGTGGATCTTGATTTGACCACGGGCAAAGCCACCGGAACGAGTCTGCTCGGCACGGGCAACACCATCGATTTCTCCAACTTTGAGCAATTCCACCTCACCAATGGCGCGGACACCGTGACGGTTAACGATACAGTAATGGGCGCCCTTACGAGCAGCAACCTTATTGACGCCAGCCCTCTGCGCGTCGGCGGCATCTATGAGAGTGCCACCACCACAGGCTACAGCCCGGCGGGGTACAACGGGGCGAATTCTAATGAGAAATTCTTTGCCTCCAACAACACCA
>JBKDWF010000011.1:0-6684 GCA_046338525.1 Holosporales bacterium
GCGCTGCCAATCCACGATATCAACCTTAATCGGCAGCAGACTTTCATCAAAAGCGTACTTTAATTGTATTTCCAGATTGGTAGGTAAAGGTTCTGTACCAATAATCGCCAAATCCAAATCCGAAAAAGGTTTAACCCTGCCCTGTACCCGCGAACCAAAGGCCCAGACCGTATAGTTCGGTATGTATTGTTGTAGAATACCTTTGACAATGGCTAAATCTTTTTCGGCCAACTCTAGCATAGTGTCTGCCTTTTCTTAATTTGAGCACACAAAAAAGCAGCTTCTTCTAAAAAATCCTTAAGACGGCTGAAAACATCATCGGCCTTCTCTTCATCATAGGTATGACTGGTGATGCTGCGGCACTGGCGGTAAAAGTGCCATACATCCCAAGAATGCAACAACAACCCCTTTTCCGCCCCTGTACGGATCAGTTCCTGAAAACTCATGGCATCAATGCTTTCAGGCGTTGGTTCGGTGGCTTCTAGATAGCGTTTCAGCATTTTGTGGCTGAGTTCATATGTGTATTCAAAGCCTTGAATGGCAGCGGAGCGAAACTGCCGCGCCAGCCTCGCGTCATATTTTGCTAAATCGGAATCCGCATAATTCAGGCTTTCCTGAAGTTGGGCGATAGCTTTTTCAAGGGGGGAGATATCAATCATGCGGCATCCTTTAACAGTTGGGCGGGGTCATAACTCTCTACATCAATCATCCCCGTCATCAGGCGGGGGAGCCAAGCGGCCACGCAGACGGTGCCTAGACGATGCTGCTCCAGTAAATTTTGTAATTTTTGTAACTCCCCAGGTACCCAAAAATAATAATTGAAAAAGATGAGAATGGGAATAAGCAGTTTGAATGGATTTTTGATGTGCGAGCGGTATAGCCCGCGCGGCGCTTGAGCGATATCAAAAATGCCTTTGCAGGATTGCCCCCACCCATTGTGGTTTAGGGGTTACCTGGGAGGTTACCTTTTTTATCACCTCCGGCCAGCAAATCTATCACCGCATCACTATCCCACAGCGTGACACCACCCCGCAGCACCTCGGAAAAGCTTATAGCCTTGTCTACCCCAAGTGCGCCCACTGCTAAGCGGCGGATGCGGGTGGTGATGGCGACGGTGCCAAGGGCGGCGGCCATATCCCGCGCTAGACTGCGGACATATGTGCCGCTGCTGCATTGCGCCTGAAACTCGGCGTAAGGGGGGTGATAGCTTAATGATTCTAAGGTGTAGATAGTGCGCGGTCTGGCCTCCAACGTCACCATTTCCCCCCGCCGTGCCCGCGCATGGGCGGCAATACCGCCGGTTTTTACTGCGCTGTACATCGGTGGGACTTGCATGATGGTTTTACCTGAAAAATCCTTAGTTACAGCGTTGATGTCGGCATGGTTGGGAACGATAGGGCAGGTGCGCGTGACCAACCCTTCGAGATCGTCTGTTGCCGTCTCTACCCCAAAACGCACGGTAAAAGCGTAGGTTTTGTCGGTGGTGTTACACTCCTTAATGCGCTTACAGCCATCGCCCACGGCAATGACCAGAAGACCGCTAGCTAATGGGTCAAGAGTCCCTAAATGCCCGGCTTTAGCCCCGCCCAATGCCCGCCGAACACGTGACAAGGCAAGGGTGGAACCAATGCCCGAGGGTTTATCGAGGAGAACGAAGCCGTGGGGCATGGGAGAGGATCGCTTGGGAAACAATGATCACCTCTATTAACCCATGCTGTGGGGATAAGTGACTATAAAAAGCTTTGCGAGCAGAGGTTAATAGAGGTGCCCACACGTTATAAATCCTGCACCACATGGGGATGCCGGAACAGTGCCTCTAGCTTTTCGGTTCGACTGGAATCATCGACGACGAAGCGTAAGCTGGGCACAAAACGAAGACCAACCTGTTTGGAGGCTTGGAAAATAAGGGGCTTTGCTTCATCCAGCAGGGCATCGCGCACCGCCGCCGCGTCACCGGAAAGGGTAGTGTAACGCACCTGCACATGGCGCAAATCCGGAGAAATCGTTACCTCTGTCAAGGTCAGGCCAACCTCGGTAAGCATGGGGTTTCGAACTTCCCCCCGCGTTAACAGGCCAGCCAGACTGTGGTGCAGGGCACTGGCCACCCTGGGCGGGCGGGCGCTTCGGGCGGGGGGGGTAATGACGCTGGGCATTCTGAATTACTTAGCATTCTATGGGGGCTTTGGCAAGATAGGGTTTTTACGGGGTTTTACGCCGTTGGCGGCAGGCCTCCATCAATGAACCAGCGTAGCGCAATCGCAACAAAACATCCCGGAAGACGGCCATATCCCCAGCCGCAAAAGATTTGCTGGCTTGGTCTTTATAGGTCTCATATTGAGCTTGAGCGTTGGCGCGTAAGGTATTTATCTCTTCCGGAGAGCCAACGCTTTCCAGCGCCTCCCGATCCTCTAACGCCTGTTCCAACAGACCCGCATCCCGCACGGTGGCATCAAAGGCACGACCAGTGCGTCGTTCATACAGCCACACCCCCCGTTGGTAATCATCGCGCAGCAAGGCCCACGCCTCATTAATGCTCACCAATACCCCGGCAGCAGCCGTTTGCTCATGAGGCGGACGGCCGCGCAGCCGATCCGGGTGGTGGCGCGATGCAGCCAATAGGTACGCCTGCTCGGCCTTTTTTAGATCAAGGGCGTAGTCTTCGGGCAGGCCAAGGAGGGTAAATGCAGCGCTCATGGTAGACATTCCTTTTCCTATGGTTGATGTTCTAAAACGTCAACTCATCCCCAACACCCGCGCCTTTGGGTTTGCGGGAAAAGTCACCAGTGATACCTCCCACAATTCCGCCGTGCGGATAAGGCGGACGCCTTTTTCCCGTGCGGGCTGAGTGTGAATGGGACGAAAGCCGATGGATAGACCATCAAACGCGCCGGCTTTAAGCAGGGCATAGGCATCTCGCCCTCTAGCGGAATCCAAGGCCAGTACAGCCGTCATCCGCAGGCCAATTTCATCCTCGGACAGAGCCACAATCCGGCCAATGGGGTTGGCGGCGTCGTGCTGCCACAGCAGGCGAGCCGGGCGGCTGGAGGCTAAGCTGGCGGCAAACGCCCCGGGCATAATGCTGTCGTTTTGGTAATCAACGACGTTAAAAACTGAGGCATATCCGGCAAATGTGCCAGGGGGATTGTTATGGGGTGTTGGCATTAGTCGTCTCCAAAAATTTTTTCAAGGAAGTTACAATCTTTAGTTGTTTTTTTAATCTTTTGCGTTTTACAGGTATTCCTATTACAAAAAGGGAAAGATCGTATGGCACCGGCAAATGAACTTGTGGAAAGTTTAAATTTTGTTGGATTTAATGGTGATTCTGCTAAGGCGCTGCGGGATTTCTATAAAGACATTGAGGCACTTTTACCCGATGTGCTGACAATGTTTTATGAGCATCTATCCGGGTGGCCAAATTTAAACGCCATGTTTTCTGATCAAAAACGCCGGGATCATGCCAAACACGAACAACATAAGCATTGGTTAAAGCTGTTTAAAGGCACTTTTGATGCGGATTATGCAGCGTCGGTCAAACGTATTGGCTTGGTGCACAGCCGGGTGGGATTAGAGCCATCATGGTATATCGGGGCGTATTCTTTTGTGCTTAGCCATTTCTACCGCATTATTCTGCACGGCCGCATAAATAAGCGAGATGGGGATAAGATGTACAAATTGATAAAAGCAATTAATCAATGCGTTATGATTGATATGGAGCAAGCAATCAGTGTCTATATAGCCGAAAATAAAAAAACGTATCAGGAAAAATTGAATAATCTTTCATCCTCCTTTGAGTCGTCAGTCGCTGATATTGTCACGGGTGTGTCATCGGCAACGATAGAATTAGAGGCCAGTGCCAACAGTCTCTCGAAAACTGTAGCAACCACCAGTTTGCGGGCTGCTTCGGTGGCTAGTGCTTCTGAAGAGGCCTCAAGCAATGCCGCTAACGTAGCGGCATCCAGCGAGGAAATGGCGGCCTCCATTAAAAATTTGAGCAGCTTGGCCAATGAATCGGCCAAGGTTGCCAAAGACGCGGTATGTGAATCGGTCACAGCAGTGCAGGCGATGCAAACCTTGCAAAACGCCGTTGAGCAAATTAGTGAGGTCGTCGATCTTATTTCCGGAATTTCTAAACAGACGAACCTTCTGGCTCTTAATGCTACCATTGAGGCGGCCAGAGCCGGGGAAGCTGGCAAGGGCTTTTCTGTTGTTGCCGCCGAGGTAAAGTCCTTGGCCACGCAAACAGGCCAAGCCACAGAGGACATTCGTAAAAAAATCAATGAAATTGAAGTAACAACAAAAACGGCCAGCGATAGCCTTGGTACAGTTCAAAAGATTATTAATCACTTAGAGCGTATCGCCGATAGTACCAGCGACAGTATCGTTCAGCAAAATGCCGTGGTGGGCGAAATTTCCGCCAACATTCAACAAACCGCCGGAACTTCAAAAGAAATAAATAAAAATATTAATGATATAAGTGGTGGTGCTGCAGAAACGGGTAACGCTGCCTCTATGGTGTTGGACACCGTGAAAGAACTCGCCCGCCAGACCGAGGCGATGCGTTCGTCGGTACAGAACTTTATCACAACATTGAAAAAAGAGGCGGCATAATCCTACTTGCCACCCCCATCTTGCTCTTCTACATCCTGAATCATGTATGGATTTTGGCTGCCAAGATTTTTACGCCGCCGCGTGTACCAAGTGGTGGTGCGCCCGACGAAGCAGGGAGAGTTTCTGGTGTTTCCGTTTGCCTGGCACCGGGGCGGTAAAGGCTACGCCCTGAGCCGAAGCCTTCTAAAAGAACTTGATGCGCCGCTGCTTCATGCCTGGGATGCTGCGTATCTTGGCATTTTAGGGGTGAGCTTGCCGGGGGCTGTTCTTTGGTGGCCACTGGGGCTTTTAGTGCCGCTTGTCATTGCTTTGTGGGTACGGGCGTTTTGGCGGAGGTATGAGGCGCGTTGGCGGGGGATATTGCCTCGGGCTAGGTTTGGCGGTTATCTTTTGACAAAAAGTCGTTTTAATCTCGAGTTTGCCAGTCTTTGGCAACGAGGCGAAATTTTTACTGGCCTTAGTTTGGCCGGGGTAGGGGCATTGTTGTGTTTCGCCGGAGCAGTGAGGTCAGAAGGTCTTATCGTTAAGATTATATTCTTGGCCAGCTTTATCATGATGGCGTTGTTGATTAAAGCGTTTGCGCGTATACACCGCTCGGCCATTGCCGCTTTTCGAACCAGTGTTTCACCTAGCGATCCAGTGGATGTTCCATTGCCCCCAATGTAAACAAAAGGACACCGCTATACTGAAGGGCACCTCTATTAACCTCATTTCTAGGGCGATTGGCGTCGTCAGGTCTATGCTCGCAATCCGCACGTACGTTTGAGGACGCTTACGTTTGCTCGCATATACCTTTCTAGCCACTCATCCCTATAAATGGGTTAATAGAGGTGCCCTGAAGGCTCAACAAACCGCCATGCCAAGGTCTCCCCAGCATGAAAGGGCACAATAGATGTTGATGCGGCGCGAAGAACAGACGGCACAGGGGTTGATGTTTTTTCTAATAACACAGTGGCTGTGTTCAATGGTAAGCCATAAAAACGGGGACCGTGTTCCGCGGCAAAGGCTTCTAGGTGGTGAAGCGCGCCTTCTTCTTCAAACACTTGGGCATAGCTCTCAAGGGCAAAAGGTGCGTTGAATATCCCGGCACAGCCGCAGGCCGATTCCTTGTCACCGATAGCATGGGGCGCGGAATCGGTACCAAGAAAAAACTTGGGTGAGCCGGAGGTTGCTGCCCGGCGCAGGGCGAGGCGGTGCATCTCCCGTTTCGCCACGGGCAGGCAATAAAAATGTGGACGGATACCGCCCTCAAACATGGCGTTGCGGTTGATCGCTAAGTGATGCGGGGTGATGGTCGCGGCGAGGTTATCATCGCTGGCTTCAATAAAAGCAACGGCTTCGGCGGTGGTAATGTGTTCAAAAACAATTTTAAGGGCGGGAAAATCGCCGATAATCTTGGTTAGGATGCGGTCGATAAAAACAGCCTCTCGGTCGAAAATATCAACATGCCTATCGGTGACTTCGCCGTGCAGTAATAGGGGCATACCAATGCGCTGCATGACTTCAAACACGGGGTATATTTTTCTGAAATCCGTAACCCCAAAGGCCGAATTGGTGGTGGCATGGGCGGGGTAGAGTTTGCAGGCTGTAAACACACGTTGGATAAAGCCTTGCTCTACCTCGGTTGGGTTAATATCATCGGTTAGGTAGCAGGTCATGAGGGGGGTAAAATCTATCCCCGGCTCTATCCCGGCCACAATGCGTTCCCGATAGGCTTTAGCCGCAGCCACCGTTGTCACGGGTGGCTTCAGATTGGGCATGACAATGGCACGGGCAAACTGCCTTGCGGTGTAATTGACTACTGCTGCCAACATCGCCCCGTCGCGCAGATGCACATGCCAGTCGTCTGGCCGCCGGATTGTGAGACACATGGGGGGAAGGGGGGCTGATGTCATGGTGTCCATTATGTACTAAGATAAAAAAGGATGGCAATATATTAGGACTTACGCGTTAACAAAAGAAAAGGAAGCTGCTACAGGGCATTGCAAGAAGAGGTCTTGTCGATGTCCCGAGCACGCAGCGTAAATTACAAGGACTACAGCCAGTTTTTGCTGCTCAGTCAGATCAATTTTACCC
>JBKDWF010000009.1:0-9496 GCA_046338525.1 Holosporales bacterium
CACGGCAGGAGCAAAAACGCGCCGCCTAAAGGCGTCTGTTCCAGTCGGGCTACGCCCTCCTTCCACAGACGCCTTTAGGCACACCGTGATCGGACATTTAATCCGCTAACTAATCGGACATGTGTATTCGTCTTTGACACATTACAAGCCTCAGGCACTGCCGTTGCCCGGCGGCACCGCGCCTCAATGCGTCCGGCTTGCAGACATAAGTTCTGCTGCCGATGTGCCGGCCCAGAATGGCGTGGTGGTGTTGAGCCATGATCGCTTGTTTAGTGAATTGGAACAATTGGCAACGACGTTTAATCTGCCGCCGTTTTCACGGCAGGAGCTGGAGGCATTTTTTATTTCCAATCATGATGTGTTGACGGATAAAAGCATCAATGTTGCTGCGGGATCGTTGGCGGCAATCAACCATCGGCCTGCAAAACCCGATCCGATATTGGTGGTGCCGCCGATGGAGGCATTTTATACGCCTGAATTAATGGCAAAAATTGCCGCTATTTACCGTGATGATTTTAAGCGGGGCGGGGTTGATGAGACCAAGCTCCCCAATATGGCAATGAGCGAGCCGTATCAATTAATGCAACGTCTTGCTGCTGTAGTGGGTGAGAATCATCCTTTAACGGGTGCCGTTTTAAGAGCGGTGCACGAACAGCAATACGAGCAAGCAATTATTGAAAGTATTGCGGGGCGAGCAAGCCAGACAAACTAAAAGACTTTAATCCACATACGGATTCTCACTCTTCCGCAGCACCATCCGAATCGGCACCCCAGGCAAATCAAACGCTTCCCGGAGGCTGTTTTCCAGGTAGCGTACATAATGCCCGGGGAGGGCGTCGGGGCGGCTGGTGAACAGGGCGATGGTGGGGGGCTTTGATTTGACCTGGGTGGCGTAGCGCAGGCGCACCCGGCGGCCCTTGACCATGGGTTCGGGGTGGTGGTGGAGGGCGGCCTCGAGCCAGCTGTTGAGCTTGTGGGTGGGGATGCGGGTGGCCCAGCGTTTCTGGGCGGCGGTGACGGCCTTCAGGAGATCGTCAAGGCCCCGTTTCTTGACGGCGGAGACGGGGATAAGATCAACGCCCCGGCACTGGGGCAGGGCGTGATCGACCTGTTGGCGCAGGGTTTTCAGCACCTCGGGCTGTTGTTTTTGGGTTAGGGTGTCCCATTTGTTGAGGGCGATGACGATAGCCCGGCCCTCGTCGGCGATGGTGGCACCGATGGTGAAATCCTGCTTGTCCATTTGGGCGCTGGCGTCCACGACGAGGATGCAGACAGATGCTAGGACAATAGCCTGGCGGGTGTCGCTGGCGGCGGCCTGTTCGGCGGCTTCGGTGACGTTGGCCTTGCGGCGTAGCCCGGCGGTGTCCACCAACTGGTAGGCTGTGCCGTGATGCTCCCACCGTACCCGGATAGCGTCCCGGGTGAGGCCGGACAGCGGGCCAGTGAGCACACGCTCTTCCCCGATAAGGGCGTTGATGAGGCTGGACTTGCCGACGTTGGGGCGGCCGACGAGGGCGAGGCTGATGGGAGCTTTGCCGCTGGCAGTTTCAGCAGCAAGGGGGGGCGTGCGGGCCATCATAGCCATGCGGAGATCGTGGATGCCGATGCCTTCCCGGCCAGAGACGGGGATGGCCGCGCCAAAGCCGAGGCGGGCGGCTTCGCTTTCGGCGTGGGCGGCCCCTTTGCGATCAGCCTTGGTGACGACGACCAGCACCGGCTTGCCGTGCTTGCGGAGCCAGCGGGCGGTGGTTTCGTCATCGGGGGTGATGCCCGCCGTGCCGTCCATGACGAACAGGGCGGCATCGGCCTTGCCCACGGCGCGTTCGGTGACACTGCGCAGTTCAGCAGCCAAGAGCACGCCGTCGCCATCAATAATGCCGGGGGTGTCGGTGAGGATGAGGGGGCCGTCGTCGGTCTCCATCGGCGCATCTTTCCAGTCCCGCGTCGTGCCCGGCGCGTCGGCTACCAAGGCATGGCGTTTGCCGACGAGGCGGTTGAACAGGGTGGATTTGCCAACGTTGGGACGCCCCACCAGAACCCAGCGGGGCGGCGTCACCGGTAGGCCGTCAGGACGGCGTCCTGGCTAAGGACATAAAGAGTTTGCCCGACCACCAGCGGCGGCGTTAGCACCACATCACTGCTGGTCACTTCCCCTAAAATCGCCCCGGTGTAGGGCGATACGCTGAGGAGCTTGCGGTGGGTTCCGGCGATGAGTAGGCGATCCCCGGCAACGATGGGGCTGCTCCACAGAATTGGGGTTTCCTTGTCTTCGGGGTCTTCGTATTTTGCTAGATTGGTAATCCAGACAATCTTGCCGTCATTCAGGCGCATACAGATGAGGCGATTGTCGTTGCTGACTACATATAAATAATTGCCGACCAGCCACGGGGTTTCGGTGCCGCCGATGTCGCGCTCCCAAATAGGTGCGCCGGTTTTAGTGTTGAGGGCGACCATGCGCCCGGCGTTTCCCAGAGCAATAACAGTCTGGTCATTGATAAGTGGGTGAGCAATGATGTCGGCGATAGCAGCAATGGGATCGGTTCGGTTGATGCCGGCAAGAGAGAACCCCCACAGCGGCCTGCCATTTTCAGGGCGCAGCGCAACAATTTCGCCGGAAGAATAGGCGGTGACCACAATGTCGTCGGTGGCTGCAGGACTGGCCGATCCTAATAGAATAGCCCCGCCGGTGAGGCCGATATGGCTCCACGCTTTGACACCGGTGCGGGTATTAAAGGCAATGAGTTCATTATCGTTCGTGGTGACGTAGGCTTGGCCTTTTAAAACGGTGGGAGCACTACGTGCGGGAGCAGGCAGGGAGGCACGCCATAGAACCGCGCCATTATCAGGGCGCACCGCGATCAATTCTGCTGTCCCGACGGTTGCTAAGACAGCGTTGTCGCTAAAAGCCAGGCCGCCTAGGAGTGTCGGTGTTTCTGGCGCATCTGGCAATAACGCTACTTTCCAAGAAACTTCACCGTCTTCCTTGTTTATGGAATATAGAATAGCAGAAGCATCTACAACAAAAAGGCGATCGCCAATGATGATAGGCTGGGGTAAAGGAGCCGCTTGTTCGCCGCTGTTGCTCAAGGAGGTGCGCCATATTTTCTTTACAGATGTTCCTAGAGCCAAGTGGCCGTTGATGTGATTCGGGTTGCCGCCCGAACCAAGCCAAGCGGCGTTACTCACAGGGGTGGGGAGGGCTACGGTTTGCTCGCCGGGCTTCAAATCCGGGCGCAGAGTTTGTTCGAACTGTAAGACAGATATTCGGCCTTCTTTGGAAATGGTAGTTTTATTATTGTCACCGCTGCATCCCGTTAACAAGATGATAATAGCAAATACATAGCACAAAGACGATTTCATTGCTGATTGGTCAACACGGCAAGCATGGCATCGGTACGGGTACGTAGGATTTCAGGAGCGGCGGCCTGTTGAGACAAGCTGGTA
This sequence comes from Holosporales bacterium, assembly GCA_046338525.1. Lineage (GTDB taxonomy): Bacteria > Pseudomonadota > Alphaproteobacteria > JAJTHO01 > JAJTHO01 > JBKCUA01. The sequence continues at coordinate 3,445 of JBKDWF010000009.1, forward strand.
AGCTGACGGATAGTTTCGGCTTTATCTCCTTTGTTCAGAGCGTTCAAGGCCAAAATTTCCAAAGCCGTAAAACGAAAAGCGGAAGTACTTTTGGAGAGCATTTGTAATGATTCCTCCATTGCGGCGGAAACAGGGGACAGCTCTAGTTGCCGCAATCCGGCGGCTATCAAGGCGGAATCGCGTATGGACGAATCGTATTCCTTGGTGGCGGATAAAGCAACAAGAGCTTCCACTGCTTTGTCTGTCTTAAGAGAGGTAGCGTGGCGCAGAGCGGCGAGAGCCGAGGCTGCCCCGCGGTGCTGGACAGCGAGTGCCGACAAGGTTTCGGCATTGCTGGTGCCGACAACGGCGGCCAAGGCAGCAGTATTGTTTTCAGCCTGATGCGTTTTCCAGTGCTTCCAACCTTGCCAACCGGCGACACTGAGCACTAGAGCGAGAGCGATCCCGGCAAGAATACCTCCATAGTGGCGAACAAAAGCATTGAGACGCTCCTGCTGCACGTCGGACGCGGCTTCACGCCAGATGGCTTCGCCCTCAGTGGGGTTAATGGGGGGGAGACGACCGGAAGTCTGCATTGCTTTTTGCCGCCATATTGGATAGATGCTTATTGCATAGCATCGGGAATTTTTATGTCAACTTTTGCAGCATCTGGTTTTCTTTATGGTGGCAATGCCGCGTTTATTGCTGATTTATATGGGCGCTATCTAGAGGCGCCGCTTAGCGTCTCGCCGGAATGGCAGGCATTTTTTGCGGATTTGCATGATGCCGGTGTGAACCCGGGGGCAATGCGGGGGGCATCATGGGCGCGGCCTATAGCCGCCAATGCCAACGATTTGGACGTGGGCGGGGTAGTAGGGAAAAAAGCACTCAAGGCTGAAGCTAAGATTTCTTCTAATGAATTCAGCGTTGATCATGCCAGAGCAATGGTGCAGGATTCACTTCGTGCCCTAATGCTTATCCGGGCTTATCGTGTGCGGGGTCACTTGGCTGCAAACCTTGATCCTTTAAGCTTAAGCCCGAAGGGGCATCATCCTGAACTTGATTATCGCACCTATGGGTTCACTGATACGGATTTGGACAAAACTATTTTTATCGATAATGTTTTAGGGTTTGCCCATCCGACTTTGCGTCAGATTGTGGCGAAGCTTAATGATACCTATGCTGCCACGGTGGGTGTGGAATTTATGCACATTCAAGACCCGGCTCAAAAAGCTTGGATTCAGGAGAAAGTGGAAGGGGTTAATGTTCGGCAAGCCTTGACCGTTGATGAAAAAAAAGCCTTGTTCGGCCACTTGGTGCGGGCGGAACATTTTGAGAAATTTTTGCAGCTTAAATACACAGGTACTAAGCGTTTTGGCATTGAAGGTGGAGAGGCAACCTTGGCTTCTCTTGAAGAAGCTTTGGCAGTTTCAGTCAAAAACGGCGTTCAGGATGTTGTCCTGGGTATGGCTCATCGGGGGCGGCTGAACGTCCTGTGCAATTTTGTGGGCAAGCCCTTTGCCGCTGTTTTTTCCGAGTTCCAAGGGACTCCGGCGCATCCTGAAGATGTTCAGGGTAGCGGCGACGTGAAATACCACATGGGCACCAGTAATGATCGCCTTGTTGGCGGCCAGAAGGTTCATATCTCGCTGACGGCCAACCCTTCGCACCTTGAGGCTGTGAACCCAGTGGTGGTAGGCAAAGTCCGGGCGAAGCAGGATCGCCTCAAAGACACGGAACGTAAGCGGGTCATGGGAATTCTGATCCACGGTGATGCGGCTTTTGCGGGACAGGGGATTGTGGCAGAGACCCTGATGCTCTCGGATTTGGAGGGTTATAAAACCGGGGGAACGTTCCATGTGGTCATCAACAACCAGATTGGCTTTACCACCAACCCGTCCAATTCCCGTTCTAGTCCCTATTGCTCGGACATTGCCCGGATGGTGCAGGCCCCGATCTTTCATGTGAACGGTGATGATCCCGAAGCCGTAATGTTTATTAGTCGCTTGGCTGCCGAATTCAGGGCGACGTTTGCCACTGATGTGGTGGTAGATATTATCTGCTACCGTCGCCATGGCCATAACGAAAGTGATGAGCCGGCCTTTACCCAGCCTATTATGTATAAGGCTATTGCCGCCCACCCCACGCCATGCGCCCTCTACAGCAAGACCTTGGCTGAGGCAGGTGTGCAAACCACTGAAGCAAGCGCGGCGGTGGTCAAGGCTTATACTGATGAGTTGGAGAAGGCTTTTACCGTCGGTAAAACCTATAAGCCCAGCAAGGCGGACTGGCTGGAGGGGGCGTGGACAGGGCTGGAAACAGCGACGGGGGATGATCGCAAGGGTCGTACCGGGGTGAGCGCGGAGTTGCTGCGCCAGGTAGGGGAACACTTGGTAGACTTCCCAGAACACTTTGATCTGAATCCGAAAATTCGCCGCCAGTTAGAGGCGAAAGCGCAAATGTTTACCAGTGGTCAAGGAGTGGACTGGGCTACGGCGGAGGCGTTGGCGTTTGGCACGTTGCTGGCCGAAGGCTCTTCGGTGCGCGTGTCGGGGCAAGATTGTGGCCGGGGGACTTTTTCGCAACGCCACGCGGTGTTTACGGATCAGAGTAATGAGCGCAAGTATGTGCCCCTGAAAAACCTCTGGGCCGGTCAGGGGAATTTTGAGGTCATTGACAGCCCGCTGTCCGAGGCGGCGGTGATGGGCTTTGATTACGGCTATTCCCTCGCCGATCCCGGGACGCTGGTGTGTTGGGAGGGGCAGTTTGGCGATTTCGTCAACGGTGCCCAGGTCATGATTGACCAGTTTATTTCCAGCGCGGAGACAAAATGGTTGCGGATGTCGGGGCTTATCCTGTTGCTGCCCCACGGGTTTGAGGGCCAGGGGCCGGAGCATTCCTCGGCACGGTTGGAGCGGTTTTTGCAACTCGCAGCGGAGGATAACTGGCAGGTCGCCAACTGTTCCACCCCGGCCAATTATTTTCACATCCTGCGGCGGCAGATGCGGCGGAATTTCCGCAAGCCGTTGGTGCTCATGACGCCAAAATCGCTGCTACGCCATAAGCTGTGTGTGTCCTCTTTGGACGAGATGGCGATTAACACCACCTTCCACCGGGTGCTGCCGGAGACGAACACGGGATTGGTAGACGATCGCAAAATCCGCCGGGTCGTGGTGTGCAGCGGCAAGGTATATTATGACCTGTTAGAAGCGCGCACAGCGCAAAATATCAAGGACGTGGTGCTGTTAAGGTTGGAGCAGTTTTACCCCTTCCCCAAACAATCGCTGGTGGATCAACTCGGCCGCTACAAAAACGCCGAGGTCGTCTGGTGCCACGAAGAACCCCCGAACAGGGGGGCGTGGTTCTTCGTCGATCGCCGGATTGAGGATGTGCTCACAACTCTGGGCAACAAGGCCAAACGGCCCGTCTACGCCGGACGGGTGGAAGCGGCGTCACCAGCCACGGGGTCCTACGCGCGGCACAACGCCGAGCAGGAGACATTAGTGGCGGAGGCGTTGGGGAAATGCGCGGTGGGAGATAAAAAGCAAGCCCCCCCCCATGGGAAACAGGGGGGGGGGTGAGGGGGGGGTTATTCCGCGTTTTCTTTCGGTGTTTCAGAATATTTATCCTGAAACAAATATTTATCCTGAAACATAGGGCATTTGTTTTCCCGGCAATCCCAAATGCCCTGGGTTTGCAGAACTGGTTGACAGATGCATGGGGTTTCTGTTTTTTTTGTTTTTTTCATTTTTTTTTGGTGGGGTAAATTTTTCAGAATATCTTTGTCAAATATTTGATTTTCCGCCATTCTCATCCGTGCAGACGAGAGGGCTTATTTGTCAATAAATTTTTTGACAAAAGAAATTCTGCCCCGATTATGCGATGCGCTGCGATGCGCTGCGATGATCGTCGTCACTTTTGGTAAAATTTTCTTAAAACACAATCACAGTAAAAGGGGGGCGTTGTGGCATAATTCGCAAGCAGTTGATAACAAAAATGAATTTTTGCGGCGTTTTTACAACAACTTCCGCCTAAGCCAAGGGCAGCTTAAAACTTATGCAACAACGCCTCAATGCAATGCAATCATTAGAAATTATTAGATTAGCCACACGGCCATCTCATCCCAAGAAAAAACCGGAAGAGGTAGAAGACTTTAAAAAAACTCCCCGACATTCTGATGGAAATACAGCTAACCCCTCCCCAGCATCGGCCCTAACCTCCGCCCCCCAAACAAATGCACATGAAAATGCAGGACTTCCTGGCCGCCGTTGCTGCCGACGTTGGCGAGGGCGCGGTAGCCTGCCTCGACGAGGCCAAGTTGCTGGGCGACGGCGGCGACGGCGCGGAAAAAGCCGGTGAGTTCATCGGGGCTGGCGGTAGCCGAAAAATCCTGCAACGACACATACGCTCCCTTGGGAATAACGAGGACATGCACCGGAGCCTGGGGGTGAATGTCGTGAAAGGCCAGGGCGTGTTCGCTTTCAAAGACCTTCTGGCAAGGGATTTCGCCGCGCAGAATACGGGCGAAAATATTTTGCGGATCATAGGTCATGAAAGTCCCCCGTTGTTACAACAGCAACAGATCATTAATCCCGGTTTTGGAGCGCGTCCGGGCATCCACTTTTTTGACAATCACCGCGCAGTACAGCGACGGGTTGACGCCATTGGCCGCCGGCTTTTCCCCCGGCAGGCACCCGGCCACCACCACGGAAAACGGCGGCACGATGCCAGTCATAATCTCCCCCGTGGCCCGATCGACGATCTTGGTGGACGCGCCGAGGTACACCCCCATGCCAATGACCGCGCCTTCGCACACCCGCACGCCCTCGGCGACTTCGGCCCGCGCACCAATAAAACAGTTATCCTCAATAATCACCGGATCGGCCTGCAGCGGCTCGAGCACCCCGCCAATCCCCGCGCCGCCAGAAATGTGGCAGTTTTTGCCAATCTGGGCGCAGCTTCCCACCGTCGCCCAGGTATCCACCATCGTGCCGCTGTCCACATACGCCCCGACGTTGACGAAGCTGGGCAGGAGCACCACGCCGGGGGCGATATAGGCCGATCGGCGCACGACGCTCCCCGGCACAGCGCGAAACCCGGCGTTGCCAAAATCCGCTTCACTCCACGCGGCGGTTTTCAGGGGCACCTTGTCCCAGGCGGTCTCACCCATGCGCTCGTTATTGCTCAAGCGGAACGACAGCAGCACGGCTTTTTTCAGCCACTGGTGCACCCGCCAGCCGTCGCCGACTTTCTCCGCCACCCGCAGCGCGCCGCTATCCAGCGCCTCCAACGCCGCCGCCACGGCCCGGCAGGTCTCCTCCGGCGCGTCAAAGGGGCGAAGAGTTTCCCGCTGCTCCCACGCAGCGTCAATCAGGGGCTGAAGATGAGAAAAAGACATATGAGGGATGTAAAAGGAAACACCTTCCCTCGGCAAGCAATGTTTATAGGGTTTCAATAGCAGGATGTAAAAAATTTGACTTTCAACAAAAAAATGTTAATTTAACTACTATGATCCACAAAATCACCATTGAAAACTTCTCTTCCATCGCGGAAAGACAAGAAATTGATTTTACCGTCAATAAAAATGTCCCTGCACTTCCCTGTTTTCAGCCCTCAAGGGCCAACCCCGCCATCCGCCTGCCCACCACGGTGGGTTTTTATGGGGCCAACGCCAGCGGCAAAAGCACCGTCCTCCGGGCAGTATGGCAAGCCGCCCAATTTGTTTGCCATAGCGTTAAACTCGCACCCACCGATAATATCCCCTTCTTCCAACCCCACATGGAGGCATCATGGGCACAAAAACCAACGGTTATTATCGTAGAGTTCGACGGCCAGTTAGCCCCCCTTTCCCAGCAAATAGCGCCGCAATACCTTTTTCGCTATGAGCTGCACATTGCCCTCGCCAGCACATCACATAATCAGAAAATAGCCAGTAGCGTTGCGTATGAAGCCCTCTCCTACCGCCCGAAAACGAAACTTCAGGTGTTGTTTCAGCGCGAGACCCAAGAGTTTCATGTCAATAAGGATTTTGACATTGCTCAAGACTATTCTATCATCCAAGCCGTGACCAGTA
>JBKDWF010000034.1:0-14930 GCA_046338525.1 Holosporales bacterium
CCACCTGCCGTAACTCCCATAATGCCCCATTCGCTTCCATCAATACTGCTCCTTTGAGCCTTATTCTGAAGCTCCTTCCCTCTCACCAAAAATGGACATTTTTTTTTGGCAGAGGCGGACATTTTTTTAGAGCGCTAACACTGTTTTTAGGCTCTCATGAAAAATGGGTGGGTTCCAGTTCTGACGCCCTCACCCGAGGGGCTACCCTATGCACGCAAGTCTTATTGGCCTATTGAAAGGCGCGGTGCAACTCCCTCTCCCGCCTGCGGGGGAGGCGTAAGGCCATCGGCCTTACGGGGAGGGGGTGAAAAGCACGAGAACAAATCATTGTTTTTTAAAATTTTAAACACCCCGTTCCTCACCTTCCCCCGCTGCGCGGGAGAGGGGTCAATAGGCAGCGGCGTTATACTCCGCTAATGCTGGAAAAGAGCTTACTTTAACGCTTAAACAACCGCTCCAACTCGCCTTTTTGCAGGCGGATATAGGTTGGCCGGCCATGGTTGCACTGGCTGGCGGCGGGGGTGGCTTCCATCTGGCGCAGCAGGGCGTTCATCTCCGGGATGCTCAGCCGCCGCCCGGCGCGCACGCTGGCCCGGCAGGCAACATCGGCCAGTTTTTCCGTCAACTTCTCCTCCAACGCCCCGCCATGCTCGGCCAAATCGGCCAGCAGCCCCGCCAATGGAATGTTCTTCAGCAGCGCCGGCACCGATCGCACCAGCACCGCGCCATCGCCAAACCGTTCCACCTCCAGCCCCAGCCGCGCCAGTGCGGGGGCCAGCGGCACCACCGCCTCCACCGTGCTGGCGGGCAGTGTCACCACTTCGGGGGTTAGCAAAGGCTGTCCCGCTGCACCAACAGCCAGATCGGCCTTGAGCTGCTCATACACCAAGCGTTCATGGGCGGCGTGCTGATCCACCAGAACCATCTCATCGTGGCGATGCGCGACAATATACGTTTCAAACACCTGCGCCACCGCAAAACCCAGGGGTGGGTCCACCGCTGCGGGCTGGGGGACGGGGACAGGCGCAGGTTCATAAGACTGCATCGGCTCGGCCAAGCGCAGCGGCTGAACAGCGGGCAACGGCAAGGATGGCAAGGGGGCAACACACGATGAGGCCACCACAGGCCGCAGCAACACACGGTGCGGCGCAACCCCAGCGCCCTGGTGCAGCACCGCCCGCACCGCCCCAATCAAAAACCCGCGCACGCCGCTGGCATCGGCAAAGCGTACCTCGGTCTTCGCCGGGTGCACGTTCACGTCCACCAGGTGTTCCGGCACCTCAAAAAACAACACCGCCAAAGGAAACCGCCCCCCGGCCAACACATCCTGATACGCTGCCCGCAGTGCCCCCGTCAGGGCGCGCTCAAACACCGGGCGGCGGTTAACGTACAGGTGAATAGAGGTGCTGGTGGAACGGCTGCATGTGGGGCTGGCGATAAGACCGTGCAACCGGGTACCATCGTTGCGCATGGCATCGACCTCTTGACACGCCGCCAGAAAATCGTCGCCCAAAATGCCCCCTGCCCGCTCCCGCAGGGTTGCCGGCGTTGAGAATTGCCGCAGCACCCGGCCATGATGGCGGCAAGTAAACGCAACATCGCAGTGCGCCAAGGCCTGCTTTTCCAGCACGTCCGCCGCCGCACCCCATTCCGAGGCATCACTGCGTAAAAATTTCAGCCGCGCCGGGGTGGCAAAAAACAAGTCCCGCACCTCCACCGTTGTCCCCTGCCCCCGCGCCGCCGGAGAAACAGGCGACACCACACCGCCCGTTACCGTAATCCGAGCCGCCTCCCCCATCGCCGTCGCCGAAGTAATGCTAAGCCGCGCCACCGCGCCAATAGAGGGCAACGCCTCGCCACGAAAACCAAAGGTGCGAATGGTCACCAGGTGTTCATCTTCCAGCTTTGATGTCGCATGACGTTCCACCGCCAACGATAATTCATCGGCGCGAATACCGCCGCCGTCATCCTCCACCACCAAAAGGCTTTTGCCGCCATGCTCTACACTGACATCAATCCTTGTAGCCCCAGCATCCAAGGCGTTTTCTAATAATTCTTTCAGTACCGCTGCCGGACGTTCGATAACCTCCCCGGCGGCAATTCGGTTCACCAGTGCCGGGGGCAACAACCGGATAGGCATGATGAATATGTTTCCTCTTTGCCACGCAACGCTAGCAAAGAATCAAAACAGATTAAAGGGGCTGAGACTGAGGTGGCGCGTCTTGGCTATTATTTCCACTACGCTTCCATCCTGATAGAGCAGCCACCGCCGATCTATTGTTAAGACTCTCATAATAATGGGTAATTTTCTTTTCACCATCAAGATTTATACCTCGACCAGAGGGATTATTCTGACGCAAAATCCGTACAATTTCCAAAAAATCAGGGGTGGGCAGACGTATAGCTTTTGCCGAAATAGCAAACAGTTGCAGACTTTCATCAAGCAATAAATGCCGTACTTTAGACACCGGAAGATCAGCCATCTCAGCATAAAACGCTTCAAAAAGCTCTAACTGCCCTGTTTGCAAAGTTTTGATCAGCAGTTCTGCACTAAGCTGTCCATCTGCCGACAACGTGGATGCCAATTTGCCCGCATTGCTCTGACGCTGGGTTGCCGCTGGGATTTTGGCGTTCACCGAACTTTTTTGCAAAGCCTGCCGGATACCGGGAAACCGACGCTCATGCCGTTGTATTATATCCTTTTTTACCTTTTCTGCTACAACCGCATAAAGATTTCTAACCTGATGTTCCGTTAAATCTTGACGCAACGCCAAAGGCGTTTGCCAAGAATCTATTTTTTGAGCTTTTTCAATTAAGTAATCCCGTGTTGCCGCGCGAATCTCCGCCGTCTGATTTTGCAATAATGTCGTCACCACATCAACATTGCCACTCTCCACCAAAACATCACTAACCTCCGCAGTAATGTTAGGGCGAGCAGCAACACGCATCTGGTGGGCGATGCTCTCATGCCGAACCACCGAAACCAATATTTCTTCAGGAATAACAACACTGCTTTGCAGTACAATATCTGCCAAGTCTATCTTATCATGCAAAATAAGATGCAATAATTCTGGTACTGGAGCTTCTGATTTCACCAGCGATTCAGCAAGCTGTCGGCGCACGTCAAGAGCAATAGACCCGACAAGTTTTTGCAAAATACTCGACATCAATGCCGCTTCGGTAGCGGAAATAACAGGGCGCTTATTTAAAAAAGTATCAGAAAGGTCTGCAAAAAGCTCATCATGGCTGGAAGCACTATCATCCACCGCCAATTTTAACAACGATTCCACGTTATGATGGAAGAGGGGCTGGGCTGACATACCCCATATCGTGCGCCCAAACAGTTAATCGGACATTAACCAATATTTTTCAGTATTTTAATTGCACGTTTTTTACCATCTTCTACCGCCGGCTGATCAAAAGGGTCTATTCCCAGCACAAGCCCGGTTAAAACAGTCTCCAGCATAAAATGCTGCAACAAACCACCCACAGCCTCTTCATCCCATTGCTGGGCGTGAATGTGTCGAATAGGCCTGTGGTGGCTTGCCAAGCTGTCTAAAGTTGCTGCTGCTGCTGCTGCTTGCAAATCCCCAAGCCGTTTTCCCCGCAAAAAATCTAGCCGTGTGTCATCCACCGGTGCCATCATCATTCCCTTACCCACTGTCTCTAAAGTCACAAGCGTAAAAAGCTTGTCCGCAGGACCGTCTAGATAAAGCTGTAACTGACTGTGCTGATCCACGGTACCCAACGCCCCGATGGGCGTGCTGCCCAATCCTTTTTTGCCAAGGCTTTCTGCCCATAATTGCCGAAACCAGAACGTCAACAGCCACAATCGATCGCAGTACGGCATCAAAATCGTCTGATTAAAACCTGCCTGCATCGCGGCAATATTGAGGACAGCCGCCAGTGCGGGCGGCGATAATGTATTGTGCATCTCTTGCACTTCATCCAGCACACATGCCGCACCACGTCGTAACCGCACCACATCAACACCAGCCAGTGCCGCAGGAATAAGACCCACCATTGATAAGACAGCATACCGTCCACCCACCTGATGAGAATGATCAAGGCATTGTATCCCCAACCGCTGCGCCATCTGTCGCAAAGAGCCATCCCCTTGTTCGCTCACCACCCTAGCATGGCTTGGCCAGGAAAAATTTTTTGGTGCTTCCGCCTGCACTACCAGAAACTGAGCCAATGTCTCTAATGTGCCGCCAGACTTAGAGATCACCAAAAAACCAGTATTCTCCCAATCTATGTGCGCCAAGACGGCATTCATTGAGGCAGGATCAACACTCTCCAAAAAATGCAATGTCGGCGTGCTGCTTGTGGAGCAGGCCTGCACCAATGTTTTTCCGCCTAAGGACGAACCGCCCGTGCCTAAAATAAACACAGTACGAAATCGCCCCAAAAAAGCCGCCGCTTCTAAAATATCCGGCAAGTCATCATGGTTTCTTGGCAAAGAAAGACAGGCAAAATTGCCGTTTTTTAATCCTTCTTGTAAACGCTGCACCGCAACACGAACATTGCCCTCAATGCCCTGAGCCTTAGCTTTTATCGTCGGCAAGCTAAGCGCACGGCTAACATCGTGGGTAAACAGTGCCGTCACGAACCTAGGCGTTCATGTTCTCAAAGAAATCATCATTTGTTTTCGATGTACGCAACTTATCAACAAGAAAATCAAGCGCTTCGCTAGGACCCATTTGCATAAGCACCCGGCGCAAAACCCACATCTTGCTAAGGCGTGCCCGATCCACCAAAAGTTCCTCTTTACGGGTACCAGACTTGGTAACGTCCAAAGCAGGGAAGGTGCGGCGATCGGCGAGCTTACGATCCAGCACAATCTCACTATTCCCGGTACCTTTAAATTCCTCAAAAATAACCTCGTCCATTCGACTGCCCGTATCAATCAAGGCAGTAGCAATAATCGTCAAGGAGCCACCTTCTTCGATGTTGCGAGCCGCGCCAAAAAAACGTTTTGGCCGCTGTAACGCATTGGCATCCACACCACCCGTCAAAACTTTACCAGACGATGGCACCACAGTATTGTAGGCGCGACCAAGCCGAGTAATAGAATCGAGTAAAATCACTACATCTTTCTTATGTTCCACTAAGCGTTTTGCTTTTTCTAAAACCATTTCCGTAACCTGAACATGGCGATGCGGTGGTTCATCAAAGGTGGAACTGACCACTTCACCCTTTACGGATCGGGCCATATCCGTGACTTCTTCTGGGCGTTCATCCACCAACAGCACAATTAAAAAAGCATCCGGATGATTGGTGGTAATGGCATGAGCAATATTTTGCAGCATCACGGTTTTTCCCGTACGCGGCGGCGATACAATCAATGCCCGCTGGCCTTTACCTATCGGGCAAATTAAATCAAGAATGCGCTGGGTATAGTCCTTCTGTTGTGTTTTGCTTTTACCGCCGCGATGATCGTGTTGCTTCACGGGTTCAGCGTCCAACCCCTCAACTTCCATGATCAAACGACTTTCCGGATACAGTGCCGTCAAATTATCAAAGTTAACCCGCGTTTTGGTGCGCTCTGGATCATCAAAGTTCACGGTATTCAGGCGATCAAAAGTAAAATAACGCTCTCCATTCTGTGGGGCGCGAATCTGTCCTTCTAAGGTATCGCCCGTACGCAGCCCGAATCTCTTAATAAGAGCAGGCGCAACGTACACATCATCGGCACCAGGCAAGTAATTAGATTCCGCCGAGCGAATAAACCCAAAGCCATCGCTCAAGACTCCCAGTACCCCACGCCCGAAAATGGGAACGTCATTTTCCGCCAATTGCTTTAAAATCGCGAACAACAATTCCTGCTTGCGTTGGGCAGCCGGATTTTCGATACCAAGTTCATCCGCATGACGTAATAACTCGGTCATGGTTTTCTTTTTCAGTTCCTGAAGATGCATAAAAAACTTTTAAGCTGATAGATTGATTATTAAAGGAAATACAAAACCACGTCGGGCACCTGTAGCGTGGTGAGAAACCCAAAGCCGACGCGACTAAGGTATACTCTACCGTCACCGGGCATACAGCGCAAGAAAAAACGGCAGAAAAAAACAGCACCATGTTTCCCTTGCCTGCATCAACAACACCCGTTAAAGCCAATCATACTCAATGAAGGGATGTTGTTCATGTTTACCTCCTCGGCGTTTGCCCAAGAAATTTTAAACACTGCTGCTCCGGCAGGTTCTGGGGCAGGTCCTGGGGCGGGTTCTGCTGGACTACTAAGCTTTGCCCCCATGATTCTTATTCTGGTGGTTTTTTATTTCCTTCTCATTCGCCCACAGCAGAAAAAAGTTAAAGAGCACCAGACCATGGTTAACGCCCTGCGCCGGGGAGATAAAATCGTGACGGCTGGAGGAATCATTGGGAAAATAGCCAAAGTAGACGAAGCAGAGCTTATTGTGGAAATAGCTGATAATGTTCAGATAAAAGTCCTGCGAAGTGCAGTGCAAACTGTCCTCACCAAGACAGAACCCCGGGATGAAAAAGATACCAAGACGGCCGCCTAAATCTCCATGCTACGTTTTGGTCGCGCTACTGTCGTTTTTATGGCCGCTGTTTGCTTGGCAGCTATCCTTATTGCGTTGCCCAATTTTTTTGCGGCCTCTTGGCGCCAGGCGCACTGGCCGTCTTGGCTCCCCAACCGCACGGTGAACCTAGGGCTTGATTTACAAGGTGGCGCGCATCTTCTAATACAAGTTGAGCTTAGTGAGCTGCGCCGGGAATTTTTAAATGAACAGCAACAAACCATCTTAAAAATATTAAAAGAAAAAAATCTAACACCCCTATCGGTTCAACCCGATAGTTTAGAGGTTATCCTTCAGTTTGATGCCCTAGATGCTGCAGAAACTGCTGCATCCGCTCTTAAAAACAGCAACGATGGATCATTTGGTGTCACGGTACGCGATTTGATCGTCACCGTACTAATTCCTCAAAGGGATGTTCAGCTTACCGAAGATCGCGCGGTTGGCCGGGCACTAGAAATAATCCGCAACCGTATTGATGCCACCGGCACCAAAGAACCAGTAGTGCAGCGCCAAGGCCGCGACCAAATTGTTGTCCAACTGCCCGGCGTTCAGGACCCAGGGCGCGTCAAAGCATTACTAGGTCGCACTGCCAAACTAAGCTTTCATTTAGTTAATACCGATATTGGCATCACCGACCGCAAAACAGCAGCCGTTCCACCGAACACCCAGTTATTACCTTTTTCTGGTGGCCGCGGCTATGCGGCGGTATTTCGTCGCGCCTTGGTCAACGGTGATGAACTCATCGATTCCCATGGAAGTTTTCATGAAAACCAAGCCGTTGTTGCCTTCCGCTTTAACACCAGTGGCGCTAAAAAATTTGGCCGAGCCACCAGTGAAAATGTCGGCAAACCGTTCGCCATTGTACTCGACGGAGAGGTAATCAGCGCCCCCCGCATTAATGAACCTATAACCAGCGGCAGTGGGATCATCAGTGGCAACTTTACTCCAAAGTCGGCGGAAGATTTAGCCCTACTCCTACGTTCTGGTGCACTTCCCGTACCGCTTAGCGTTGTCGAAGAGCGCACCATTGGGCCTGGACTTGGTGCCGATTCTATCCGCGCTGGCACCAGTGCTTCGATCATCAGTCTAATAGCAACCGTTATTTTTATGATTGCCGTGTATGGGCTTTTTGGGGGTTTTGCAACATTGGCACTGGCCATGAACTTGGTACTACTGTTAGCCGCCATGAGCTTATTCGGGGCGACTCTGACCCTACCGGGCTTAGCCGGCATTGTTTTAACCATCGGCATGGCTGTTGATGCCAACGTATTAATTTATGAGCGTATTCGTGAAGAAGTAAAACTGGGTCAGGGCGTTTTTGCGGCCTTACAAACTGGTTTCGGGCGAGTGTATTCGACCATTGTTGATGCCAACGTCACCATGCTTATTTCTGCCCTGATGTTATATATTTTTGGCACTGGCACCATTAAAGGCTTTGCGGTGACGTTAACGCTTGGGGTACTAACCTCCATGTTCACCGCAGTGATGTTAACCCGTTATATTGTTGTGGTGTGGTTACAGCGGACCAAGCCAAAAGAACTACCGATTTGAGGATTCATCATGGCGCTCATCAAACGGTTTTCCACCCGCACCAATTTCCATTTTAGCAAATACCGCTTTATTGCCTTTGGTTTCACGGGCTTACTCACCTTGTTGACGCTCTTATTACTGGTGCAGCGCGGTCTTAATTATGGCGTTGATTTTCGAGGTGGATTGGCATTGGAAGTTCGCTTTGCGCACGCTGTTGCCACAGATGAACTTCGCGCCCGCCTATCCCCGCTCAATATTCCCGATATAAGCTTGCAACAATTTGGCAGCCCGACCGATTATCTTATTATTGCCCCCGTTGCCCAAGAAACGCCGCAAGCAGCCAGCGCCATCCAAGCCAAATTAATCAACCAACTTGGCGCCGGGGCTGAAATCCGCCGGGCAGAATATGTTGGAGCCAGAGTTGGCAATGATCTGAAAACAAAAGGCACACTAGCGGTGCTGTTCGCCTTGGGCGGGATTATGCTTTACATCTGGCTGCGCTTTGAATGGCAGTTTGGTTTATGCGGTGTTATCGCACTACTGCACGATTGCCTAACAACGTTAGGGTTGTTTGCCTTATTCCGATTGGAATTTAACCTCACCACCGTCGCCGCAGTCCTCACTATTGCCGGATATTCCATTAATGATACGGTGGTAATCTACGACCGCATTCGGGAAAATCTGCGTAAATATAAAAGCCTATCCATGTTCCAGGTCATTGATCTTAGTATCAATGAAACCTTTTCCCGTACCGTGCTCACTGTATCTACTGTTTTGATTGTCTTGCTGATTTTATACTTCTTTGGTGGCGAAGCTGTATCAGGCTTCTCAATAGCCATGTTATGGGGGCTATTTATTGGTACTTACTCAACAATTTTTGTCGCATCCCCTCTGCTGGCCTATCTAAATGTACGCAACACTCTAGCGAAATCCTATGCCCCGACGGCTGCGTAGTTTAGTTTTCAGTGGCACTGCAACAGGATTGGCACTATTAGCCATCGCTTCTTACTTTGGAAAAACATACTGGGTTTTTGATCTCATTGGTCATTTCCGCCCGCAACTGGGGTTCACCGCTATCCTTCTAGGTGTAGCGGCTTGGTGCGATCGCCGCCCTCGCTGTAGCATGATTTTTATAGCCGCGTGGGCGATCTTGCTTGCTCCCGTTGCCGCAGTATGGGTGAAAACAAAAACGGTTCATGTACAGTCTTTACTGCCTGCGAAAAATTTAAATGATTCAGTTATTTCAATTGCCTTCCTGAACTTGCACATTGACAACAAAGACCCCAATGCGGCCATTCGTGCGCTTATATCCAATAGCCCCGATGTCTTGGCCTTAGTAGAAGCCTCCCCAGCCGCCTACGCCGCCCTTAAAGCCGAAACTCACTATCCTTATCTTTATCCCTCAAGTGCAGAGGGGGAAACCATCATTGCCAGCAAACTGCCCCTAGATAACCCACATCTCTACCATTTCGGCAAAGACCCAAATCCCTTAGATAAATTCGTCACCATTACCGGAATTCCTTTGGGGCAAGGTGAGATTCTTCGCCTCGTTGTCCTTCACGTTGATTCTCCCAAAAGTGCCTTTCACACCACTATCCGAAATGAACATCTTGCCCGCCTTGGGCGTTATCTTGGGAATATAAACAGCCGAATACTAGTTGTCGGCGATCACAATATTACCCCGTGGCACCCCGTGTACCGCCAAATGCTCGCCGATGCCGGACTGGTATCTTGGCACCCTACCCCCTTCTGGCCAGGAACATGGAACAACCATCTCCCCGCCATCAGCCGAGTTCCTATTGATTTAATAGCAACATCCCCCAACGTCACGGTACAGACTCTGCGCCCACTCAACGTCCCCCACGGATCCGACCACGCGGCTCTGTGGATAGAGATTAGTCGTGGCCATTGATCTGCAATCCCTATGGGAGCATGCTTTTACCGAAGCGACACTGGCGGGTGATGCCGGGGATGTACCCGTGGGTGCCGTGCTGGTCGATGTCACTGGCCGCCTCCTAGCAACCGCCGGCAATGAGGTAGAACGTACCGCTAATCCTACGGCTCACGCCGAAATTCTTGTTTTACAAAGAGGAGCCAGAATCCTAGGACAACCAAATCTAACTGGCACAACGTTGATCGTGACCCTGGAGCCCTGCGCCATGTGCGCCGGGGCTATTGCTTGGGCGCGTGTGCACACGCTATATTTCGGGGCTTTTGATCCTAAAAGCGGCGGAGTAGAACATGGAGCGCGGGTTTTTAATCAACCCACCTGCCACCACCGCCCCCATGTATATGGCGGTTTTCATGAACAACGTAGTGCCGCGTTGCTAAAAGATTTCTTCACCCACCGACGCGGCTCAGAATAAGTTTACGCAAAGAATCAAGGCCGATTTTATCCCGGCTGCTGCTAATCAAAATTTCCGGGGCAGCAGCAGCATAGGTCTTAACAGCCTCCGTAACGGCCTGGCGAGTACCAGCAAGGACAGCAGCACTCACCGCATCTGTCTTGGTCATCACCACCACAAAAGGCACACCAAAACTCTCTAAAAAAGCAAAAAATTCATGGTCGTTAGCTTTAACGCCGTGGCGGCCATCCACTAAAGCCAACACGCACGCCAACTGCCGTCGCTGAGCAAGATACGCCCCCAACAATTCATCCCAATGCCGCCGAGTGCTCTTACTCACTTTAGCATAGCCATACCCCGGCAAATCCACGAGATAGGCGGCACCATCGCCAAGACTATAGTAATTAATCTGCTGAGTCTGTCCCGGCGTTTTAGCTACCCGAGCCAAGGCACGCCGCCCAGTAATTGCGTTAATCAAACTAGATTTACCCACATTAGACCGACCGCAAAGGGCAACCTCCGGCACCAAGGCTTTGGGTAACTGCGCCGGATCAGTGACCCCTAGGGCAAAGCTACTTCGTTCAAAATTAATCATTTAGAAGGTTTTTTATCCTTGTTTGTCAAGATATTAATAATCAAATGCTGCACCATCGATAAAACATTATTAAAAGCCCAGTACACCGCCAATCCAGCCGGAAAATGGGCAGTGATGTATGTAAACAACAAAGGCATAACACTAAAAATCGTTTTCTGCACGGGATCGGCAGGCGGCGGGTTAAGCTTTTGACTCAAGAACATAGTAACCCCCACCAAAATCGGCAGTGCACCAATCATCAAAAACTGCGGCGGCTGCCACGCTATCAAACCAAAAAGGTTAAACATAGTAGTGGTATCTGGAGCTGCCAAATCATGAATCCAACCAATAAACGGCGCATGGCGCATTTCGATAGATACAAGCAAAACTTTATAAAGCGCAAAAAACACAGGAATCTGCAAAAGAATCGGCAAACATCCCGCCACTGGATTTACTTGATGCTTCTTATACAGCTCCATGATTTCTTTTTGCATGGCAGGACGATCGTCTTTGTAACGTTCTTGTAAAACCTTCACCTGCGGCTGCATTTCCTTCATTTTATTCATGGAAATAAAAGATTTATGCGCTAATGGGCCCAAAACAATTCGCACGATAAGTGTCAAAATCATAATCGCCAGGCCAAAATTGCCCACCGCATTATAAAGATAATGCAACAGGTAAAACATTGGCTTGGTGAGAAAATAAAACCAACCAAAGTCAATCGTACGATCAAAAAGGAACAGCCCATCTTTTTTAGCAAGAGCATCCAGAACTTCCACTTCCTTGGCTCCAGCAAATACGGCACTAGTCACGGTGATAGCCCCACCTGGAGCAAGCTGCCGCGCCTCGCCCAGCACATCGGCCTGAAACGAAGGTGTCGGTTTCAAAGCTGCGTTTGCTTTGAAAGTATACGTATAGCTCCCTTTTTGATCCGGCAGCAACGCCACCAACCAGTAATGATCCGAAAATCCAATCCAACCACCCTGGCTAGGAAAACTGGCAATTCCTGTTTCCAGCAATTTCCCGCTGTCGATTTCCTTCAGGGTTTCCTCAAACACCCCCAGCGGACCTTCAAATACAGTTTGCTGACTATGAGCAAACGGCACCGTGCGGCTGGTAAGACTGTACGGATAAAGTGTAACCGCTGCTTCTCTTGTGCTGCGTACCCGCTGCTGCACACTAATCCGGTAGTCTGTATCAAGACGATACTCGTTTTCAAAAATCAGCCCTTCACCATTGTCCCAGCGCAATAGCACGGGCACATCAGGGGTCAACGTCTCGCCGGAGGCCTCCCACACCGTATCTGCGGTGGGGACAGCCACCCCTTCTGTTGCCAGCCAACCATGTTGAACATAATAACTGTCCGCCGTGTTCGCCGGGGATAACAACACCACCGGGGTCTTGTCTTTTAGCGTACGATGATACCGCCGCAGTGCCAAATCATCCAGACGAGCACCGGTGCGATTAATGCTGCCCTGCACTGCATCGGAGAGCACAGCCACTCTTGCGCTTTTGGTCAAAACATCATCTCTTTCAAGCGGAACCTTAGGCGTCGCTGCCACCGCATTCACAACAGACGATGACACGCCAGCAGCGGCCAACCGCTGTGCCTGCAACTGTCGTTCTGTACGCGGCTTTTCAAAAAAATAATGAAAACCCAAAAGGATAATCAGAGAAAGCCCTAAGGCGGTAAACAGGCGGTTTTGATCGTTCATAGGTTCCTCAGGCAGGCTGTAGATGGAAACCAGCGGCTTCTTCCAACGCTTTAACGCCGGGAAGCTCTCGCCCCTCCAGCCATTCTAGAAACGCCCCCCCAGCGGTGGAAACATAGCTAAGCTTATCCAGCGCCCCGGCCAGAGCCAGTGCCGCAATGGTATCACCGCCCCCGGCCACGGTACGAGCACCCTGAAGAGTTCGCCCCACGCAAAGCTGAGCAATGGCGATAGTGCCGCTGGAAAACGGCGCCAATTCAAACGCACCCACCGGACCATTCCAAACAATCGTACGGCATTCACTAAGAACACTGGCCCACGCACCAATGGTGGCAGGACCTATGTCCAAAATCATCATTCCTGCAGGGATCGCCGTAGCCGGCACCGTTTGTACCGGAGCATCGGCAGAAAAACGAGGAGCAACAAGGGCATCCGTAGGCAACAAAATACGGCAGCCGGCCTCATCGGCTAATCCCAAAATATCCAATGCCGTCGCTATCGCCGAAGGCTCTTGTAAAGAGGCCCCCACATCATGACCCAACGCCGCTAAAAACGTGTTTGCCATACCGCCGCCAATGGCCAGCACATCAACCTTGGAAACCAGATTGCGCAGCAAGGCAATCTTAGTGGAAACCTTGGCTCCGCCCACCACCGCCGCCACCGGGCGTACCGGGGTGGAGAGAGCACCCTCAAGAGCGTTGAGTTCTTCCTCCATTAACCGCCCCGCAACAGCAGGCAACATCTGGGCTAACCCGGCTGTGGAAGCATGGGCGCGGTGCGCCACAGAAAAAGCATCGTTAACATAGACATCGCCTAGACTGGCCAACTCCCGAACAAAAGCCAGCTCATTAGCTTCCTCACCGGGATAGAAACGAATATTCTCAAGAACAAGAACCGTTCCCGGGCGGGCATCGGCAATAATAGCCGCAGCCTCTGAGCCAATAGCCTGAGGAACAAACCGCACCGAAACCGGAGCCAGCACCTCGGCAATGGCCGCCGCCAGCGGCTCTAAACTAAGGTCAGGCACCACTGCACCATTAGGACGACCAAGATGGGCAAGAATAACCACCACCGCGCCCTGACGGACAAGATCGCGCACGGTGGGCAGGCTGCGCTCAAGCCGGGTGGTATCCATGATTTTTCCATTGCGCATCGGCACGTTAATATCCAGGCGCACCAAGACGCGCTTACCGTGCAGCGACACATCATCCAAAGCCACAAACCGGGGCATATCTTTCTGTCTCTCTTTTCTCTCAAAAATCCCGACCGTGTTTAAGCACGCCGGAAGTACAGAAGCCAGAATTTATTAAAGCGGCGAACGTACTTCCATTTCCTTTTTTGCCTTGAGCAACTTCCGCAAGATAATATTCCGCTTTAACGCAGACAAGTGATCAATAAACAAAATTCCGTCAAGGTGATCGATTTCATGCTGGATACAGGTGGCCAACAAGCCGTCGGCAAAAATTTCCTGAGGCTGCCCTTGAAAGTCAAGATACTGCACGCGAATTTCTGCTGGACGAACAACATCAGCGTAGTGCGTAGGCACCGACAAGCACCCCTCTTCGTAAGTACCATCCTCCTCAGAAACCCAGGTAATTTCTGGATTAGCCATCTGGTACACAACATGATGTTCTGAGTTTTCTTTTTTCCAAGTTGTATCCACCACAATCACCCGGCGCGACACACCCACCTGCGGAGCAGCAAGGCCTATGCCGTTAGCGGCGTACATCGTCTCTAGCATATCAACCATCAGTTGGCGTACGCCATCGTCTACCACCGCCACCGGAGCCGCGGTTTGCTTCAAAACAGGATCAGGAGCGGTGCGTATCGTGAGTAAAGACATAACGTTATCCTACAAAAAACAGGCTCTTTTATCAAGCAATCTGCCTAGCATACTGAAAAAGCGATACCCTTGAGATTTAAAAAATAAAAAGATACAATAGTTTTGCTCCAGCACAAACAACCGATATCATAATAATTTACAGTCTATTGAGTAATTTAAAAACCCCATATCTGCAGTAAATATATTGTGTTTTTCTTGCTATTATTCTCGAACGTATAACGCCCTAATCCGCTGCCTTACGGCGGCTATCTCTCCCGAGAGGCTACCCCATACACACAAGTCTCATGAGCCTATGGAAGGGCGCGGTGCAACTCCCTCTCCCGCGCAGCGGGGGAGGCGTAAGGCCGATGGCCTTACGGGGAGGGGGTGAAAAGCCATGGG
>JBKDWF010000054.1:0-3125 GCA_046338525.1 Holosporales bacterium
GCATAGGGTAGCCCCTGCGCAGCGGGGAAGGTGAGGAAGGGGGTGTTAACAATAAGAAAAACCAATTATTTTCAACCCCAACCCCGCAAGGCCATCGGCCTTGCGCCTCCCCCGCTGCGCGGGATAGGGGCTGCACCGCGCCCTTCCATAGGCTCATGAGACTTGTGCGTATGGGGTAGCCTCTCGGGAGAGATAGCCGCCTTAAGGCAGCGGATTAGAGCGTTATAAGTTCGAGAATAATAACAAGAAAAACACAATATATTTACTGCAAATATCGGGTTTTTAAATTACTCAATAGACTGTACATTGGTATTAGTCACCACGCCATTGTGGCACTGGCAATAACCTACAGATGAACCGCAGCAAGCGTCTTTCACCCAACAGTTTTGCCTAAGAGGCAAAAAATTATGCGCCAAGGTCTTGGGGAGGAGTAGTTTTTACTCACGCACACAACTTAATACAGTGACCTGAAAAATATTTCCAAGTCACTGTATCAGTTAAAACATTAAAAATTATACGTTATACCAACAGCTACAGTGATGGGATCATAATCGATACCAGTGATTTTTTTAGAACCGCTCTCTTGCTTAAGTTCAATATCGCTTACCTTCGTGTACCTAATTTCCGTGCTAAAATCCCAGTTTTGAGCAATCGGATACTCAATACCCGCCATCAGTTGGCTTGCAAACTCATTCTCTGCGCTATAAGAATTTTCAACACCTGATGAGGTTTTTAAATCCATATCAATTTCCTCAACCCAACCAAGACCCAAACCCAAGTAAGGACGCAGCTTGGTGTTCATAACCGGATCAAACCGATAATAACCATTCAAAAATATAATGTTTGAAGCAAAGTCGCCACCGGAAACCGAGGTTCCATCAGAAAACTTGGTTTTATCATTTTCGTTGGTTCTATAGTCCCAAGCAATTTCAGCGGCCCAGTTATCCGTGATACGATAACCAAAGGCACCACCAGCAACCCAACCGCTCGAATATTCTCCTTTACCAGTGGCACCAGCGGTCGCAACTCCAGATTGTTTAAAATCTTGATCGCCCAAGAAGCTGGTACCAGCATTCAATTTTGCATACCATTTCTTATTTTCAGCATGCGCACCATGTGAAAATATTACTAGGCCAAGCGCTGTGACTGCCGCTAATGTTTTTTTCATAAGGAACTCTCCTTTATAGGGGTTAAAAACTCTGAAGAATATAATTAGGTTTTCCAGCGAAAGCAACATCTTTTTTCTCAAAAAAATCATCACTAGGACACCTCATATTAACCCATTTATGGGGATGAGTGGCTAGAAAGGGATTTGCGAGCAACGACCTGACGACATCAATCGCCGCGCGGACTTGCCGCTTTGCGTAAATATTTTCTACATATTGAACGCAAAGCGGTATTAATAAACACATCACGGCCGCCCATACAAACCCGTGATCACTGCTTGGCCTACAGTAACATCCCGCATAAGGTAGCGCAGCTTTGCCCCGGTCATAGCCGCCGAGGGCACATCAAACTTGTCCACTGATAGCGCATACACGGTAATAATATACCGATGCGGCTTGTCACCAATGGGCGGGCAGGCACCGCCGAAGCCAACACTACCAAAATCGGTGTAACCCTCCAAGCTTCCCGGTGGGATAGACCCGGCGGCAATGTCCCTTGTCTGCGAAGGGATATTGTACACCAGCCAATGCCACCACCCCACCGAGGTCGGGGCATCAGGGTCATACACCGTAATGGCGAAGCTCTTGGTTGCGGCGGGGGGATTGCTCCAGCTCAGTTGCGGCGAAATATTCCCGCCAGTGCAGCCAAAGCCGGAAAACTCCATAGTTTTCGGCATATGCTTGCCGTCCTGCACCGTCGTGCTGGTCACGGTAAACGGGGCGGCGTGGGCGGCTCCGGCACCCACCAGCATCATCACCACCAACCAAAAAATTGTTTTCATAATCACTCCCCTGCCCTGTTTTATAGGCGGGGATTTTTTTGTAAAGGAGACACTTGCAATGTATCAAGAAGATAATGAAAAAACAGAAGAATACAACGATACGCACTATAAAAACATACGTAGTCGAGGCCTGTCCCATGAGGACGAAAGCCTCGCCGTCCACGTCGCCGTGTGCGCCGAACGGTACAAGGGCATCAACGATCGCTTGGAGAAAATCGAGCGCGCCCTGTGGTGGATGGTAACCACCCTCATCATCGCCTTAGGCGGCATGGTGTTTCAACTTATTTTCTTTTTTGTGAAAGGGTAATTTTATGATGACATTGTTAGGATCGTTATTGGGTTTTTTAGGCTCGCTTATCCCGGAATTACTGAAATTATTTCAAAGTGGCCGCGATCGCGCCCATGAACTGGAAATCCTCAAGCTGCAACTCGAACAGCAGCGGCTGGGCAGCGCGGATCGCATGGAAGAAATCCGCACCACAAACGCCGCTATTGAGGCTGTGGCGCTTTATAAAACATACGCCACCGGCATTGGCTGGGTCGATGCCCTCAACGGCACGGTGAGGCCGGTGATTGCCTACGCGTTTTTCGCGCTGTACGCCGCGCTCAAAGTAATTCAGCCCGATCCGGCGATGCTGTGGTCTGAGGAAGATGCCGCTCTCTTCGCCGGGATCATCAGTTTTTATTTTGGCCAGCGGGCGTTGCAGAAACAGCAGCGGTAGCGGCAAAAAATTTTTCTTGCTTTTTAAAAAAAAGTGATCAAAGCCGCAGCCGCAGCCGCAGCCGCAGGGCATACTCATGCCGTAAACCCCAGTGTCAAACTTTTTTTTGACCTTAGCGCGGCTTTTTTTCGCTTAAGCCGTCTTAAGCAAAATCGAAAGATTCGTGTAAGGTGGAAAAAAGGCAGCACTGGAATTATACCTCTGTTTCAACATCATGTTCGACCTTTCGTTTTTGGTAATCTCTTGTTTCTTGGCATCCTTCTCCTTCTTTTTTTTAAAAAGAAGAATAGATGATCTTGACTCCCAGTCAAGATCCTCTAAAGAGGGGTTAAAAGAATTAGAAGAAAGAGTTCCAACGGTGGACAACAGCACCGAAACGAAGTTTCGGTGCTACGATCTGGAGTTAAGAAAAGCCACAAATGCGACCTGGCGGTGTTGGGAAGTGTGTCGTGGGA
>JBKDWF010000028.1:0-23839 GCA_046338525.1 Holosporales bacterium
TGATTGTCCTCGTATGTCTTAAACGCCTCGCCGTGCAGTGCAAAACCACTGCTTATCGCCTAAAAAGAGAATTGCTCGGTGAATATATGCGAAAACAGTTGAAATCACCCACTATCCGCTTCGCTTAACGCGTAAGTCCTATGGTTAGTACTGTTGCCCCTCCGTCGTTGGATTTACCTTCTCATCAAATATATGATAGAACTCAAAGATACTACAAAGAAAAAGAACCTTCCTTAAGCCAACTGAAGGTCGAGGCTCGGGAGGCTGAAGACAAAAAACTTTTTCCTGTGATGGTGGGGTTTCCTAATGGAAAATTTGCCATTGTATCAATGACCAGAGACGAGCAACAATATTTACAAAGTAAAGCAGCACAAGAAGCGTATAATAAGTATTTAGAATCAGAAGGCCGAGGCCCTCAATCTTACTCCGTGTTCGATTCTTCTGCGGCGGCGAATGCGAATGATCCCAATGCAGAGTTGGACATCGCGCCAGGGGTTGCAGAGCTTGCTGGTGCTGTCATTGGTAATGCTTCAGCGGTGTTGGTGGAGGCGAAAATTCGTGCCCTGAATGAAATTGTTAGCAAAGGTGGAGAATTGACGACAGTACATTTGGCGGCGTTGGTGGAGACCGTTGATAAAATGACGGTAGAACAACGTGGCAAACTTTCTGAGAATGTTGCAAAATTTGTTGATACTGCACGCAATGCTTTGACGGAGAATGCAAAGGAAATAACTGCCAAGACTGGTGTGGCACTGGGGCAATCTTTATTTGCCGCTACAACAAGCATTAGCGATGCTGGGCGCAAAGCAATGGATGCTTTTTTGGAATTTGCGGGAAAGCAACCTGTAAACACAACAGAAGCACCGGGTGAGATCTCTCCGGACGCCTTACAAGTGTATATTATGCTGGCTCAGCAAAGACAGAATAGTTAGAGCCGCCTTCGTATCATCTGAATCTATTGAAGTGCTCGGTATAACCCCTGCCCCTGCGTAGCGGGGGAGGCGCAAGGCTGATGGCCTTGCGGGGTTGGGGTTGAAAATAATTGGTTTTTCTTATTGTTAACACCCCCTTCCTCACCTTCCCCCGCTGCGCGGGAGAAGGTGAGGAAGGGGGCGTTTAAATCTATAAAAAACAATGATTTGTTCTCGTGCTTTTCACCCCCTCCCCGGCTCTCCCCCGCAAGCGGGAGAGGGGGCTACACCGAGCACTTGAACAGTTGTGTGCATAGGGTAGACGCAGGGGAAGGGTCAATGGGCAGCGGTTATCTTCATTCAAGGCGGCGGCGTGTACCCCGCTCATGCTGGGAAAGAGCCAAAATAATCGTGCTGGATCACCGCGCGCTTTACAGTGCTAGCGAAGACGACCGAGGTTGTGGGATTGGCAGGTTTTTTACCCACACATATTTGGGAAAGAGCCAAAAAAAGAGGGGGGCTTGATGCCCCCCCTAAATCATTGCTGTTGCTTTTCAGGTGACGATATTTAATTTCTGATTACCATCAAGAGTCAAAGCCTTGGAGGCAACAAACGTAACCCCATTCGACCCCGCATAACGATACACTTCTTCGCCGCGGAATTTAGTCGTGGTGCGGGTAAAAGTCACGGTAGGATCACCCACCGTGATAGTGCCACCCTTACCAAGTAGAACCGCATCCCTGACTTTATTGTTGAGTATAATTTGGTCGTTGGCGTCCGTTTGAGTGATATTATTAGCCCCTGAAAGAAACAACGTGTCCCGGTTATTGTCTCGGGCATTGATAGTGGCAGAGCCTCGAGCATAAACGGTGCTCCCAGCGGCGTTTTTACCCACCTTGTTAACATCTACTCGGGCAGCACCCAAAACATCGACGACATCAAATCCCTTGCCGCCCACATATCGGGAACCAGCCTCCAGTGTGACACTGTTACCCTTGTCGCCGCCAATGAGTCTCTGACCGCTTTTAGCGCGCTGCCAGAAAAAGTCACCGCGAACAGTTTCGGTAACCGGGGGTAATTTGGCTTGGGTATACATAACAGCCTCCTTTCGTGAGGTGAAGCCATCTTGCGCCCAAATTGTTAACAAAAACTTATCAAAAAAATGCAGTAAAATCAAATTTTTGTGAGTAAATTTACCAAAAATTCATCTTACTGACACGCCAGACACTCCTCATACTTCCCCCCATCCCCTGCCACGGCGGCACTGGAATCCACCACAATCTCCGCCGGGACGCCCAGCGTCGGGGTGGCCACGACATCGGGACGCTGCAAGGACTTGGAACGGCAGTAATACAGCGACTTGACGCCGTGCTTCCACGCCATGAGGTGAATCTGGTGCAGGTCGCGCTTGTGAATATCCGCCGGGACAAAGATGTTGAGGGACTGGGCCTGGCAGACATACGGGGTGCGATCCCCGGCAAGGTCAATGAGCCAGCGTTGATCCAGCTCAAACGCCGTGCGGAAAACGGCCATTTCATGCTCATCAAGGAACTCCAGATGCTGCACCGAACCTTCATGGGTGGAAATGGACGACCAGATGGCATCGGTGTTCTGACCCCGCTCCGTGAGCAGCATCTCTAAATGCCGGTTGCGAACCACGAAGGAGCCGGACAGGGTTTTGTGGGTAAAGCTGTTGGCCACAATCGGCTCAATTCCGGGCGAAGAACCGCCGCAGATAATGGAAATCGACGCCGTCGGGGCAATGGCAATCTTGTTCGAGAAACGCTCATTAATCCCGAAGTCGGCGGCGTCGGGGCAGGCGCCGCGCTCTAAGGCCAGCTCCCGTGAAGCCAAATCCGCCTGGGTCTTAATATGGCGAAACATCCGGAAGTTCCAGCTTTTCGCCTGGGCCGACTCAAAGGGGATGGAGTTGGCCTGCAAGAAGGAGTGAAAGCCCATGACGCCCAGGCCCACTGAACGCTCCCGCATGGCCGCGTATTTCGCCTTGCTCATGGAATCGGGGGCGTTGTTGATAAAGTCGGTGAGGACGTTATCGAGGAAGCGCAGGCAGTCCTCAATAAACTGGGGCTGGTTCTCCCACTCCTGGTACGTTTCAAGGTTCAAGGAGGAGAGGCAGCACACGGCGGTGCGCTCTCTGCCGTCACCATCCAGCCCGGTGGGGAGGGTAATTTCACTGCACAGGTTGGAGGTTTTGACGGTCAGCCCGGCCAGCTTGTGGTGCTCCGGAATCGCCCGGTTGACGTGATCGATGAACACGATATACGGTTCACCGGTTTCAATCCGAGCAGTCAGAATCCGAATCCACAGGTTTCGAGCTGATATTTTACGGATAATCGTGCCGTCTTTGGGGCTGAGCAAGGCCCATTCTTGATCTTCCTCCACCGCCCGCATGAAGGCATCGGGGATAAGCACGCCGTGGTGGAGGTTGAGCGCCTTGCGGTTGGGATCCCCGCCGGTAGGACGGCGCAGCTCAATAAACTCCTCAATCTCCGGGTGGCGCACGGGCAGGTACACCGCCGCGCTGCCCCGGCGCAGGCTGCCTTGGCTAATGGCCAAGGTAAGGGCATCTTGGACGCGGATGAAGGGGATGACGCCGCTGGTCTTGCCGTTGCCCTTAACCATCTCACCAATGGATCGCAGGTTGCCCCAATAGCTGCCAATGCCGCCGCCCCGAGCCGCCAGCCAGACGTTCTCGTTCCACAAATCCACAATCCCGCCGAGGCTATCGTTGGCCTCGTTCAAAAAGCAGGAAATAGGCAACCCGCGATCCGTGCCGCCGTTGGACAGTACCGGCGTGGCGGGCATGAACCACAAATTGCTAATATAATCATATAGCCGCTGGGCATGGGCGGAATCATCGGCGTAATACGTCGCCACCCGGGCGAACAAATCCTGATACGTCTCCCCAGGTAAGAGATACCGATCGTCCAGAACGGCTTTTCCAAAATTCGTCAATTTGGCATCGCGGCGGTGATCAACGGTTACTTTGATGCCGCTAGGACGCTGCACAACATCCGCATCAGCAGAAGGCAGAAGATCGAGCATAATTTTCAGTCTCCTGGGGGGCTATAAGAGGTGTTCGCGCTGCGGCATACTATATATAGTGGGTCATCAGCGCGACAGCCACTAGATGTAGTATTCAAGCCGCCAAAGGCAAGCAGAAAACGCCGCAACAAAAGACGCTCTCTCAACGACTTGCGATAAAGGTAGAAAATGTGACAAAAAAGTTACAGTATACCCCTCGCGCATCAAAACTTCCCCTCTCAATCTTGCGAGCGGTACAGCCCGCGCGGCGCAGCCAACCAAAAGTCTTCAGGTACGTTCAGTATAATAGGAATGCTCTTTATATAGTATAGTGAATTCCGCATTCTAGTTTATCCTGTCCTGCCCAGCGGCCACTACGCCCATTGCTGCCATCTACGGGCAATGCGGTGCACGGAGCGCAGCCGATAGATGTATAGCCGTGGGCTGTGAGGGGATGGCGGGGCAGGTTATGCTGGACAATATACGTTTCTAGATCACTGGCATCCCAGCGGGCCAAGGGGTTATATTTGATGCGGGCACCATCATTTTCTATGAGAGGGATGCTTGCTCGACTGCTGCTTTGAAAGCGTTTACGTCCATTGATCCAAGCACGAAAGGGCAAAAGTGCGTGCTGCAAAGGCAACACTTTGCGGATAAAGCAGCAACGATCGGCGTTGGTAAACCATAAGGTTCCTTGGGGATCCTCGCGATCCACGTCCATTTTGGCCGGGGCGAGGAGGCGCACATCCTGTAGGCCAAGATGGTGTTGCACGGTATGCATGTAAGTGAGGGTTTCAGGGAATAGTTTGTTGGTTTCTAAAAATAAAATTGGTGTTTCTGGTTTAATCTGGGCAATGAGGTGGAGGAGCACTACAGATTCTGCTCCAAAGGAGGACACAGCCGCTATGTCGCCATTAGCATGGGCGGTAGTAAGGGCATGGGTGAGCAGTTCCTTGGCAGTCAGGCCGTCTAACGCTTCATTATCAACAAAATGCGTGGAAATTGCGGTCATTTATGAGGCTTAGTGATGTAATGGTGGACTTACAAGTGTTGTTTATTGTTGAAGTTCAAGCTGGGCTGCGCTGAGATCGTTCTGGAAGTTTTCTGTGGCACTCAGTGCGCCCAAAACCCAGAACGCCAATTGTTCGCCGCCTGTAAGATCGTGGGGGTAATGTACGCCGGCAATGACTCGGTTCCAAGCAATTTCATCGGCTCTCTGCCGCAAGGCAGAGCGCTGGGCGGGAAATAGAACGCCGAGAATTTCTGCGTAAACAAGGCTACAGGCTGTGTGGCCGCTTGGATAGGCACCGTTATTAGTACCACTAAATAACGCTTTAACACGCGCATCACGTTTGAAAGGACGTTCGGTATTCCAGAATTCTTTTGCTTTGCGGACGGCGGCGCCGCAGCTAGCGCCTGCGTTATCGAGTAACGCAAATGTTTGGGGTTGTTTGGTGCGGTTAATGCTGGGCGTTATAATGCTGGCCACCATTTCAGGGCGGACAGGTTGTTGTTGGCGTGCGGCTTCACGGTCTTTTTCGGTGGCCCGGCGTTGTGCCCGTATCACGGCATCAATGTCCTGTTGCCAATGGGCGCTATTCGGGGCAGGGGGGATAGTTAAAATTGCAGGATCGAGAACGGCGGCATCTACATACGTATTTTTAGGGGTGTTTGTGCAGCCGTTAAGACTGATGAATAAAAGCATTAATATTAAAAAACGTGTGTTCATCCCACAATCTCCTTTGAACGTGAATTGAGATATTAGAGGTTTTTGTGTGCGTCGTATATGTATTTTTGAGCACCAAAATAACTTATAAGAAGAACAATATATTTTTTATTAACCAAAAAAGTTTATATTCATGGAATGAAGAGGGAGCAGCATTCCGCCACGGCACGTTGGGGTTGGCAGCGTAAAGAAGAAGTAGTGCAAGCAGTGTTGCAAGGTGCTATTTCTCTTGGAGAAGTGTGCCGTTGTTACCAGTTGTCGCTAGAGGAGTTTTTGTGCTGGCGGCGACAATTTATAGTGACAGCCTCTGTGGGAAAAACAATAAAAAAAACAAACTCGGCAAAAAATTCCTAGGCGTTAACGATTTGTTGAGAGGTTGCCTTAAAGATGCCCTCTGACGAAAGGGGAAAATCACCGTGGGTGGATTCCTAGAATCACTGCAATCATTAGGCCGTCCCAAGCTATTTATGCTCGCGGCGGCGACAGTTATTGTTTTGGGAATGATAGCTTTTTTGGCGAGTGGTGCTTTTGGCACGCGGATGGCTACCCTTTATACGAAATTGGATACTAAAGACGTCACGGCTATTGCCGCGCAATTGGAAGCATTGAAAATTCCGTATCAGCTTTTGGACGGAGGCACCACGGTGCAGTTGCCCAGCCAAGATGTGGGTCGGGCGCGGGTGCGTCTGGCAGAGCTTGGATTGCCTCGGGAAGGTTCTCTTGGTTATGAATTATTTGATAAAAATGATTCTTTGGGGACTTCCACGTTTCAGCAGAATGTGACCAAGGTTCGTGCCCTTGAGGGTGAGATAGCCCGCACCTTGGGCTCTATTGACGGGGTACGGGCGGCGAGGGTGCATCTGGTATTGCCAGAACGGGAATTGTTTAGCCGCGAGAGGCAGCAGGCGCGGGCCTCAGTATTCTTGACGTTGCAAGGCAATAAACAGCTTGGCAGCATTCAAATTGCTGCGATTAGGCATTTGGTCGCCTCGGCAGTACCGCAGCTTGATGTTCAGAATATATCTATTGTTGATGATCGAGGAAATCTGATTGCCAAAGGTGGGGCAAGAGAAGGGGATGAGACGTTTATTGCAGAAAATAATGAGCAGATGCGCCTAGGCTTTGAGAGTAAAATGCGGACCAATATTGAAGATATGGTGGGTAACATTGTGGGTCTTGGTAAGGTGCGAGCGCAGGTAAGCGCAGAGATGGATTTTAATAAGGTTACTAAAGACTCAGAAGTGTACGATCCTGAAAGCAAAGTAGAGCGTTCTACGCAAAATGTGGCGGAGAATGAAACTGAACAAGAAAAAGCCGATTCTGTGTCTGTGGCCAATAATTTACCGGATAAGCAGGCATCTCAACCCAATGGCTCTGCTACTGTGCGCAATCAACAACGTACGGAAGAAACTGTTAATTATGAAATTTCTCGCACCGTAACGAAAGAAGTTCGTCAGATAGGGCAAGTAAAACGTCTTTCCGTGGCGGTGCTTGTTGATGGTACTTATAGTGTGGGGGAAGAGGGCAAGAAAGTATATACTCCCTTGCCGCAAGAACAACTTGATCGATTTGATGCATTGGTGAAATCCGCGATTGGCTTTGATGCGAATCGTGGTGACACGGTGGAAATTGTGAACATGCAATTTTTGGATACTAGCCTGCCTGTGGCCGCGGATAACATCTGGTTATTGCTTAGTGCACAAGAATATGTGCGTATTGGTCAGACATTGGTATTGGCGATTATTGGACTGCTCATGATTTTGCTGGTGGTGCGGCCTATGGTGCAGCGTCTTACGGCTCCGGCTCCGGAAACGGCGGGTGGTCCTGAAGCGGAAGCTTTGCTCAGTTCTGCTGGACTTACTCCAGCTCTCGAGGCACCAGATGGTAGTACGTTGCCGACAAACCAGCAACGATCCCCCGTCGAAGAGATGCTTGATATGGATTATATATCGGGTCAAATTCGAGTCTCCAGTGTCAAGCGTATTGGCGATTTGATCGATAAATATCCGGAAGAATCATTGCAGATTGTCCGTAACTGGATGCAACAGGGGGCTGCCTAATGACCGCCATAACACCCATTATCAAACCCCGTAAACGGGATGATTATCGCACTATGAGTGGTGTGGATAAAGCTGCGATGCTCTTTCTTGCCATTGGTGAAGAGCACAGCGCAAAATTATTTCGCATGATGCAGGACGATGAAATTAAAGAGTTATCCCAAGCAATGGCCAGTTTGGGAATTGTTGATGCGGAAATTGTGGAAAAGCTTTTCATTGAGTTTGCTGAGAACTTTAGTTCCGGCAGCACGTTAGTGGGAAGCCTGCAAAACACGGAACGCCTGTTATCGCGCATTCTTGATCCGGAGCGAGCGGGTCAAATTATGGAGGAAATCCGCGGCCCAGCAGGGCTTACCATGTGGGATAAACTGGCCAATGTTAATGAAGCAGTATTGGGTAATTATCTCAAAAATGAGTATCCGCAAACAGTGGCAGTGGTATTGTCTAAAATACGCCCCGATCATGCGTCAAAGGTGCTGGCTTTACTGCCTCAGAATTTTGCCATGGAAGTGGTTGGACGGATGCTCAAGATGGAGCCGGTTCAAAAAGATATTCTCATAGGTATCGAGCGCACCTTGCGTACTGAGTTCATGAGCAATTTGGCACGTACACAGCGCCGCGACAGTCATGAGATGATGGCGGATATCTTCAATAGCTTTGATAGGGCAACCGAACAACGCTTTATGATTGCTCTCGAGGAACAAGATAGAGAATCCTCCGATAAGATTAAAGCATTGATGTTTACGTTTGAAGATATGAACCGCCTTGATCCCGCCGGGATTCAGACGTTGCTTAAAAATGCCGATAAAGACAAGGTTACTATTGCTCTTAAAGGTGCTTCGGAAGGTTTGCGCGAATTGTTCTTCAGTAATATGTCCGAACGAGCCGCGAAAATTCTGCGTGAAGATATGGAGGCTCTAGGTCCCGTCAAAATCCGCGATGTGGATGAGTCCCAGCAATACCTTATTCAAATGGCGCGAAACCTTGCCGATAAAGGAGAAATCAATATCTCCGATAAGGGCGGCGAAGAAATGGTATATTGATCATGACGTTGCGCCCATTTCTTTTTGACACCTGTTTTTCCCAGTCGATGCCCGTTGTTTCTGTGTCCGTGATGGAAAAAGAAATGGCAGAAGCTTTTCCAGAAGCGGTCATTGCTGACGAAGTACCTCCAGTTCTTTATGGCGAACAGGAGATGCAGGCAGCTAAATCAGTAGCGTTTGAAGACGGTCGCCAGGCTGGGCTTGCCGAGGCAGAGGCCAGTCTTGTGGCTCGTCAACAGGCATTATTGCAAAAGCTACCTTCTAAGTTTGATGCGTTGATGGAGGGGCAAAAATCGTTGCCGGAATATCTTACTAACGCGGCCATACCTTTAGCAGTAGCGTTAGTGCGTCAGATTTTTCCGCATTTGAATCAAGAGCAGCGGTCACAGCAGTTTGCTGCAATGTTAGAGGATGCGCTGGCCAGTCTTGAGGCGCAGCCAAGGTTGCTGGCGGTTTGCCACGCTGATGATGTTGGTATTTTGGAAGAGATTTGGAAAAATAGTAATGTAGCCAAAATTTTTGAAGGACGTTTTTTGATCCAGTCAAAGCCGGAGATGGCGTTAGGTGATTTGCGTCTGGAATGGAGTGATGGCGGCGTGGAACGCTTGGCGGAACGGCTTTTGTACAAGCTTGATACGTTGGCAAATCGTCATGCGCCAAAAATAATACCCTTACAACAACAGGAGAAGATACCATGAGCGAACAGGAACAAGAATTATCCCTTGATCAAGTACAAGCTGCTGAGGTTGAAGAACCTTTCCCTAATACTATGCGCGAAGAGCCGCGGGTTACAACAGGCCAAGATTTGGAAGCAGTGTACGATATTCCGGTGAAAATTATTGCGGTGTTGGGTCAAGCGCAAATACAGGTGAATCAACTTTTGAAACTAGGTCGTGGTGCCGTGGTGGAGCTTGATCGTCGTATCGGCGAGCCAATTGATATTTATGTTAATAACCGTCTGGTTGCCCGGGGCGAGGTCGTCATTGTTGATGAACGTCTTGGGGTGACCATGACGGAAATAATTAAAACCGGCGGGAATTAAAAGGAATAGTGTTATGCGTGTATTGATTGTTGGTAGCCTTGAGGGACACATCGCCACGGCGGGCAAGATTGCCTTGGCGCGGGGGGCGAAAGTGGCTCACGTTAATGATCCAGAGCAGGCGTTGCGCGGCCTTCGGGCGGGGCAGGGCAGCGATCTGATCATGGTTGATGTGAAACAACCCGTGGATAAGCTTATTGAGATGCTGGCCGCCGAACGCTTCCACATTCCGGTGGTGGCCTGCGGTATTGGTGCCAATGCCGATGAGGCTGTAGCGGCGATTAAGGCCGGGGCGAAGGAGTATATCCCGCTGCCCCCGGATCCGGAATTGATTGCGGCGGTGCTGGAAGCCGTCACGCAAGAAAACCACACGGTGGTGCACCGCGATCCGGCGACATCCAAGGTGTTAAAGCTGGCGGATCAGATTGCCCCCAGTGAGGCCAGCGTTCTCATCACCGGCGAATCGGGAACGGGTAAAGAAGTTTTTGCTCGTTACATTCACAAAAAGTCCAAACGAGCCAACGCGGCGTTTATCTCCATCAACTGCGCGGCAATCCCGGAAAATCTTTTGGAATCGGAACTGTTCGGCCATGAAAAGGGGGCTTTTACCGGAGCGTTAGCGCGGCGGGTGGGGAAATTTGAGGAGGCCAACGGCGGCACCCTGCTGCTGGATGAGGTGACGGAGATGCACCCAAGGCTACAGGCCAAATTGCTCCGCGCCATTCAAGAACGCGAGATCGATCGCGTCGGCGGCGCGACCCCGGTGAAGGTGAACATTCGGCTTATTGCCACCTCCAACCGCAATATGGAGCAGGCCGTTAAAGAAGGCATATTCCGGGAAGATTTATATTTTCGCCTCAACGTCTTTACCCTGCATCTGCCCTCCTTGCGGGAACGGCGGGGGGACATCGCGCCGCTGGCCGATTATTTTATTGAGAAGTACGCGACGGCCAACGCGGTGAAGCCCTTGCCGCTGTCGTCTCAGGCTCTTGAGAAACTCCTCGCCCATCAATGGCGCGGGAATATTCGGGAGTTGGAGAACACCATGCACCGCGCCGTCCTGCTGGCTAGCGGCGACAGCATTGGGATAGAGGCCATCATGCTTACCGGCGCGGGGGAATCGCCCTTGGGTGGTAGCACGACTGCCGCTACACCTGTTGCTTCTTCTGGTGGAGCCAGCACGCCGCTGGTGGGCCGCACCGTCGAGGCCGTGGAGCGGGAGCTGATTGTGAATACCTTAGAGCACTGCCTCGGCAACCGCACCCATGCGGCCAATATCCTCGGTATCTCCATCCGGACGCTGCGCAACAAGCTCAAGCAATACAGCGATGAAGGCGTTGCCGTCCCGCCGCATCAGGAGAGCGGGGTGGGGTAGCAAGGGGGGTGGTTTTTGGAAAACGCGCACGAGCTTCATGAAAAGAAGATTATTTTCAATCTTGTTTAAGTCTGTTATAAACTCCTTCAGAGGATGATGTTTCATGTCGGCTGTTCTTATAGAAGCGGGTGCTAGTGAAGTAAAAGCCCGCGCCGCCGCCAAGGCCATCGCGGATTATGATTCCCGGTTTACGAAGGTTGAGGCTGACCTGCTGGTGCTCAAGTGGATGATCGGTGCGGTTCTTGCGGGCGTCGTGTCGTTGATCTTGAAAGTGTTTTTTTAGGCAAAGGCATTTTTTGATATATACTCCTTGCACCATGAAGAATGTGCAAGAGTTTCGCTCAAGCGCCGCGCGGGTTGTACCGCTCGCAAGATTTGCAGGGAAATCTTTATTTTTGAGCGTTATGAAACTGTTTATAAACGCAAAAATCTTACTGGTCGTTGTTGCATAATTCGCAAACAATTGATAAAAAAATGAATTTATGCGGCGGTTTTGCAACAATTTCCGCCCAAGCTAGGGGTGGCTTAAAACTTATGCAACAATGCCGGGGCGGTGCCCTAACCCTTTGTTAACCCTCTCCGGCGCACACTTGCCCCGCGCATATGGCCGACGATTCCGACGATTCCCAGAAAACCGAAGAACCCTCCCAGCGAAAGCTTGAAAAAGCGCGGGAGAAGGGTCAGGTTGTCAGCTCGAAGGAAGTCTCTAGCTGGATTATTCTGTTCACTGGCGCGGTGCTGGCGGCGTATGTGTTCCCCCAGATGGGGCGGGGGTTGGTGGATGCCTTATCCCCGTTTATCAGTAATACCGATGACCTGCATGTGGATGATCTAAAGACCGTGAGCACCGTGGTGGTGCATATTGCCCTTAAGGTATTCTTGTTGATTGGGGTTGTTGGGATTGTCATGGCCTTGGTCAGTATAGGGGGCAATGTTGTCCAGCACGGTTTTTTGTGGAGCGCGGCCAGCATGGCTCCGAAGTTGTCTAAAATTTCGCCGCTGGCAGGTCTTAAGCGACTGTTTTCTAAAAAATCCGTGGTGGAGTTTCTTAAGGGGATTGTGAAGCTGGCCATTGTTGCCGGTGTGGCGTTTTTTATGATTCGCCCGGCAGTAGACGGGATGGATCAGTGGACGACACTGACGATGCGGGGTATTCTGGATGCTTTGCAGGCTCTGATTGCCAAAATGAGTACGGGGATTTTAGCAATTTTATTTTTGATTGCAGCCTTGGATTACTTATTCCAACGGTTGGAATTTATTAATAAGATGCGGATGAGCCGCCATGAATTGAAGGAAGAATATAAAGAAAGTGAGGGTGATCCGCACATCAAAGCCAAGCTGAAGCAACAACGCCGTCAGATGGCTAAAAAACAGAGCTTGAGTAAGGTGCCCGAAGCCACCGTGATTGTGACGAACCCGACGCACTACGCCGTGGCCCTGAAATACCAGCGGGGCCAGACCGGCGCGCCTATCGTTTTGGCAAAAGGGGTGGATTTCTTAGCGGCGAAAATTCGCGATCTTGCACACAAGCACCAGATTCCTATTGTTGAAAATCCTCCGCTGGCGCGGGCACTGTATGCTGCATGCGATATTGACGACGAGATTCCTTTCCAGCATTACAAAGCGGTGGCCGAAGTGATCCGCTATGTGTTCCGTCTAAAGCAACGTCTCAACCGGCGGACGCAGCAATGACGCCATTGTCCAGCACTATTCGTCTATTGTTGTTGCGTGTGTTAGCGTCAGTGGCTGCCTTATTTGCAGGTGTTTTGGCCGCCAATGCATTGAGGCCGTTTATGGCGGTGGATATTTATGCGATTCTTAGTCTTTTGTTTATTATATGTTTCTGGCTGCTGTTTTGGCTGTGGCGCAATACTCTGCATAAAGAAAAGATTGAGGTTGCAGAAAAGGCCGCACATCGGGAAGAAACGTACCGCCGTGCCCTGCGCACGCAGTTGTTATTTGAATATTATTTTCGTCAAGCCCCCATTGGTATTGCTGCCATGACTAATGGTGGCGTAATAGCTGCAGAAAATCCTATTTTTTCCAATATTTTAGGCGGAGAAAACTTTTGGTCTTTGCTGAATGAGGCAGATAAAGATTTAGTACAATCCCATATAGTCATTGCCCGTCAACAAGGGCAAGCACCCGCTTTTGAAATCACTTTTTTGGGGGGAGATAAAACTATTGCTTTATATTTAGGGCATGTTCCCGAAACCCCTGATGGGGAGGAGCGGTTTGTTCTTTATCTGATTGATGTTACTGGTCGTAAAAATCTTGAGGCACAATTTTCGCAGTCGCAAAAAATGCAGGCTATTGGTCAATTAGCTGGGGGTATCGCCCATGATTTCAATAATGTTCTTACTGCGATTAGCGGTTTTTGTGAACTGTTGTTGCAGCGTCATCAGCCGACAGACCCCTCTTATCATGATATTTTTGAGATTCATCAAAATGCCGGGCGTGCGGCTGGGTTGGTGCGGCAGTTGCTGGCGTTTTCAAGGCAACAAAAGCTAACGCCCAAAGTAATTAATATTGCTGAAGTGTTGAGGGAGTTAAGTAATCTTTTGGAGCGGCTGTTGGGAGAGAATGTCAACCTCACGGTTGAAAATGCAAGAGGCATAGGGCTTATTAAGGTTGATAAAACGCAACTAGAACAGGTTATTATCAATCTCGCGATTAATGCCAGGGATGCGATTAGGGGGCAGGGAACGGTACGTATTAGGACGGATAATTATAATGTTCCGGTGGCGTTTACCTTGCGTGATGAGGTGGTACTGCCCGGAGATTACCTTCGTATTCGGGTGACGGATAATGGCAGTGGTATTCCCCCAGAAGTGTTGAACCGTATTTTTGATCCGTTTTTCACCACGAAAAAATTGGGTGAGGGAACAGGGCTAGGTCTATCCACAGTTTTGGGGATCATGCGTCAGACGGGTGGGTACGTGCTGGTGGACACTAGTCTTGATGTGGGGACAACATTTACTTTGTTTATACCTCTTTATAAGGGCAATGAGCGTCCCGTAGAGGCACCCTTATTGAATAACAGTGTTGCTCTTCCTGCGGCTGCAAATCCTCCGGCGGCATCCACCGGACGGGTTATTCTTTTGGCAGAGGATGAAGATGCAGTGCGGATGTTTACGAGTCGTGCCTTGCGTAATAAAGGGTATACGGTGTTGGAGGCGCGTCACGGGAGAGAAGCGCTTGATATTATTGAAAGCGGTCAAGCTATTGCGCTTTTGCTGACGGATGTCATGATGCCGGAAATGGATGGGGTGACGCTACTGCGTTCGGCACGGGAGATACACCCGCAGTTACCCGTGGTATGCATGTCGGGATACGCGGAGGAGAGCTTGCGCGCCCAGCTCAACAATCAGGAGCGTATCGGCTTTATCAGCAAGCCGTTTAGCCTGAAACAAATCACGGCATTGGTGCAGGAAACCTTTGAGGCGGTGCCTTCATGAGGTTGTTTATTTTGATGATGCTTTTTTTATTTTTGGTGGGGAGCCGTACACAGGCACAGGAAAACCTTCCGTTGCCTGCCCATGAATCTGTAGAGCCGCTTTCTTCTTCGGAAAAAGAACTGTGGCGGGTTCGCCTTGAGAAAAAGCTTAATATGGTACAAACGCTAGCGGCGGATTTTGAGCAAAGCGGTGGCACCGATGTTTTGCGGGGTCAGATAACCTTGGCACGCCCGAACCGGTTGCGGCTTGCGTACATGCCGCCACCGCGGTGGTTTTTTATTGGCACTGGTGAACAGTTTGTTTATTATGATGCTGATTTAAAACAAGTAACGTACATTAGTGAAGAGGACGTTCCGGTGGCCTTTTTGCTTCAGCCTTCTATTTCTTTAGAACAAAAAGATTTGAAATTCACGTTTTATGAAGGCAATGATGATCTTTACGTGCTCACCAGCCGCCCGGGCAAGGCAGCGTGCACGTTTAGCTTTGATAAAAAAACCCTCGAATTGCGTGGGTGGTATTTCTTTGATCAAAATGGTTTGTTGGTGACGGTGCGGCTCAGTAATATTGTGCTCAATAAAAAGGTGAACAACGATCTGTTCAAGTTTACCGATCCCAATCGGCCGAAGTAAGAATTGGAGCGGGTGAAGGGAATCGAACCCTCACTGGCAGCATGGGAAGCTGCTGTTCTACCATTGAACTACACCCGCAGGCGGCGCACCCTAGGCAAGGTTGCATGAGAAATCAAGCTTAAGACCTACAGCTTAAGACCTACCGTTGAATCCGCCCGTCTTTAGTTTCTACAACAATCCCGCCGGGGGCGCGGTGGCTTCCGTCGGGGGCTGGCCGCAAGCGTCCATTGTTGTCAATAACATGTAAGGTTGGTTCATTGTCTCGGGCAAAAGCGATCGTTGATAAACCTGTAAAAAGTAGTGCAAGCAAAAGAAAACGCATGGCGGTATTCAAGCAGGGTTGCGGGCGGTGTCAAGGATTATGGACAGGATTATGGACGAAACCGGTGGTGGGTGTATAGTTTCTTACATTAAATATGTCCCGTCTTGACGAACACTTGCTTGCCTTGGGGCTGGCCAGCACGCCGGAAGCGGCCAACGCGCTGATTGTGCGCGGCATGGTGTTGGTGGATGATCGCCCGGTGACCAAGGCAGGAACCAAGGTTCCTAAAAACGCGGTGGTGCGGCTTAAATCGGGGGCGGGGGAGAGGGCGTGGGTGTCCCGGGGGGCGTACAAGCTTCTGAAAGGGCTGGAGGTTTTTGCGCCAAAAGTGGCCGGGGCGGTGTGCCTTGACGTGGGGGCATCAACGGGCGGGTTTACGGAGGTATTGCTTCACGCTGGCGCGGCTAGGGTATACGCTGTGGACGTGGGTTATGGTCAGTTAGCCTGGACGCTGCGGCAAGATGCGAGGGTAGTTGTCCTTGATCGCTGCAACGCGCGCCATTTGACGGCGGAGAATATTCTCGAACCATTGGACGCGGTGGTGTGTGATGCGAGTTTTATTGCTCTTGCCAAGGTATTGGAGGTGCCGCTGGGGTTTGTGCGGCCTGGGGGATGGCTCATTGCCCTCGTCAAGCCGCAATTTGAAGTCGCGCCGGAGTTTGTTGAGAAAGGCGGGATTGTCCGGGATGCAGCAGCACAGCAAGCAGCGGTGGATAATGTGTCAGCTTGGTTGCAGGCAAGGTCTGGTTGGCGGGTTCAGGGGGTAGCGGAAAGCCCGATTACGGGTGCTGAAGGCAACAAGGAATTTCTGCTCTACGGGTCTTTTTCGGTGTAGCTTTTCGGTGTAGTTTTTCTTTGACCTCCTGAGTCCAGCAGCGTACAATTTTTGCGTATTTTTATGGCTTCTTCGGCACGCCCACTGGTTCATTTGTATGAGAACGATCTTCCTGCGGGGTTGGCGTGGGGGGCGGCGGTGGCGGTGGATAGTGAGACGATGGGTCTTAACTTGCACCGGGATAGACTGTGTTTGGTACAGCTTTCCAATGGCGATGGTACTGCGCATTTAGTTCGGTTTTCAAAGGGTAATTTTGAAGCACCGAATTTACGAGCATTGCTGGTGAATCCTGAGGTGACAAAAATTTTTCATTACGCCAGGTTCGATATGGCTGCTTTTTTGCAGTATTTAGGTGTTATTACAACGCCGGTGTTTTGCACGAAAATTGCGTCTCGCCTGATCAGGACGTTTTCCGATCGGCATGGCTTGAAAGAATTGGTGAAAGAAATTTGTGGTATTGATTTGTCGAAACAACAGCAAAGTTCCGATTGGGGTGCGCCAAGTCTGAATAATGAGCAATTACAATACGCTGCTTCTGATGTGTTGCATTTGCATGTCCTTCGTGATGAGCTTTTCAAACGTCTAAAGCGTGAGGGTCGGCTAGAGATGGCGCAGGAATGTTTTGCGTTTTTGCCTACCCGAGTGCGTCTTGATCTGTTAGGATGGGGTGAATCTATGGAGAATGATATTTTTAGTCATTGAAGATTTTTTTTGTGCTGTTAATACTTTTTTAGGACTATCCCACCAAAGGTTGCCGGAAATTGCCGTCAACCATAAGAAATAAGGAGATTCTCCCATGCGTGTCTTGTTGATTGAGGATGATAGTTCTATCTCTAAAGCCATTGAGTTGATGCTCACCTCTGCGGGGATGGTCGTGGATGTCACTGATATGGGCGAAGAGGGTCTGGAAATTGGCAAGATTTATGATTATGACGCGATTGTCCTTGATCTGGGATTGCCGGACATGGATGGTTACGATGTGCTCAAGCGGTTCCGTCAGGCTAAGGTCAATACTCCTGTTTTGATTTTGTCTGGTTTGGCTCAGCCTAGCGATAAAGTAAAAGGACTCGGCTTTGGTGCCGATGATTTTATTAGTAAGCCCTTTGATCGAGCAGAGCTGCTGGCGCGTATTAATGCTATTATTCGCCGCAGTAAAGGTCATGCTCAGCCCACCATTCAAACAGGCCGCTTGACCGTGAACTTACAGACCCAGACGGCATACGTAGACGAAAAAATCCTGCCGTTGTCGAACAAAGAGTATGCGATTATTGAGTTGTTATCGCTGCGTAAAGGTGTAACTATCACCAAGGAAATGTTCCTTAACCATTTGTACGGCGGCTTGGATGAGCCGGAACTTAAGATTGTTGATGTGTTCATCTGCAAGCTTCGTAAAAAGCTTGCCCTTGCCACTGGAAACGCGAAGTATATTGAGACTGTATGGGGTCGCGGATATGTCTTGCGCGATGTGGATGAGGATGCCAAACCAGCCGCTAAAAAAGCGCCTGCGCCCCAAGTCGCCCCATTATCCGAGGCGGTGTAGTGGTTCCTTATCGCTTAGGAGTCTATTGAGGTAGGTGCCGTAGCTATTCTTGCTGTAGATTTTTGCTATTTCTCTCAATTGGTTTTCGTCGATCCAACCTTGACGCCAAGCAATCTCTTCTAGGCAGGCAATCGCTCGTCCCATTTGTTTTT
This sequence comes from Holosporales bacterium, assembly GCA_046338525.1. Taxonomy (GTDB): domain Bacteria; phylum Pseudomonadota; class Alphaproteobacteria; order JAJTHO01; family JAJTHO01; genus JBKCUA01. The sequence goes on from JBKDWF010000028.1 coordinate 18,134, forward strand.
GCATGGTTTGTACGAAGTGTTGTGCTTCCAACAGGCTTTCAAACGTGCCGGTATCAAACCAAGCGAAACCGCGCCCCATACGCTCCACGTATAGAGTTTTCTCTTCTAAATAAAGGCGGTTAAGATCGGTGATTTCCAGTTCGCCGCGGGCAGAGGGTTTCAGATGCCGCGCTTTGTCTACTACTGTATTATCGTAAAAATATAGTCCGGTAACGGCAAAATTTGAGGCAGGATTTTTTGGTTTTTCTTCAATGGAGATAGCCTGTCCATCAGCATTAAAGCCGAGAACACCAAATCGTTCCGGATCGCTTACCCAAGAGCCAAACACGGTGGCACCCTTTTGGGCGCGCCTGGTGGCAGCGTACAATCGCCCGGTGAGGCCTTCACTGTAAAAAATGTTATCCCCTAGCACGAGGCTGGCCGGTGCACCGGCTAGGAATTCTTCCCCTAATAAGAATGCTTGTGCTAACCCATCTGGGGATGGTTGTGCGACATAAGAAAAGCGGACACCAAAACGTTCCCCGGTGCCAAGTAGACGTCGAAATGCTGGTTGATCGTCCGGGGTGGTGATGACCAGAATATCCTGTATCCCCGCCAGCATCAGGGTGGACAGTGGGTAATACACCATCGGTTTATCGTAGATAGGCAATAGCTGTTTGGATACCCCAAGGGTTACAGGGTAAAGCCGGGTGCCGGAACCGCCGGCGAGGATGATGCCTTTGTAGGGTGTTTGCATAATGCCGCGACTATGCCGGGAGCAGAGGAGGGGTGCAACGGCTGTTTTTTAGCGCGCTGTCTTTCCATTACGCCCCATACGCATCCCACAAATCCTGATACATCGGCCGTGGGCGAATGATACGCCAGCTATCGCCGGATACAAGGACTTCCGGGGCGGGCAGGCGGACGTTGTAGGTGCTGCCCATGACAGAGCCGTAGGCGCCTACGTCGAGGAGTACCAGGCGATCGCCTTGGGAAACCTCTGCTATCCCCAGGTTCTTGGCAAACACGTCTGTGCTTTCGCACACTGGACCGACGATATCATAGCGGCCTTGGGGCGTGCTTGCTGAAGCCTCCCGCACCGGGCGAATGCGGTGCCGGGCATCGTAGAGGGCCGTGCGCTTAAAATCGTTCATCCCGGCGTCAACAATGACAAAATCGCGTTCCGGGGTGGTTTTGCGGTGGAGGACTTCCGTCACTAAAATTCCGGTAGAGCCAGTGAGCCAGCGGCCAGGTTCCAACACTAGACTAACCCCCAAGGGATCAGTGATGCGTTTAATCATTGCCGCGTAGTCTTGAATATTGGGAATAACCTCATCCTGGTAGGTAATGCCGAGACCCCCGCCGAGATCGAGGTGTGTCAGGGGGTATCCTGATCCTCGTAAATCGGCAAAGAGCCTAGCTACTTTGGTAAACGCGTCGGCAAATGGCTCAAGCCTAGTAATCTGAGAGCCAATATGCACCGCGAGACCCTGAGGCTTGATGCCGGGCAGGTTGGTAGCGAGGGATAACAGGTTGGGAACTTCCTCAAAGGCGATGCCAAACTTGCTGCTGTACTTGCCGGTGGTGATTTTGGCATGGGTCCCGGCATCCACGTCGGGGTTGACCCGAAGGGCGATGTTGGCGGTGGTGTTTAGCTCTGTGGCAACGGCACTGAGTAGGCGCAGTTCGCTTTCGGATTCAATGTTCAATTGAAAAATGCCTTCATGCAAGGCGGTGGCTAGCTCCGGCTTGCTTTTGCCAACCCCTGAGAAGACAATGCGATCTGGGGCAATTCCAGCTTTGCGGGCAAAAAATAACTCGCCGCCAGACACAACATCGGCGCCAGCACCCAAGCGTGCAAAAAGTGATAAAATCGCGGGGTTGCAGTTTGATTTCATGGCAAAGCAAAGCCGTGCATCGCGATCGGCAAAGGCGGCGGCAACGGCACGGTAATTTGTCTCTAGCGCGTTTTTGCTATAGCAATACAATGGTGTGCCCACGGTATCAGCTAGGGTTTGGATTGATACCCCTTCGGCGTGAAGGACACCGTTATGGTACGAAAATGAGGGATCCATTTTTACTCAGCTTTCGGGTTAGGATAGGCGCGGGGGTAGCCCGGCTGCGCGTTATCGGGCATTTTTACCCCGCCCCGGGTACCGCAGGCGGCAAGGGTTAACAACAGCAGAAAAAGGCTTAAAAAGCGTGGCATCTTCCTCATATCGGCGATTGTTGGCGAAAAAGCAACGGGGGAGACAAAACGGGGGAGACAAACAGTTTGTGCTTAGGATTAACTGTAAATTCACCTTTCCCGCCGACAGCATAACCATCTATGGCGCAAGCTATCCCTGCTCCTGCCGCAAAAGCTTTTAATCCGCGCAGCTTCCTGCGTGGCGATACGGTCTTTGCCGGCGGGTTGATGTTGATGCTGGCGATGCTGATTTTACCGTTGCCGCCATGGCTGCTTGATATTGGGCTGGCGTTCTCGCTGACGTTGGCTGTGCTTATCATGATGCTGTCGCTGTTTATGGAAAAGCCTACGGATTTTAATAGTTTTCCGCAGATTTTGCTGATCAGTACCATTTTTCGTCTCGCGTTGAACGTCGCGTCTACCCGATTGATTTTGTCGGAAGGTCATCAGGGTACTCATGCCGCCGGGCATATTATTGAAGCGTTTGGGAATTTCTTGATGCAGGGCAATACCGTCATTGGGATTATCGTCTTTGCTATTCTGCTTATTATAAATTTTATTGTTATTACAAAAGGTTCTGGGCGTATTGCCGAGGTTTCGGCGCGGTTTACGTTGGATGCTATGCCGGGTAAGCAAATGGCCATCGATGCCGATTTAGCGGCGGGGATTATCAATGATGTTGAGGCTAAGGCTCGGCGCAAGGGTCTTGAGGAAGAAGCCTCCTTCTACGGTTCCATGGACGGGGCGGCGAAGTTTGTGCGTGGCGATGCCATTGCCGGGTTGCTGATTACCTTCATCAACGTGGTGGGCGGGATTATTATTGGTACTGTTTTCATGGGCATCTCGCTGTCCGAGGCGGCGCATACTTATACTTTTCTGACGATTGGTGATGGGCTGGTGACCCAGATTCCGGCCCTGATTATCTCGGTGGCATCGGGTTTGTTGGTGACCAAGTCGGGGGTGCGTGGGTCGTCGGATAAAGCTGTTTTTGCTCAGTTATCTGCGTTTCCGTCGGCTATGGGATTGGCTTCGGTAATGATGGGCGGGTTTGCCTTTATGCCGGGAATTCCGACTCTAATATTTTTGTTTTTCAGCGGTTTGACTGGGGGTATGGCCTATTATTTGGCTAAAATTCAGGAAGAGGCGAAGCAGGTGGCTAAAAAAGCCCCATCGCCGGGCACGTCCGGGGCGGAGGGGGCTACCCCCGGCAGTGCTGCGGCCAGCGCAGCGGAAGAGCCTATGAACAAGGTGCTGCAGATAGATGCCATGCGGCTCGAGCTTGGCTACGGCCTGCTGCCGCTGGTGAACGGTGAGCGGGGGGTGAAGCTGCCGGATCAGATTAAAACCCTGCGGCGGCAACTGGCGGCGGAAATGGGCTTTGTCGTGCCGTCGGTGCGGATTCAGGACAACCTGCAACTGCCGCCTAATCAGTATGTTATTCGTATTAAAGAAATCAAAGTTGGGGAGGGGAGTATTCGCCCCGGCCAGTTGCTGGTGCTCGATCCCAAGGGGCAGCCCCTGACCCTGAATGGGGAGCCAACGACGGAGCCTACCTTCGGCCTGCCCGCCATGTGGATTAATGATGCTCAGCGGACCGAGGCGGAATTTAAGGGCTATACAGTGGTGGAAGCCGGCACGGTGCTTGTGACGCATTTAACGGACAGCATTAAAGAAAATATGCCGGAAATGCTCTCCTACAGTGAAACGCAGAAATTGCTGGATCAATTAGGGGATGAGCACAAGAAACTGGTCGGCGATGTCGTGCCTGATAAAATGAATATCAGTGGCTTGCAAAGAGTTCTTCATAATTTACTTAAAGAACGCGTCTCCATACGCGACCTGCCAACGATTTTGGAGGGCATTGCCGAGGCCGAACCCATTACCCGCAATATCACCCTGATTGGCGAGCATGTACGCCAAAAGATGACCCGATCGTTGTGTGAGATGTATGCGGGTGAGGATGGAATTGTGCCCTTGGTAACTCTGTCACCAGAATGGGAGCAGACCCTCACCGATGCCCTCATTGGCAACGGGGACGATAAGCAGCTTGCTCTTGCCCCCTCGAAAATGCAGGACTTTGCCAGTAAAGTGCGCCAAGTTTTTGAAAAACACGCCGCCGAGGGCGAAACCCCGGTGCTGATTACGCCCCCCGGCCTGCGCCCCTATGTCCGGGCGGTCATCGAACGCTTCCGCCCAGCCACGCCGGTGCTGTCCCAGGCGGAGATTCATGCGCGGGCGAGGATCAGGACGGTGGGGGTGGTGTAAGCCATCAGCCCTCCTCCCCTCCCTTGGGGCTACCATTTACTAATTCTGTCGGTCTTTTTGCGAAACGCGGAAGATAAAGCTCTAGTGCGAGCTTGAAGCAATGTTAAGCGGCCTTCGGTGCTGCGTGTATAAACTAGTTTGGAATTACCCACATAGCGATTCCATAACCGAGCAAAATATTCCGCATTTTCTTTTTTCTGGCCGATGGCGGTAGGAACAGCATGATAATCCATTCTACCGAATCGCCATAAATTAGAAGGTCGTGCCAAAACATAGCGGGGATTCTGGACAGGTCCGAGTACCTCTTGCATAGCCTCTAAGAAATAGGAGCGTTCAACTGTGGTCGCACCTTCAAGCCGGCAATAAACCACGCCAAATTTATCTTGGGTCGCTTCCACCCGCATATTATTCAATCCAGTTTTGATGATATGAATATGATTAAGGGTTTCCAATACGGCCATGCCTACTTGTCGTATGTTTCCTTCAAGCGATCCATTTCTGAATAACAGCCATAAGGCTTTGAGTGTTTTCGGCAGAGTAATAGCAGCACCGACGAGAAATCCGACCAATAAAATAGTGACAAGTTGATTTAATGATTGAATATTTTTATCACCTCGCAAGCCTTGGCTGGCAATTATTCCTGTCCAAAATATACTCTGAATTGCCAGATATTTAATGGTGTCATAAAACGCGAGTGTCTTAGGCGTATAGTTGCTTTCCAGTGTTTCGTGCATTTGGGGGTTCGGACTATTGCTCTTCAATGCCGCTTTCCATAGGGTATATAGTTTTCCTCGATCCCCTGCCTTCTCTTTCATGATGGTATTGATATTTTTGAGGGTACCCGTATTCCACTCCATATTTCTCAAGGCAAGTCGTCTAAATCCATTTTCGATGGTAACTGGCTCCTCAAACGACAATCCTGTAAAAGCACGGAATCGGCGTTTTAGGGTATTTACATCGCTTCCCAAGTCTTTTTTGAGGTCATCGAAAGGATCAAATATTTTTTGGCGCGTTGTTTTACCAGTGCGGAAATATTGAATCTTTTCAATAAGCGTTTCAGGATCGACGGCGGCTAAATGCCAAACATTTGAGACTTTTTGTTTTTGTTTTGGAGGCGGTTTCCAAAACGAAGTGCAACACTTCGTAATAGATTGAAATAATGCATTGTTTTCTGGTAGAGGAGATACAGGCGGCTGAGAGACTGGGTCAAGGGCGGGAGCGCAGCGGGAGCCGCGCCCTGCGCGGGGCGAAGCCCCCTTGACGCAGGCTCGCAG